>NZ_BAAARE010000006.1:0-242371 GCF_039532035.1 Terrabacter carboxydivorans | reverse complement strand
CACCCGTTCGCCACTGATCAGACCAAGCAAGCTTGATCGTCACCGTTCGACTTGCATGTGTTAAGCACGCCGCCAGCGTTCGTCCTGAGCCAGGATCAAACTCTCCGTTGATGTTCAAACACCCACCCCCGAAAAGGAGACGGGCAAACTTTGAACCCATGAAGGGCTCGAAAACCTGACTGAAGTCGAACAACCAGCTCAAAAAGAGTTGATCATTCAGTTTCAACCAAAGGATAATTCGTTCCGAAACACCACACCCACTCCCCGAACAGGAAGCGATGCAGACCTCGGCACGAGGTAATTGGCATCGATTTTTGACACGCTGTTGAGTTCTCAAGAATCGGACACGCACCATCAACCACCTCAACGAGGAGGCCTCAGGGGCAACCCTTCAAACTTACCCGCCTTGCCCCGGCCAGTCAAACCCGCGATCAGCCCCATCGGGGCGATCCGGACGACCAGCTCAGAACGGGCGGTTCCTGCACTCCAAGGCTACCCGACTGCGTCAGGTGCCCCAGACCATCTCGTCAACCCCGGGACCGGCCAACTTCGCTCGCGATCACTCGCTCCGCGGTGGCGTCCGTTCCTCCCTGTCGGGCTGACGAAGAGAACATTAACGCGGCCCTCCCGGCAAACACAAATCCACGCCGCCCGGACCGGCCCGTGCACGCAAGAAGAGCGGATCCCGTTGTGCTGCAACGGGATCCGCTCTTCGAGCAGTCACGACGAGCTCGTCCTGAGCCAGCCTCACGCACGGATCACGCCCGGCGGGCCGCCGCGAGGTTGCGTCGTCCACGCTTGATGACGGCGACCGTGCCGTGCAGGAAGTCGTCCTCCCCCAGCACGCGCTCGGGGTCGGTCAGCTTGACGTTGTTGAGCGACGCCCCGCCCTCGCCGATCGCACGCCTGGCGTTGTTGCGTGAGTCGACGAGGCCGACCGCCACGAGCGCGTCCACGACTGACGTCCCCACGGCGACCTCCGCTCCGGGGAGCTCGGAGGTGGCGTCACCCAGGGTCTGGGCGTCGAGGCCGCCGAGGTCCCCCTTGCCGAAGAGTGCCTCGGAGGCCGCCTGCACGGACTCCGTCGCGGACTTGCCGTGCACGAGCGTCGTGATGTCGGCAGCCAGCGTCTTCTGCGCCGCACGACGGAAGGGCTCCTCGGCGACCTGGCGCTCGAGCTCGGCGACCTCCTCCACCGAACGGTCGGTGAAGACCTTGAGCAGCTGCACCACCGAGGCGTCCTCGATGTTGAGGAAGTACTGGTAAAAGGCGTAGGCGCTGGTCATGTCGGCGCTCAGCCACACCGCGTTGCCCTCGGACTTGCCGAACTTGTTGCCGGCCGCATCGGTGAGCAGCGGGGTGGTGAGCAGGTGCACCGCCTCCCCCTCGGCACGGTGGATCAGGTCGACGCCCGCGGTGAGGTTGCCCCACTGGTCGCTGCCCCCGGTCTGCAGCGTGCAGCCGAACTCGCGGAAGAGGTGGAGGTAGTCGAGCCCCTGGAGCAGCTGGTAGCTGAACTCGGTGTAGGAGATCCCCTCGTTGCTCTCGAGCCGGGTCGCGATGGCGTCCTTCTTGATCATCTGGTTGACCCGGAAGTGCTTGCCGACCTCGCGCAGGAAGTCGAGTGCCGTCAGGGACGCCGTCCAGTCCAGGTTGTCGACGAGGATCGCCGGGTTGTCGCCCTCGAAGTCGAGGAACGGCTGCACGAGGGCCTCGATGCGCGCGACGTTCGCGGCCGTCTGCTCCTTGGTCTTCAGCACCCGTTCGGACGTCGGCTTCGGGTCGCCGATGAGACCGGTGGACCCGCCGACGAGGCAGATGACCCGATGGCCGGCGCGCTGGAAGTGCCGCAGCACCACGAGCTGGACGAGGTTGCCGAAGTGCAGCGACGGCGCGGTGGGGTCGAACCCGCAATAGAGCGTGAGGGGTCCCTTCGCGAGTGCTTCGCGCAGCGCCGCCTCGTCGGTGGACTGTGCCACCAGGCCGCGCCACTGCAGCTCGTCGAAGATGTCCGTCACGGGTATCGGTGTCCTCTCGTCCCGGCGGGCTCCCTGCCCACCGGGACACAGCCTGCCGTATGCCGTCGGGCGCGGGCCACCGAGTACCCCGCGGTCCCGCATGCCGGGCGTCAGCGCCTCGGACGCACCACGCCCGGTCGATACGGCGACACCGTCGGGTCGCCGTCGACCCAGAACCGCCACGGGTAGGCCGTGCCGTCGCCGCCCGGACCGCTGACACCGACACGGGGTCCGGTACGGAGCAGCCCGTCCGGCTCGTGGCCGAGGCCCTGTCCGTGACCGACAGCGACCGGCGAGTCGCGGTCGCAGAGGTCGACCCCCGAGAGGGCACCGGTCACCCCGAGCGTGCTCGTCAGTCGTCCCGGACCCCGGCACCAGTCCCGCTCGCGGACACCGGGTCGTCGGGCGGCGGCGACCTCGTGACCGTCGACGACCTCCCCCGCCCGCACGAGCACCACCTCGGGGACGCCGACCTCGCCCGTCACCAGACACAGCATCCAGTGGTGTCCGTAGGTGAAGTAGACGAACGCGTGGCCGGGTGCCCCGAAGACCGGCGCGTTGTGGGCGGTCGGGCGGCTCAGCACGCGCGACGCGGGGTCGACGAGGCCGGCATACGCCTCCGTCTCGGTGACCCGCACGGTGACGCCGCCGTGGGCCAGGTGCCGCCCGAGCAGGTCGGCGCTCACCTCCAGCACCGGCCGCCGGAAGAACGACCGCGGCAGCCGCCTCACGTGCGGCGTCTGCGCACGACGCCTGGACGGTAGGTCGACACGCTCGGGTCGCCGTCGACCCAGAAGCGCCAGGGAAAGGCGTCCCCGTCTCCCCCGGGTCCGCTGACCCCCACCCGCGGCCCGACGCGCACGCGCTCCGGGTCGACCGGCTCGCCCTCGGACACGACGAGGTCGATGGGCTCCCCGACGAGGGGCCGGCAGAAGTCGCGGCCGGTGTGCTCCTTCGTCATGGCGAGCGCCTGACCGAGGCGTCCCGGGCCGCGGGCCCAGTCACGCTCGCGCACGGGACCGCGGCGGGAGCGGACGAGGTCGTGCCCCGCCACGACCTCTCCGGCGCGCACGAGGACGGCCGATGCCGAACCCTCCTGCCCGACGACGAGGTTGACGCACCAGTGGTGCCCGTAGGTGAAGTAGACGTAGGTGAACCCGGCCGGCCCGAACATCGGGCGGGCGCGCGGCGTCTCCCCCCGGAAGGCGTGCGACCCGGGATCGACCTCACCGGCATACGCCTCGAGCTCGGTCAGGCGCAGCACGACCCCGCCGAACGACAGGTGACGACCGAGCAGGTCGGGCGCGACCTCGACCGACGGTCGGGCGAAGAACTCGCGGGGCAGCCGGGCGTCGACGGGACTCACCGACGACACGCTAACCGCCGCGTCAGACAGCCGTGGACGTCCAGGCGCGCGCGTCGGCCAGACGGACTCGCGCCGCCGCGAGCTGCTCGGCCACCCGGACGGGCGCCGTGCCCCCGGCGGCGTCGCGCGACGCGAGGGACCCCTCGACGGACAGCACGGAACGCACCTCCGGCGTCAGGTGCTCGCTGATGCGCGCGAAGTCCTCGTCCGTCAGGTCCCACAGCTCGATGCCGCGCGGCTCGCACTCACGGACGCACGCGCCGGCGACCTCGTGGGCGACCCGGAACGGGACTCCCTGCCGCACCAGCCACTCCGCGATGTCGGTGGCGAGGGCGAAGCCCTGAGGCGCCAGCGACTCGAGCCGCTCGGTGTTGAACGTCAGCGTGTCGACCATCCCCGAGAACGCCGGCAGCAGGACCTCGAGCGTGTCGACGGCGTCGAAGACCGGCTCCTTGTCCTCCTGCAGGTCACGGTTGTAGGCGAGCGGGAGCGCCTTGAGCGTGGTCAGCAGGCCCGCGAGGTCACCGACGAGACGACCCGCCTTGCCCCGGGCCAGCTCCGCGACGTCGGGGTTCTTCTTCTGCGGCATGATGCTCGACCCCGTGGAGTACGAGTCGTGCAGCGTGACGAAGGAGAACTCCTTCGTCGCCCAGAGCACGACCTCCTCGGCGATCCGCGAGATGTCGACGGCCGTCATGGCCGACACGAACGAGAACTCCGCGACGAAGTCCCGAGAGGCCGTGCCGTCGATGGAGTTCTCGACGGCACGGGCGAACCCGAGGTCGTGGGCGACGGCCTCGGGGTCGAGTCCGAGCGACGAGCCGGCGAGGGCACCGGAGCCGTAGGGCGAGGCGTCGGCCCGGACGTCCCAGTCGCGCAGCCGGTCGACGTCGCGCAGCAGTGCCCAGGCGTGGGCGAGCAGGTGGTGCGAGAGCAGCACGGGCTGGGCGTGCTGCAGGTGGGTGCGGCCCGGCATCGCGACCCCGAGGTGCCGGCCGGCCTGGCCCACGAGGGCGTCGACGACGTCGAGGACGAGGCCGCCGACGACGCGCGCGTGCTCACGGAGGTACATCCGGAAGAGGGTCGCGACCTGGTCGTTGCGCGACCGTCCGGCGCGCAGGCGGCCACCGAGGTCGGTGCCGACGCGTTCGATGAGCCCGCGCTCGAGGGCGGTGTGGACGTCCTCGTCGTCCTCTGCGGGCGTGAACGCGCCGGAGAGGACGTCGGCCTCGAGCGCGTCGAGACCCTCGAGCATCCCGGTGAGGTGCTCGGCGGACAGCAGTCCGGCCGAGTGGAGCACGCGGGCGTGGGCCCGCGAGCCCGCGATGTCCTGCGGCGCGAGGCGCCAGTCGAAGTGGGTGCTCTTGGACAGTGCCGCGAGCGCCTGGTCCGGGCCGCCCGCGAAGCGACCGCCCCACAGGCTCACTCGGGCCGGTGCCCCCGCAGCGCTCCCGGCGCCCTCGGTGACGTCGCTGGCCTCGGTGGCGCTGGTGCGGGTCGGGTCGGTCATCGCGGGTTCTCCTCGTGCGTGGTCAGCGTGGTCAGCGTCGTCACCGTGGTCGGCGTCGTCGTCGGGTTCGAGTTGGCTGCGCCTCCACGGCGGCCGGCTCAGGGCTCAGTCTCGCGTGCCGGCGAGGGACTGCAGACGCTCGGCCACCGCGGTCGCCTGCTCGGCGCCGTCGGTGACGAGCAGGATCGTGTCGTCGCCGGCGATCGTGCCGACCACTCCGGGGTCGCGCGCCTGGTCGATGGCCGACGCGAGGTAGTTGGCGGCTCCGGGTGGAGTGCGCAGCACGACGAGGTTGACCGCGGCGACGGCCGACACGAGCAGCTCCTCGCAGGTGCGCCGCAGCCGGGCCGAGGCGGCATCGCCGATGGAGCCCACCGCGGCCACCTCACCGCCCTCGCCGGGGACGGCATACACGAGCGCGCGCCCGCGCCTCACCTTGACGGCGCCGAGCTCGACGAGGTCGCGCGAGAGCGTCGCCTGCGTCACCTCGGTGCCCTCGGCGGCGAGCAGGTCGGACAGCTCGCCCTGGCTGTGCACCTCGTGGGCCCCGAGGAGCGCGGCGATGCGGCGTTGGCGCTGGGTGCGGCTCACGGCGCCGCCTCCCCTGCCGCCCGGGCGGCCTCGAGGATCGACGGGAGCGCGTCGAGGAAGCCTTGCAGCTCGTCCTCGGAGATGACGAGCGGGGGCGCCAGGCGCAGCGCGGTCGGGGTGACGGCGTTGACGATGAAGCCCGCCTCGCGGGCCGCCGCCATGACGGCGGGAGCAGGTATGCCGTCCAGCTCGATCGCGCGGAGCAGCCCCCTTCCCCGGGTGCCCACCACGCCGTCGACCTCGAGGTGGTCGAGCAGGGCCCCGACCTCTCGCACGTGCCCGAGCAGGTGGTCGCGCTCGATCGTGTCGAGCACGGCGAGGCCCGCGGCGCACGCCAGCGGGTTGCCGCCGAAGGTCGTGCCGTGCTGGCCCGCCGTGAGCAGGGTCGTGGCCTCGGGCCCGAAGGTGACGAGGGCGCCGATCGGCACGCCGCCGCCGAGGCCCTTCGCCAGCGTCATCGCGTCGGGCACGATGCCGGCGGCCTGGTGGGCGAACCAGTCACCCGTGCGGCCGACCCCGGTCTGGATCTCGTCGACGACGAGCAGTGCGCCGTGCGCGCTCGTCAGCTCTCGCGCCAGCCGCAGGTAGTCGGCCGTCAGCTCCCGGACCCCGGCCTCTCCCTGCACCGGCTCGACGAAGAGGGCTGCGGTGCTGTCGTCGACGGCCGCGCGCAGCGCATCGGCGTCGTTGGGCGGCACGAAGACCACCCCGGGGATGAGGGGCTCGAACGGCTCGCGGTAGGCGGCCTTGTGCGTCAGGGCGAGGGCCCCGGTCGTGCGTCCGTGGAAGGAGCCCTCGAGGGCGACGATGCGGCTGCGTCCGGTGCGGCGCGAGAGCTTGATCGCGGCCTCGGTGGCCTCGGCGCCGGAGTTGGCGAAGAAGACGCCCGACCCGTCGGGGGCGTCCGCGATCGCGAGGAGCCGCTCGGCCAGGGCGATGGCCGGCTCGGAGGTGAAGAAGTTCGAGACGTGGATCGCCGACTCGGCCTGCTTGGCGACCGCCTGCACGAGGGCCGGGTGACCGTGGCCCAGGGCGTTGACGGCGATGCCGGACAGCAGGTCGAGGTAGCGCCTGCCGTCGACGTCGGTGACCCAGCACCCGTGACCCGAGGCGAGCACGAGCTGGGGCATGCCGAAGACCTGGACCATGGCGCCGGCGTAGCGGCCGAGCAGGTCGTCGCCCGCGCTCACGGGGTCTCCTCGGGGTTCGCGTCGGTCGCAGGGACCGCGGGGGCGGGCTCGGACCCGGTGATGTCGGGCAGCACCATGGTGCCGATCCCCTCGTCGGTGAAGATCTCGAGCAGGATCGAGTGCGGCTTGCGTCCGTCGACGACGTGCGTCTGCGGCACCCCGCCCTCGACGGCGCGGATGCAGGCCTCGAGCTTGGGCACCATGCCGTGGTCGACGCGCGAGAGCAGCTCGCGGGCAGCGCTCAGGGTGATCGTCGAGAGCAGCGAGCTGCGGTCGGGCCAGCCGGCGTAGATGCCCTCGACGTCGGTGAGCACCACGAGCTTCTCGGCCCCGAGCGCGACGGCGATCGCGGCCGCGGCCGTGTCGGCGTTGACGTTGAGCACCTGCCCCTCGACGTCGAGGTCCGGGGCGACGGTGGAGACGACCGGCACGCGGCCGGCATCGAGGATGTCGAGGATCGCCGAGGGGTTGACGCTCTCGACGTCGCCGACGAGACCGAGGTCGACCTCCTCGCCGTCGACGACGGTGCCGCGGCGGCGCGCGCCCAGCAGGGCGGCGTCCTCACCCGAGAGTCCCACGGCGATCGGTCCGTGCTGGTTGAGCAGGCCGACGAGCTCGCGCCCCACCTGCCCGGTGAGGACCATCCGCACGACGTCCATGACCTCGGGGGTCGTGACGCGCAGGCCACCCTTGAACTCGCTCACGAGGCCGACGCGCTCGAGCATCGTCTTGATCTGCGGACCCCCTCCGTGCACGACGACGGGGCGCAGGCCGGCATACCGCAGAAAGGCGATGTCCTCGGCGAAGGCGGCCTTGAGCTCGTCGTCGAGCATGGCGTTGCCGCCGTACTTGACGACGACGAGCGCGCCACGGAACCGCTCGAGCCACGGCAGCGCCTCGACGAGGGTCGCGGCCTTGCCCGCCGCGACCCGGATCGCGGCGGCGTCGATGAGACCGCGCAGGTCGGCCGGACGGTCACCACCCGGCGGGGTCGTGCTCGTCGCGCTGTCCGGGGTCGTGGGGCTGCTCATGTGCTGTAGGCCGAGTTCTCGTGGACGTAGTCGTGGGTCAGGTCGTTGGTCCAGATCGTGGCCGTCTCGGCGCCGGCGTGCAGGTCTACGAGGACGTGCACCTCTCGCGCCGTGAGGTCGACGAGGGTGCGGTCCTGCCCGACGCCGCCCGACCGGCAGACCTGGACGCCGTTCATCGTCACGTCGAGGGTGGCCGGGTCGAAGTCCGCGCGGGTCGTGCCGACCGCGGCGAGCACGCGCCCCCAGTTCGGGTCGTTGCCGAAGATCGCGCACTTGAAGAGGTTGTTGCGGGCCACGGCGCGGGCCACCTCGAGCGCGTCCTCGACGCTCGCGGCGCCCGCCACCTCGATCGCGATGTCGTGGGCGGCGCCCTCCGCATCGGCGATGAGCTGCCGGGCGAGGTCGGAGCAGACACCCGTCAGCGCCTCGGTGAGGTCCCCACGGTCGACGGCTACCCCGGAGGCGCCCGACGCGAGGACGACGACCGTGTCGTTGGTCGACATGCAGGCGTCGGAGTCGATGCGGTCGAACGAGACCGCGGTCGCCGCGCGCAGGGCCGCGTCGAGGTCGTGCTGCTCGACGACCGCGTCGGTGGTCAGCACGACGAGCATCGTCGCGAGGGCAGGGGCGAGCATGCCCGCGCCCTTGGCCAGGCCCGAGACCGACCAGCCTGCGCCGGCGTGGGCGGCCACCTTGTGCACCGTGTCGGTCGTCTTGATCGCGACCGCGGCGGCCTCGTGGCCCTGCGGGGAGAGCGCTGCGGCCGCGGCGTCGACACCGGAGGTGATCTTGTCCATCGGCAGCAGCTCGCCGATGAGACCCGTCGAGCAGACGACCACGTCGCCGGCCGAGACCCCGAGGACCTCGGCGACGTGCTCCGCCGTGCGGTGCGTGTCGAGGAAGCCCTGCGTCCCCGTGCAGGCGTTCGCGCCGCCGGAGTTGAGGACGACGGCGTCGACGCGGCCGTCGGCGACGACCTGGCGCGACCACGTCACCGGCGCCGCCTCGACGCGGTTGGTCGTGAAGACCGCGGCCGCGTGGTGGTCGGGGCCGTCGTTGACGACGAGCGCGAGGTCGGGGGTGCCGCTCGCCTTGAGGCCGGCGGTGACACCGGAGGCCCGGAAGCCGGCGGGGAGGTGGACGGTCGGACGAGCGCTCACGGCGCGACTCCTGCGATGGGAAGGCCGAGGGTCTCCTCGAGGCCCAGGGCGAGGTTGGCGCACTGCACGGCTGCACCCGCGGTGCCCTTGGTGAGGTTGTCGATGGCCGACACGACGACGACGCGGCCGAGCCGTTCGTCGACGGCGACCTGGAGCTGCACGTGGTTGCTGCCGACGACCGAGGCCGTCGCGGGCCAGGAACCCTCGGGCAGGAGGTGGACGAAGGGCTCGTCGAAGTAGGCCGACTCCCAGGCGGCGCGAACCGCAGCGGGGTCAACGCCCGGACGCAGGCGCGCCGTGCACGTGGCGAGGATCCCCCGGGGCATCGGCGCCAGGGTCGGCGTGAACGAGACCGTGACCGGCTCTCCCGCAGCGCGAGAGAGGTTCTGCTCGATCTCCGGGGTGTGCCGGTGGCCGCCGCCGACGCCGTAGGGCGACATCGAGCCCATCACCTCGCTGCCCAGCAGGTGGGGCTTGAGGGACTTGCCCGCGCCGGAGGTGCCGGAGGCCGCGACGACGACGACGTCCTGCGCCTCGAGCAGACCGGCCGCGAAGCCGGGCGCCAGCGCGAGCGAAATGCCGGTCGGGTAGCAGCCGGGGACGGCGATGCGGCGTGCACCGGCGAGCCTCTGGCGCTGCACCGAGCCGGCCGGCCCGGGGAGCTCGGGGAGGCCGTAGGGCCACGACCCGGCATACCCCGTGTCGTAGAAGGAGGTCCAGGCCGACTCGGACTCGAGGCGGAAGTCCGCGCCGCAGTCGATGACGACGACCTCCTCGGGCAGCTGTGCGGCAAGGGCACCCGAGTGACCGTGTGGCAGCGCGAGGAACACGACGTCGTGGGCGGCCAGCGTGTCGACGGTCGTCGGCTCGATCACGCGGTCCGCGAGCGGGACCAGGTGCGGGTGGACGCCCCCGAGTCGCTCACCCGCACTGCTGGCGGCCGTGACGGCCCCGACCTCGAACTGCGGGTGGGCGAGCAGCAGCCGGAGGATCTCTCCTCCGGCGTAGCCGCTCGCCCCCGCCACTGCTGCCCTGATCACAATGCATGACTATACACATCAATGCATATTCGTGCATTCAGGGTCTCAGCGCTGAACGGCCCCCGTCGCCGTGGCCGCGGCCACCGCCGCCGCGTCGCGGAACCCGTTGACCTCGTCGGTCGTCAGCGTGCGGTCGGCCGCCCGGAAGGTCAGGCGGTAGGCGAGGGAACGATGCCCCGCCTCGATGCGCTCCCCCTCGTAGACGTCGAAGAGGACGACCGACTCGAGGGACTCCCCCGCGCCGGAGCGCAGGGCGGCCTCGACGTCGGCGGCGGCCACGTCGGACGCGACGAGCAGCGCGATGTCGGTCATCGCCGGCGGGAACGACGAGAACGCGCGGGCCTGGACGGGCTCGGCACTGGCGGCCACGAGCACGTCGACGTCGAACTCCGCCGCCACCGTGCGCGGCGGCAGGTCGAGGGCGGCGACGACCTTCGGGTGCAGCTCACCCGCGTGGCCGACGAGGGTGCCGTCGGCGAGCGTGACCCGCGCGCAGCGACCCGGGTGCCACGGGGCATGGCCCGGGTCGTTGGCGACGACGACCGGCACCGCGAGGGCCGCGGCCGCCGTCTGCACGGCAGCGACCATGTCGCTCCAGTCGGCGGCGCGTCCCGGACCCCACCAGCCCGCGTGCTCCGCCTGGCCCGTCGCGAGGATGCCGGCGCGGCGCGGCTGGTCGGGCACTGCGGCATACAGCCGGTCGAGCGTCTCGGCGTCAGGGCGGGAGGCCACCCCCGGGATCGGCGCGGTGCCGATGGCGCCCCCCGGTCGGAAGACGAGTCCCAGCTCGTAGACCGCGACGTCCTTGTGGCCACGGGCGACGTTGCGGCGCAACGTGTCGACGAGGCTCGCGAGGATCGACGTGCGCAGCAGCGGCCGCTCCTCGGACAGCGGGTTCGCGAGCCGGACGGCGTGCCGACGGTCGTCGTCGGCAGGCAGCATGAGCTGGTCGGCGAGCTCCTCGGAGACGAACGGGTAGCTGAGGACCTCGGTCAGGCCGGCGCCGGCGAGGGCGTCGGCGACGACCCGGCGGGCCTTCTGCTCGTGCGTCAGACCGCGGCCGTCGCTGGGGGTCGGGGTGATCGACGGGATGTTGTTGTAGCCGTCGATCCGCGCGACCTCCTCCGCGTAGTCGGGTGCGTCGACGAGGTCGGGACGCCACGAGGGGGGCGTGACGAGCACGTGCGTGTCGTCGGTGCCGTCGCCGGACTCGTCGACCCGGCAGCCGAGGTCGCGCAGGATGCCGACGACGCGCTCGCGCGGGTAGTCGACGCCCACGATGCGCGCCGGCTCGGTGACGTCGAGGAGGTATGCCGTGCGCTCCGTCGTGCGGTCGACGTCGGTCACGCCGTCGTCGACGGTGCCGCCACCGTGCTCGACGAGCAGGTCGACGGCGAGCTGCGCCGCCGCAGCCGTGACCTTGGGGTCGACCCCGCGCTCGAACCGCTTGGACGCCTCGGTGATGAGCCGGTGCCGGCGGGAGGAGCGGGCGACCGTCGTCGGGTCGAAGTGCGCCGACTCGATGAGGACGTCGGTCGTCGAGTCGGACACCTCGGAGGGCGCCCCGCCCATGACGCCGGCGATGGCGAGCGGCTGCTCGCCGCCGTCGGTGATGAGCAGGTCGTCGGGGTGCAGGGTGCGCTCGACGTCGTCGAGCGTCGTCAGCTTCTCGCCGCCGCGGGCCCGCCGCACGACGATCGAACCGGACAGCCGGTCGACGTCGAAGGCGTGCAACGGCTGGCCGAGCGCGAGCATGACGTAGTTGGTGACGTCGACGGCGAGCGAGATCGGCCGCATGCCCATCTGCGTCAGCCGCTTGCTCATCCACGCCGGCGACGGGCGCGTCGGGTCGATGCCGCGCACGATGCGGGCGACGTAGCGGTCGCAGCCGTCGTTGCCCTCGATCGGCGAGTCGTCCTTGAGCTCGACGGCGTAGCCACCGGTGTTGGCCCCCGGCGCCGCGATGTCGGCCGGGTCGCGGTAGCCGCCCTCGGGGCTGCCCTGGGCGTGCCAGTACTCGCGGGCCAGGCCCCGCACCGAGAAGCAGTAGCCGCGGTCGGGCGTCACGTTGGTCTCGACGGTCTCCTCACCGAGACCGAGCAGCGCGATGGCGTCGTCGCCCGGCTGCACCGTCGCGACCTTCTCGTCGCCCAGCAGGCGGCTGAGCACGATGATGCCCTCGTGGTCGTGACCCAGACCGATCTCGTCCTCGGCACAGATCATGCCGTTGGAGACGTGTCCGTAGGTCTTGCGCGCGGCGATGGCGAAGCCACCGGGCAGCACGGCGCCGGGCAGGACGCAGACGACGAGGTCACCGACCTCGAAGTTGTGGGCGCCGCAGACGATCTCCTGGTGCTTGCCCTCGGTCAGCATCTGGCCGTTCTGGCCGACGTCGACAGTGCACCAGCGGATCGTCTTGCCGTTCTTCTGCGGCTCGAGCTCGAAGGACAGGACCCGGCCCACGACGAGCGGACCCGTGATGTCGCCACCGTGGAGGTCCTCCTCCTCGAGGCCGACGCGCACGAGGCTGGCGGCCACGTCGGCACCCCGGGCCCCGGGCGCGAGGTCGGTGTACTCGGCGAGCCAGCTGAGCGGCATACGCATGTCAGACCCCCATCCCGAACTGCTGCGAGAAGCGGACGTCGCCCTCGACGATCTCGTGCATCCCCTGGACCCCGTGACGCAGCTGGAGCGCCCGCTCGATGCCCAGCCCGAACGCGAACCCGGAGTAGACGTCGGGATCGATGCCGCAAGTGCGCAGCACCTTGCGGTTGACCATGCCGGAGCCGCCGAGCTCGATCCAGCCCGAGCCGCCGCAGGTGCGGCACGGCTCGGCGCTCCCCCAGGTCTCCTCGCCGTGGCAGGCGAAGCAGAGGAAGTCGGTCTCCATGCTGGGCTCGGTGAACGGGAAGTAGTTGGCCCGGACGCGGGTGCGCGTCTCCTCGCCGAACATGATGCGGACGAACGCGTCGAGCGCGCCGCGCAGGTGGGCCATCGTCAGGCCCTTGTCGATGGCGAGGCACTCGATCTGGTGGAAGACCGGCGTGTGCGTCGCGTCGAGGTCGTCGGTGCGGAAGACCTTGCCCGGGGCCACGATGTAGATCGGCGGCTCCTTCTCGAGCATCGTCCGGATCTGCACCGGGGAGGTCTGCGTGCGCAGCACGAGCCCGGAGTCGACCGGGTCGAGGAAGAAGGTGTCCTGCATCTGCCGGGCCGGATGGTCCGGCCCGAGGTTGAGCGCGTCGAAGTTGAGCCACTCGCTCTCGAGCTCCGGACCCTCCGCGACCTCCCAGCCCATCCCGACGAAGGCGTCGACGAGGCGCTGCGCGACGAGCTCGATGGGGTGGCGCGCGCCGAGCTGGCGACGCAGCGCCGGGATGGTCACGTCGACCCGCTCCTCGACGAGGATGCGCTCGTCACGCTCGGCCTCGAGCTCGGCCTGGCGGGCGCTGAGCGCCTGCGCCACGCGGCCACGGGCCTGACCGACACGCTTGCCGGCCTCGGCCTTGGCGCTGGGCGGGAGCGCGCCGATCTCGCGGTTGGCGAGGGCCAGCGGGCTCTTCTCCCCCTGGTGCGCGATGCGCACGGCCTTGAGGTCGTCGAGGGAGGCGGCCGCCGCGATGGCGGTCAGCGCCTCCTGCACCGCGGCATCGACGTTCGCCGGGTCGAGCGCGGAGACCTCGACCGGGTCGTAGTTCGTGTTGGGTCCGGACATCGGCGTGCGTTCGCTGCTCTCGCTCGGGTTCTCGGTGGCTGTCGTGCGGTTGCCCAGTCTAGGGGCGCGCCCGGCGTGGCCGGCCGAGCGTCCCGCCGGGGCGGTGGCTCAGCTGCCGACGACGGCGGGGAGACCCGCCGGGAGGGCGACGACGAAGCGCGCTCCACCGGTCTCGCCGTCGGTGACGTGCACCGAGCCGCCGTGGGCCTCGACGAGCCCCCGCACGACGTAGAGGCCGAGGCCCGTGCTCGCGTTGGACGGCCCGTGCCAGAAGCGGCCGAAGATCTTCTCGCGGTCGGACGGGGGTATGCCGTCCCCCTCGTCCTCGACCTCCACGACCACCGACTTGGGTGCGTCGCCGAGAGCCCCGGCGCGGTCGAGGGTCACCGTGACCTTGCCGGCACCGTGGAGCAGGCCGTTCTCGATGAGGTTGAAGAAGATCTGCTCGAGGCGGTCGGTGTCGGCCCACATGGGAGGCAGCCCGTGCTCACGGGCCAGTCCACCGAGACGCAGCTCGACGGTGCCGGTGGAGCGCCCGAGCTCGTAGCGCACGACGTGGGTCGTCAGCAGGTCGTGCAGGTCGACCGGGCCGAGGCGGAGGTTCAGGCTGTCCGAGTCGAGCCGGGAGATGTCGAGCAGCTCGGTGATGAGCCGCGTCAGGCGGGTCGCGTCGGACTCGATCGTCTCGATCATGAGGCGCTTCTGCTCGTCGGAGAAGCGGTCCCAGCGCCGCAGCAGGCTGCTGGTGAAGCCCGTGACCGACGTCAGGGGCGCCCTCAGCTCGTGTGCGACCGTCGAGAGCACCGTGGCCTGGTCGCGCTCGGCGCGCATGCGGTCCTCGGCGTCGCGGAGGCCGAGAACGACGCGTTCGACGGTGTGGCCGCCGTCGGACCTGAGGTAGCGGGCCGTGACGAGGACGTCGTGGCCCTTCGGGGCGACGAGGAGCTTCTCGCGGTGCCCGGGGCGGCTCGCCGGACCGTTCCACGGGTCGCTGTGGGCCCACCAGTCGCGGCCGTACTTGTCGGTGAGGGGCAGGCCGTCGGAGAGCGGCCGTCCCACGAGGGCGGAGGCCTCGCAGTCGAGGATGCGCAACGCCTCGGCATTGGCGAAGTGGATGCGCCGGTCGCTCCCGACGACGACCAGCCCGTCGGGCAGCAGCTCGGCCATCTCGGCGACGGGGTCCGTCGCCGCCCCGGGCCGCAGCGCACCGGGCCCGTCGACGGAGGTCATGGCCCGAGGATAGCCACCGGTCCCCCGGTGACAGGGTGACGGGCCCTTCACGACATCCAAGACATTGTGGACATCAAGGACATCAGGGACGGCGCCGTCGTCCGCAGCCTCAGCTGTGTCCGCGCGTCCGCTCGTGCCCGCTCGAGACCGGACGCCCTCAGCGGCTGGTCCGACGCACCTCGGCCGAGGCGTAGAGGCAGATCGTCGCCGCCATGGCGAGGTTGAGCGACTCGGCGTGGCCGTGGATGGGCACGCGGACGACGTCGTCGCACTCCTGGCGCACCTCGACCGGGAGGCCCCAGGCCTCGTTGCCCATGACCCAGGCGTGGGCGCCCGACAGGTCGGCGTCGTGCAGCAGGGTGGTTCCGGCACCGTCTGCGGCGAGCAGCCGGACGCCCCGGGACCGCAGGGCCGCGAGGATCTCCGGCACGGTGGCGCCGACCGAGATCGGCAGGTGCCACAGCGAGCCGACGGTCGAGCGGACGACCTTGCTGTTGTAGATGTCGACGCTGGCGTCGCTGACGATGACGGCGTCGGCGCCGGCCGCGTCGGCCCCCCGGATGACGGTGCCGGCGTTGCCGGGGTCGCGCACGTTGGTCAGGACGCAGACGAGGGCGTCGGAGGGCAGGTCTCCAAGGACGTCGGTCAGCGGCCGGTCCACGGCGCGACAGACGGCGGCGATGCCCTGTGGCGACTCGGTGTCGCACATGGCGGCCAGCACCTCGGGGGTCACCTCGTTGACCCACAGGTCGGCGCTGCGGGCGTCCTCGACGATGTCGGCGTGACGCTGCGCGGCCTCCGGGGTCACGTAGACGTCGCGCACCAGGTCGGGGCGGAAAGCGACCGCCTCGCGGACGGCCTGGGGCCCCTCGGCGAGGAAGTCACCCGTGCGCGCACGCACCGAGCGCCGGGACAGCGCCCGCACTGCCTTGACCCGATCGGATCGGGGGTTGGTCAGCACGGGGCGTCCCGGCGCTCGAGAGGTGTGGTGCGCAGTCGGACGACGCTCAGGCGGCGTCGCCGGCCTTCGCGTCCGCCTGGGCGGGCACGTTGGCGCGGGAGAGCTCCACGAGCGTGGCGAATGCCGGCGCGTCGTTGACGGCGAGGTCCGCGAGGATCTTGCGGTCGACCTCGACACCGGCGGCCTTGAGGCCCTGCATGAACCGGTTGTAGGTCATGCCGTTGGCGCGGGCCGCAGCGTTGATGCGCTGGATCCAGAGGCGACGGAAGTCGCCCTTCTTGGCGCGACGGTCACGGTAGGCGTAACCCAGCGAGTGGGTGACCTGCTCCTTGGCCTTGCGGTACAGACGCGAGCGCTGGCCGCGGTAACCGCTGGCGCGCTCGAGAACGACCCGACGCTTCTTCTGGGCGTTGACCGCCCGCTTCACGCGTGCCACGTGAATACTCCTTCTCTGCTTGACGCAGTGCTTGCTGCTGCTGGCCTACCGGGGACCCGGCTGCTCAGCGAAGTGCTGATGGGTGGGGGTCCCGGCTCACTTGCCGAGGAGCTTCTTGGCCTTCTTGGCGTCCGGCTTGGCGAGCTCGACGTCGTTCGCGATGGAACGCATCTTCTTGCTCGACTTGTGCTCGAGCAGGTGGCGACCGCCGGCCTGCTCGCGCATGACCTTGCCGGTGCCGGTCAGGCGGAAACGCTTCTTCGCACCGCTGTGCGTCTTCATCTTCGGCATGGGGGCCGATCTCCTTCGTGTTGCGTGCGTCAGTGGACGCACGTGGTGTGTCGGGCCGGTTGCTCGAGACTGGGCTCGCGCCTCCGGCTGGTCACCGCCGGCCGATCACTCGGCGGCGGCGGTGGCCTGGTCGGTCTGTGGGGCCTGGGCCGCCGGCTGCTCGTCGGCCGGGGCCGGCGTGGCGTCCGTCGTCGTGGCGTCCGTCGTCTCCGTGGTCCCAGGCTCGGCGGGGCGCTGGTCGTGCTGCTCGCGGGAGCGACGCTGCTCGGCCTTGGCCTCGGCCTTCTTCTTGGTCGGGCCGATCACCATGATCATGTTGCGGCCGTCCTGCTTCGGGGCCGACTCGACGAAGCCGAGCTCGGCGATGTCCTCGGCGAGGCGCTCGAGCAGACGGCGCCCGAGCTCGGGCCGCGACTGCTCGCGGCCTCGGAACATGATCGTCACCTTGACCTTGTCGCCCGCCTTGAGGAACCGCTCGACGTGGCCCTTCTTGGTGCCGTAGTCGTGCGGGTCGATCTTCGGGCGGAGCTTGATCTCCTTGATGACGGTGTTGACCTGGTTCTTGCGCGCTTCCCGTGCCTTCATGGCGGCTTCGTACTTGAACTTGCCGAAGTCCATGAGCTTGGCGACCGGCGGCTTGGCCATGGGGGCCACCTCGACGAGGTCGAGGTTCGCCTCCTCGGCCAGACGCAGCGCGTCCTCGACGCGGACGATGCCGACCTGCTCGCCGTTGGGGCCAACCAAGCGCACTTCCGGGACCCGGATGCGCTCGTTGATGCGAGGCTCGCTGATGTGGTGCTCCTAAGTTTCGAGAAATGGTGTGACCAGACGGGAGGTTCCTGTCCTGCTGCGACCACAACGAGAAAAGGGCTCCCCGTGTGTGCACGGGAAGCCCAAGGGTCGCGCATGCCGGACGGTCGCCGTCTCGTCACACGGCTCGGCAGGCGTGCCGCGGGCGGCAACCGGTCGAGCAGACCTTGACCCGGCAACCGTGAGGTCGACGCGGGTGGAAGCGAGCTTCTCTTGCACGTCGTCACCGGCCTCCGCCGGAGCGGGAGCATGGTGACGGCTGGTCAGTGATCGATGTTAGCAGCCGGGAGCCCGTGCTCCGAATCGGCGCCATCGGTGACAGCAGGAGAGGCCGGAGGGGCCGGGGCTGTCGGCTGCGCCGGTTGGGCATCAGGACCAGCTGAAGCGCGCGCCCGACGGCCGGCCCTGGAGCCCAGCAGGCCCGCCACCGCGATGAGGACACCGAGGGCGGACACCACCAGGAAGCCGTACGGCCAGCCGCCCCGGTCGATCGCGAAGCCCGCGACGGGCGCCCCCACGGCCGAGCCGGCAGTCATCGCCGAGCCGTGCCAGCCCATCATCTCTCCGCGGAAGCGCTCGGGGACCTGGCGGCTCAGCTGCTCGACGGTGGCGGTGATCGTCGGGGCGCAGAGGAGGCCGGAGACGGTGATGAGCACGGCGAAGCTGGGCACGCCGACCGCGAGGGCCACGGGAGCCGTGGTGGCGGCGAGGCCGAGGAGCAGCCAGAAGACCGAGAAGGAGCGGTGCCACGCGCCGTAGACCAGCCCCCCGACGAGGGAACCCGCACCCCAGAGCGCGAGGACCCAGCCGATCGAGCCGGTGGCCCCGAAGAAGCGCAGCGCAGCGACGATCGAGACGTCGGTCCCGCTGAGCACGAGCGTCGAGCAGGCAGCGGCGAGGTAGACGGCGGCCACGGGCAGGGTGATGAACCCTCGCACCGCGCGCCCGGGCGGGGTGTCGTCGGCCAGCGCGGCGCCCGAGGCGATGGCCTCCGCGCGCCCGGCCTCGCCCACCTCGTCGAGCGCGACGCGCTCCCCCGTCGGCACGCTGGTCGTGTCGTCCGACCGGTCGGCGGTGGGCGCGGCGCCGTCGTCGTCCGAGGTGAGCCGTGGGTTGACGAGCCACAGGACGAACCCCGCTGCGACCGAGGTGAGCTCGCACACGAGCAGTGCCCAGCCGGTGTCCCACGAGGTGGCCAGCCAGACGCCGATGGCGGGGCCCGCCATGAACGACAGCTCGGTCGCCGACGAGTCGAGCGAGAGGGCCGTGCGCCGCTGCCCGACCGGCACCGAGCGGATGATGACCTGACGCAGGATCGAGAAGGTCGGCACGACGAAGAGCCCGGCAAGAGCCGCGAACCCGATGAGCGGCGCGTAGCCGACCCACGGCGCGATCGACCAGCAGACCACCTGCACGACGAGCGACGGCCCGACGGTGCGGCGCAGACCGATCCGGTCGAGCAGCCGCCCGCGCCACGGCCCCGACACGGCGACGGCGACCGTCGACGCCGCGGTGACGAGCCCGGCCTCGCCGTAGCTGCGGCCGAGGGAGGACACGACGTGGAGGGTGAGGATGACGGCGCCCGCCCACATCGGGACGCGGATGAGGAAGCCGAGCAGCAGGGCCGACCGCGTGTCGCGGTTGGCCAGCACCGGCCGGTAGGCCCCCAGATCCATGGCACGAAGCCTGCCACCTCCCACCGACGGCACGCACCCGGGTTCCCGGCACCGGTGCGGCCACACACCCCGTGGTCGCCACCCACCCCGTGGTCGCCACCCGCCCACGTCCTCACCGCGCCCGTGCCCGCCAGGTGGCACGCGGCATACGCCAGAGGTCTTGTGACGACCGTGGGACAGGAGAAGGGTGGGGGCATGGCAAAGACGCCCGGCAGATCAGACCTTCCTGCGGCCCCCAACCCCGCCTCGCCGCAGGACATCCGCAACGTCGTGCTGGTCGGACCCGGCGGGGCCGGCAAGACCGCACTCTTCGAGGCGCTCGTCGCAGCGCGGGTCCCCGGTCAGCGCACCGGCGCCGGCGACCACGTGCGCACGACGACCCTGACGGCGGCCTCCTTCTCCTCCGGCTCGGTCACCCTCAACCTGCTCGACACCCCCGGCTACCCCGACTTCGTCGGTGACCTGCGAGCCGGCCTGCGCGCCGCCGACGCCGCGGTCTTCGTCGTGTCCGGCGCCGACGACATCGACCGCCCGGTGTCGCTGCTGTGGCGCGAGTGCGCTGCCGTCGGCATGCCGAGGGCCGTCGTCGTGACGCACCTGGACCAGCCCCGCGCCGACTTCGCGGCGACCGTCGAGACGTGCCGCCGCACCTTCGGGGACGCGCGCGCCACGCACTGGCCCGTCGTCCACGACGGGTCGGTCACGGGGGTCGTCGGACTGCTCACCGGCGAGACGTCCGAGGAGCACGAGGACGCCCGGGCGGCCCTCATCGAGTCCGTCATCGAGGAGTCCGAGGACGCGACGCTGCTCGACCGCTACCTCGAGGGTGAGCAGATCGACACCGAGGCCCTGCTCGCCGACCTGCGCGCCGCCATCGCCCAGGGCACCTTCTTCCCCATCGTCCCCGTCTCGCCGCTCTCCGGTGCCGGGGTGGAGGAGCTGCTCGGGATGGTCGAGCGGGCATTCCCCGACCCGACCGTCCACCCGCTCCCCAGCGTCACCACCCCCGCGGGCGGTGCGATCAACGGCGTCGCGTGCGACCCGTCCCAGCCTCTCGTCGCCGAGGTGGTGCGCACGACGACCGACCCCTACGTCGGCCGCCTGTCGCTCGTGCGCGTCTTCTCCGGCACCTTGCGCGTCGACGAGCCCGTGCACGTGTCGGGGCACCTCGGCGACTTCGTCGGGCACGAGGTCGCCGGCCACCCCGCCCACGACGACGACGAGCGGGTCGGGCCGCTCGCCTCACCGTTCGTCGACACGCACCGGCCGCGCGGCACGGCCATCGCCGGTGACCTCGCGCTCGTGACCAAACTGACCCGGGCCGAGACGTCGGACACGCTCTCCTCGCCGGACCGGCCGGCGGTGGTCGCGCCATGGCTGCTGCCCGAGCCCCAGCTGCCCGTCGCCATCCGGGCGGCGACGAAGTCCGACGACGACAAGCTCGGGGGCGCCCTGCAGCGCCTCGTCGCGGAGGACGTGACGATGCGGATGGAGCACTCGACCGAGACGGACCAGGTCGTCCTGTGGACGATGGGCCAGGCCCACGTCGACGACCTCATCGGTCAGCTGGCCGACCGCTACGGCGTCACGGTGACGGCCGAGCCCTACCGCACGTCGCTGCGCGAGACCTTCGTGCGCCGGTGCTCGGTGCAGGGTCGGCACGTCAAGCAGTCCGGCGGCCACGGGCAGTACGCCGTGTGCTCGATCGACATCGAGCCGCTCCCCCGCGGCTCGGGCTTCGAGTTCGTCGACAAGGTCGTCGGCGGTGCTGTGCCGCGCCAGTTCATCCCGTCGGTCGAGAAGGGGGCCCGCCTCCAGCTGGAGAAGGGCCTGCTCACCGGTCACCCTGTCGTCGACGTCCGGGTCACCCTGACGGACGGCAAGGCGCACTCGGTGGACTCCTCCGACGTCGCCTTCCAGACCGCGGCGGCCCTCGCGCTCAAGGAGGCGGCCAACGCCTCGACCATGGCGCTGCTCGAGCCGATCGACCGGGTCGACATCACCATCGCCGACGAGTACCTCGGCGCCGTGATGTCCGACCTGCGCGGGCGGCGCGGGCAGGTGCTCGGCACGGAGCCGGCCGACGGGATGGGGCCGGAGGGCGGCTGGACGGTCGTGCACGCCGAGGTGCCCTCGGCGGAGCTGTCCCGCTACCCGATCGACCTCCGGTCGGTGTCGCACGGCACCGGCTCGTTCGTGCGCGAACCCCTGCGTCACGACCTGCTGCCCGCCGACAAGGCCAAGGAGCTGCTCGGCAGCTGACGGACCGGCATGCCGGAGGGGGCGGGTGCCCGTGGCACCCGCCCCCTCCGTGCGGTCCTCGTCGCGTCAGAGGCGCACGAGCATCTTGCCGACGTTCTCGCCGCGCAGGACGCCGAGGAAGGCGTCGACCGCGTGGTCGATCCCGTCGTTGAAGGTCTCACGGGAGGTCAGGGTCCCGTCGGCGATCCAGCCCGCGGCGCGCTGGGCGTACTCGCCGGCGAGGTCCCAGTGGTCCCCTACGAGGAAGCCGGTGATCGTGCCGCGCGTCTGGATCAGACGCGCGAGGTTGCGCGGGCCGGGGGCGGCCTCGGTGTTGTTGTAGACCGAGATCGCGCCGCAGATCGCGATGCGCCCGCCGAGGCGGAGCGACCCCACCGCGGCCTCGAGGTGGTCGCCGCCGACGTTGTCGAAGTAGACGTCGATGCCCTCGGGCGCCGCCTCGCGGAGCAGGTCGGACACGCGACCGTCCTTGTAGTTGAAGGCGGCGTCGAAGCCGAGGTCGTCGATGAGGTGACGGACCTTCTCGTCGGAGCCGGCGCTGCCGATGACGCGGCTGGCTCCGAGCGCCTTGGCCACCTGGCCGACGACGCTGCCGACGGCGCCCGCGGCGCCCGAGACGAAGACGACGTCGCCCTCCTTGAGCCCGGCGACGCGGGTCAGGCCTGCGTATGCCGTCAGGCCGGTCATGCCCAGCACGCCGAGGTAGGCCGAGGCCGGGGCCACTGCCGTGTCGACGACACGCACGGCGGAACCGTCCACGACGGCCTCCTCGCGCCAGCCGAGACCGTGGAGCACGTGGTCGCCGACGGCTACGCCCTCGGCACGGGACTCGGTGACGACACCGACGGCGCCACCGTGCATGGCCTCACCGAGCGCGTACGGCTCGGCGTAGGACTTGGCGTCGCTCATGCGGCCGCGCATGTAGGGGTCGACCGACATGACCTCGTTGCGGACACGGACCTGGCCGTCGGCGAGGTCGACGTGCGCGCTCTCGACGAGGGCGAAGTCGTCATGGGTGGGCCAGCCGACGGGACGGCTCTTGAGCTGGACCTCACGGGGGTTGGTCATCGGGTCTCCTTGGGTGTCAGGGGATTTCAGTTGGGGTGGGCGCGGGCGGTGCGCCAGTCAGTCGACGACGATCTCGACCGGGATGTTGCCGCGCGTCGCGTTGGAGTAGGGGCACACCTGGTGTGCGGTGTCGACGAGCTCGCGGCCGAGCTGCGGGTCGATGCCCTCGGGCAGCTCGACGTGGAGCACGACCCCGAGGCCGAAGCCGGTGCTCGAGGACCCGGAGAGGCTGACGTCGGCGGTCACCGCGACGTCGAAGTCCTCGACCCGGCGCCCCCGGGCGACGAGCCCGAGAGCGCTGGCGAAGCACGCGGCATACCCGGCGGCGAAGAGCTGCTCCGGGTTGGTGCCCTCGCCGCTGCCACCGAGCTCACGCGGGGCGGCGAGCGTGACGTCGAGGCGGCCGTCGGAGGTGACGGCGCGTCCCTCGCGGCCGGAGGCGGTGGCCGAGGCGACGTACTGGGCGGTCTGGGTTGCGGTGCTCATCAGGCTCCTTCATTGCTGGCAATTAAGTTGTGCGCAATTTGATAGTACGCTTGAGTCATGAGCCCGTCCAATCCGTCCGCCACAGCACCCGCGTCGCCGCAGTCCCCGACCCCGAACGCCCTCAGCCTCGAACGGCAGATCTGCTACGCCATGCACACGACCGTGAGGGCCTTCGACGCCGTCTACCGCGACCTGCTCTCGGAGCACGCGCTCTCGTACCCGCAGTACATCGCCCTGATGACCGTCGGGGAGCACGGCCCGCTGACCGTCGGGCAGCTCGGCGAGCTGATGCACCTCGACTCCGGGACGCTCTCCCCCCTGCTCAAGCGCATGGAGTCCGCCGGTCTCGTCGGACGGACCCGCGACCCCGAGGACGAGCGGCGGGTGCAGGTGTCGCTCACCGGTGTCGGGCGCGAGCGCCTCGACGGGCTCGGCGACGTGCCGAAGCGCATCGCCGAGCGCAGCGGGCTGTCCCGGGAGGCGATGCTCGACCTGCACCGCACCCTGCGCGAGATCACCGACAACCTCGGCGCCCTCGCCTGAGGTCGATCAGGGTCGGGAGCATCACGCGCGCCGCGGTGCACGCGGCGGCGTCACCTGTCGCGGCCCGTCACGACTCGGTCGTCACGACTCGGTCCGGCGTCGCCCTCGTCTCCGGCGAGACCGAGCCGTCCCTCGTGGTGCTGAGCTGACGGGCGCACACGTCGATGACGGCACACGGCCCCGTGGGTGTCCTGGGCGGCTAGTCGATCGGGTTCACGTGGACGATGACGACCTGGGTGGCCTTCGTCCCGTCGTAGCGCACGTCGTAGTTCACCGACACGCCGGTGGACGTGCCCGACGTGATGGAGAAGCTGCTGCGGGACTTCGGGCGGAGCTCGGTGGACTCGATCCAGCGCTCGGCCGACGCACGATCGATGCCATAGCGGTCGACGCCGTCGCGGATCACCCGGGCGAGCTCGTCCAGTGAGGTCGCCGTCAGGAAGTAGGTGACCTCCCGGAAGTCGGTCCGACCGGAGGTGGTGTCGAAGCGGACGTAGCCGGTGTCGTCGCCGATCTCACCCGACGGCGTTGAGATCGTCAGGCGAAGCGTGCCGGAGCGCCGCGTGTCGATGTCGGGCCCGAGGCCCACGGCGGGGTCGAGGCCGACGGAGGTCTTCTCCAACCTCCCCGAGCGCATGTCGAGCCGGATCGTGCGGCTCGCCCTGATCTGCGCCACTCCGGCCTCGTCGAGCAAGGAGTACGCCCCCGGAGCCGACGAGCGGGGTGCCGGCTCGGGCCGTCCGGACTGAGACGTGCAGCCGGTGAGGACCAGGGCGCACGCGAGCACCGCCATGGCCGCACGGGTGAGGACGCTGGGCGCGCTCGGCACCCTGCGCGTCCGGATGGCCGGGACGGCGACAGGCTTCATGCGGCGGCTCCGAAGGATGGGTGCGAGAAGGACGGGGTCCGGCAGGCCGACCGTCGGCCGACCTCCCTGCGGGCCGATCACGGCAGCGGGAAGTGGGCGACGAACCAGAGGAGCGCGGCCGAGAAGACGACGAAGAACGGGATGAGGCAGCCGATCGCCGTGCGCTCCTGCGAGGAGACGACGAAGGACTCCGCCGGGTTCCGCGGGTCGTAGGCCACCTCGAGGACGTCCCCGGGCTCCGGTGCGTTCACGTCCGAGACCTGCGACTCACCGGTGCACGTCGTGCCGCTCGGGTCGGTGAACCGGTAGGTGGGCCAGAAGCGACGGTTGCGCGTCGTGCTGCCGACGCCACTCGTCCACCCCGCCCGTGAGCCGGTCACGACCGCTGTCGTCCGCGGCCAGCCTGCCGTGCGCTGCTCGTGACGCCGGCGCTGCCGGACGACCCGCACCAGCGAGAAGGCGGCTGCGAGCACGAAGAGCACCCACACGGCATACAGAACAGCTCTCACAAGACTCCCCCATGGTCCGAGACGAGCAGTATGTCAGCCGGTGTCCGTCCTCCCACCCGCAGGTCGGGGACGCGGGTCGGGGACCGGTCTCAGGACGGCAGCAGGATCGAGACGGCGTGGATGAGCATGCCGATGAGGCCGCCGACGAGCGTGCCGTTGATGCGGATGAACTGCAGGTCGCGGCCGACCTGGAGCTCGACCCGCTCGGCCGTCTCCTTGCCGTCCCAGCGGTCGACGGTGTCGCTGATGATCCGCGTCAGCTCGGTGCCGTAGCGGTCGATCGCGTAGATCGTCGCGTCGCAGATGCGGGCGTCGATGCGGTCGCGCAGCGCGGCGTCGGCGAGGAGGCGCTCGGCGAGCGCCGTCACCTCCTTGACCGCGCGGACCCGGACGGGGCCCTCCTCGTCCTCGAGGGCCGCGACGACGACGGCACGCAGCGAGCCCCACAACGACATGGCGGTGTCGGCCACCTGCGGGTGCGAGAGCACGCGTTCCTTGAGCCGCTCGGCCTTGGCCTGCGTGACCGGGTCGTGCTGGAGGTCGTCGGCGAGGTCGATGAGCAGCTTGTCGAGCGCGAGCCGCACGTCGTGCTTGGGGTCGTTGCGGATGTCGGCGAGCCACTTGAGGGCCTCGACGTGGATCTTGCGGGCCACGAGGTCGTTGACCGCGGTGGGGACCCAGGCCGGTGCGCGCTGGGTGATGAGCGACTCGAAGAGGTCCTCGTTGTCGACGAGCCACACTCGCATCTCGTCGAGTGCCAGGTCGACGAGGCCGACGTGGGCGTCGTCGCGCACCACCTGGTCGAGCAGCCCCCCGGCGAGGGAGCTGACCGGCTCCTGGGCGAGGCGCGGCAGGACAGCCTGCTCGATGACCGCCCGCACGTCATCGTCGGGGATGCGGTGCAGCGCGTGCACGGTGACCGTGGCGACCTCGTCCACGAGACGCTTGGCATGCCCCGGCGTCAGCGCCCACTCGGCGGCTCGGCGCGTGGGCTCGGCGTCGAGGACCCGCTCGCGGATGATGTCCTCGCGCATGAAGTTCTCGCTGACGAACTCCTCGAGGCTTCGGCCGATCATCTCCTTCTTGCGCGGGATGAGGGCCGTGTGTGGGATCGGCAGGCCCAACGGGTGCCGGAAGATCGCCGTCACGGCGAACCAGTCGGCGCACGCGCCGACCATGGAGGCCTCGGCGCCGGCGTTGACGAAGCCGAGCACACCGTCGTCGTGCCCGCGGGTGAGGACGTAGACGACGGCCGCCAGCACGAGCAGGCCTGTGGCCACGAGCCGCATCCGGCGCAGGTCGCGACGACGCTGCGCATCCAGGGCGGGGTCGACCATGAACCCGAGCGGACCACCGCCACCGGCACCGCCGGCACCGCTCGCGCCACGCGAGCCGCCGGAACCACGTGAACCGCCGGATCCGCTCGCGCCGCTCGAGCCACTCGAGCCGCTGCGGTGTCCGTCCCCGGTCGGGACCGCTCCCGGTGCAGCGCCGATGGCGCCGGCCGTCGTCGGGTCGTCCCCGAGATCGGGCTCCCGGGTCGCCTGGGGTGTGGTGTCCACGTCCGGCACCTCCGCTGGTGGTGTGCTCAGCGCGCCGCTTCGAGCGCGAAGGTCAGAGCATCGATCCTCGCACGGGTCTCGCCGTCGGTCGCGATGCGCTCGCCGATCCGGGTGGCGACGGCTCCGACCTGGTCGGCGTCGAGACCGGGCTCGAGCGCGAGCACGACCCGCAGGACGCCGGCTCCGGCGGGCTCACCGGCCTCCACGCGGTGCGTCGAGACCTGCGGCTCGGCCTCCACGGCAGCACGGACCGCCGCCTGCACATGGGCGTCGCGGTGGCTCGGCTCCCAGGCCCGCTCCTGCGCGAGGGCCCACAGCATGCTCGGCCGCAGCACGGTGGCGTGCGGTGAGGCGACGTCGACGACGAGCACCTGGCACTCCTCGCTGATCGCGGCCTGCGCGGCCGCGGCCGCCCGCACGGGCACCGGGCGGGCGCTCGAGTCCCACGCGGCCAGGCTCTCGAGGGAGGTGAACATCGGCAGGGCGCGTGAGCCGTCGGGCGCGGTCAGCGTCACGGCGGCCATGTCGCTCCGGGTGTCGACGGCGTGGGGGCCGGACTCGTCGACCTCCGCGGCCACGGCGACCACGGGCACGAGCCACCGGGCGCCGGCGACGAGCTGCAGCAGGGACACCTCCGTGTCGTCCCCCGGCGCCTCCTGGGCCGCGGCGAGGGCCATTAACAGGTTTGCGTCGGCCCCCCCCTCGTCGCCCGAGAAGCCGTGGGACGGGATCGACTTGCCCTCCCATGCCTGGCCGGCGGAGTCCGCCGGCCGGCCGTGCTCGTCCTGGTGGCCCCCAGTCGGCGTCGGGGCGGTCATGCGCCGGGTCGCCCGGCGACGTCGAGCGCCTCGGGAAGGGTGAAGGCGCCGCGATAGAGCGCGGACCCGACGATGGCGCCCTCGACACCCTCACCGACGAGCTCGCGGATCGTGGCGATGTCCTGCAGCGTCGAGACGCCGCCGCTCGCCACGACGGGCCGGTCGGTGCGCGCACAGACCTCGCGCAGCAGCTCGACGTTGGCGCCCTGGAGCATGCCGTCCTTGTTGACGTCGGTGACGACGTAGCGGGCGCAGCCCTCGGCGTCGAGGCGCGCCAGCGTCTCCCACAGGTCACCGCCCTCGCGGGTCCAGCCCCGGGCGGCGAGGGTCGTGCCGCGCACGTCCAGGCCGATGGCGACGCGGTCCCCGTGGGCGGCGATGATCGAGGCCGTCCACTCCGGGTCCTCGAGGGCGGCCGTGCCGATGTTGACCCGGCGACAGCCCGTCGCCAGAGCGGCCTCGAGGGACTCGGAGTCTCGGATGCCGCCGGAGAGCTCGACCTGCAGGTCGAGGCGCCCGACGATCGAGGCGATCAGCTCGCGGTTGCTCCCACGACCGAACGCGGCGTCGAGGTCGACCAGATGGATCCACTCGGCGCCCTGCTCCTGCCAGCGCAGCGCGGCCTCCCACGGGTCGCCGAACTCGCCGCCGCTGCCGGCGACGCCCTGCACGAGCTGGACGGCGCGGCCACCAGCGATGTCGACGGCGGGCAGCAGCTCGAGGCGGGGCTGGTCGGTGGGCGTGGTCATCGAGTCCGGGCTCCTCGGTGGTCGGTGTGGACATCCGAGTATGCCGTGGGCACGGGGTCAGCCGGTCCATCGGGCCACGTCCTGGGCGGCACGCACCCAGACCCGCTCCGGACGTAACCGGCCGCAGCTCGGGGAGGCCGCCGGGATTCGCGCCTTCAGCCGTATCGGGCCGGCGGCGCTGCTACACCGGGAGGTGTCAGACGACCGCCGACCCCGGAGACCGACGATGGACGCACTGCCGCAGCTGTCCGGCCGCCAGATGGTGACGGACGGCGGCCTCGAGACCGAGCTGATCTTCCGGCACCGAGTCGACCTGCCCGAGTTCGCCGCCTATCCCCTGCTGGGCGACGACGCGGGGCGTCGACTGCTCACCGACTACTACGACGCCTTCGCGGCCATCGCCGCGCGGGCCGGCGCCGGCCTGCTCCTCGAGGCGCCGACCTGGCGGGCCAACCCCGACTGGGGCGCCCGCCTCGGCCACTCCCTGCCGACCTGGTCCGCGCCGACGCCCTGGCCGTCGACCTGCTGTGCGCGCTCCGGGGCAGGTATGCCGCCGAGCTCGGTCTGACCGATGTGGTCGTGAGCGGCACGGTCGGTCCTCGGGGCGACGGCTACGACAGCGCCGGCGCGCCGAGTGCCGACGAGGCCGCGGACTACCACGCTCCCCAGGTGGCCGCCTTCGCCGCTGCGGGTGCCGACCTCGTCGGGGCCTACACGCTGACCACCACGGGCGAGGCCGTCGGGATCGTGCGCGCGTGCCGGGCCCACGGGCTCCCGGCGGCGATCTCGTTCACCGTGGAGGTCGACGGCCGCCTCCCGGACGGGACGACGCTGGCCGACGCCGTCGGCGAGGTCGATCGGCACGGGGCGCCGGACTACTTCCTCGTCAACTGTGCCCACCCCGAGCACGTGATGGCCGCGCTCCCGGCGTCCGCCGACGGGGACGAGGACGGGGACGGGGCCGACTGGCGCACCAGGCTGCTCGGCGTGCGCTACAACGCGTCGACGCGCAGTCATGGCGAGCTGGACGAGGCCGAGGACCTCGACGCCGGCGACCTCGACCGGATCGCGGCGGGTCACGCGACGGTCGCGCCCCTGCTGCCGGACCTGGCGGTGGTCGGCGGCTGCTGCGGCACGGGCGCGGCCCACGTGGCGCGCCTCTGGGGCGTCGGCTGACCCGACGCGGGTCCGCCCCTCAGCCCCGGGCGGGTGGCGGCGTCGCGTCCCCCGGCGCGTCGGGCGCCGGTGTCGATGTCGGGCCCGGCGCACCCTGCGCGGCGGCTGCCGCGATCTCGGCCCGGTGCCTCCACAGGACGTAGGCCAGACCGACGACGAGGACGACGACGATGAGCGCGATGCGCACGGGCCAGGACAGGTCGAGCAGGGTCGTCACGACGAGCGTGCCGAGGGCCGTGCCGACGGTGGTCGGCAGCCCGGGCCGGCTGGCCCGTCGACGCGGGTAGAGCGAACCGGACGACGTGCGCCGCCGGGTGCCGGCCGTGGTCGTGCGGCTCGCGCTGCTGCGGGCCCGGGTCGTCGTGCCCTTCGTGCTCCGGCTGCTCGCCGACTTCCTCGTCGCCACGGTCCCCTCCTCGTCGGTGCCGGCCCCGGTCCGCCCGTCGGGGCGGTGGGGCACGGCACGGTCACAGGCTGCGGACCCAGTTCTCGAGCAGGTGCAGCCCGGCGTCGCCGGACTTCTCGGGGTGGAACTGCGTCGCGCTCAGAGGGCCATTCTCGACGGCGGCGACGAACTTCGCACCGTGACGCGCCCACGTGACACGGGGGGCGACGCGGACGAACGCTCCGGTGGCCTCGAGCGTCCAGGCCTGCACGGCATACGAGTGGACGAAGTAGAAGCGCTCGTGCTCGACACCGGCGAAGAGGCTCGACCCGTCCGGGACCTCGACCTCCGACCACCCCATGTGGGGCACGATGTCGGCCGGCAGCCGCTCGACGGTGCCGGGCCACTCCGCGAGCCCGTCGAGGGGGTGCTCGGACGGCTCGGTCGAGCCGTCGAAGAGCACCTGCATGCCGACGCACACGCCGAGCACCGCCCGTCCGCCACTGATGCGACGGCCGATGATGCGCGGCCCGTGCGCTGCGGCGAGCCCGGCCATGCAGGCGTGGAAGTTGCCGACCCCGGGCACGAAGAGGCCGTCGCACTCGAGGGCGCGGTGCGGGTCGTCCGTGAGGGTGACCGTCGCGCCGACGCGTTCGAGGGCGCGCACGGCCGACCGGACGTTGCCGCTGCCGTAGTCGAGGACGACGACGTCGGCGGTCATCGACGTGCCGCCATCGTCAGAGCGCTCCCTTGGCGCTGGGGACACCGACCACCCGGGGGTCGAGTGCCACGGCGGCGCGCAGAGCCCGCGCGACCGCCTTGAACTGCGCCTCGACGATGTGGTGGGGGTCGCGGCCGGCCAGGACCCGCACGTGCAGGCACAGCCCGGCGTTGTAGGCGAACGACTCGAGGACGTGGCGGGTCATGGAGCCGGTGAAGTGGCCGCCGATGAGGGCGTACTGCTGCCCCTCGGGCTCGCCCTCGTGCACGACGTACGGTCGACCGGCCACGTCGACGACCGCGTGGCACAGCGCCTCGTCGAGCGGGACCGTGGCGTCGCCGAAGCGCGCGATGCCGGACTTGTCGCCGAGCGCCTCACGCAGGGCCTGTCCGAGGACGATCGCGGTGTCCTCGACCGTGTGGTGCACGTCGACGTCGACGTCACCCGTCGCCTTGACGGTGAGGTCGATGAGCGAGTGCTTGCTCAGCGAGTGCAGCATGTGGTCGTAGAACGGGACGCCCGTGGAGATGTCGGACGTGCCGGTGCCGTCGAGGTCGAGCGTCAGCTCGACGGACGACTCGGACGTCGCGCGGGTGATCGTCGCGGTGCGGCTCATGCGGTGGGCTCCTGCCGGTCGGCGTTGTCGGAGGACACGTGGGTCGGGGCGAGACGGGTCATGGCCTCGAGGAACGCGCTCGTCTCGTCGGGGTCGCCCGCCGTGACGCGCAGGTGGTGGGCGATGCCCATGTCACGCACGAGCACGCCCTCGTCGAGCAGGGCCTGCCACGTGGCCTTCTCGTCGCGCAGCCCACCGAAGAGGACGAAGTTGCTGTCGCTGGCGACGGGACGGGCCCCGAGCTCGGTGAGGCGGTCGACGATGCGGTCGCGCTGGTGCTTGATGACCTCGACCGCGCCGAGCATGACGTCGGCGTGCTCGAGGGCGATGCGGGCGATCGTCTGGGTGGGGCTGCTCAGGTGGTAGGGCAGCCGCACGAGGCGCAGCGCGTCGACCAGCTCGGGGGCCGCGACGAGGTAGCCCAGGCGACCACCGGCGAAGGCGAACGCCTTGCTCATGGTGCGCGTCACGACGAGCCGCGGGTGGTCGGCCAGCAGCGTGAGCGCGGACCGCGTGCCGGGACGGGCGAACTCGGCGTAGGCCTCGTCGACGACGACGAGCGCGTTCGGCGCCGCGTCGAGGACTGCGCCGATGACCTCGAACGGCAGCGCCGTGCCCGTGGGGTTGTTGGGCGAGCAGAGGAAGACGATCGACGGGTCGTGCTGTCGCGCCTGCGCCGCCGCCGACTCGGGCGTGAGGTCGAACGCATCGGGTTCGGTTGCGGCGGAACGCAGCCCGTCGACCCACGTCATGCCGTTGGTCTCGCTGATGATGGGGTGCATCGAGTAGCTCGGGGTGAAGCCGAGCGCCACCCTGCCGTGGCCGCCGAAGGCCTGCACGATGTGCGAGAGCACCTCGTTGGAGCCGTTGCCCGCCCAGACCTGCTCAGGGGTGACCGACACCCCCGACTGCTTCTCGAGGTATGCCGTCAGCGCCTTGCGCAGGTCGGTGAACTCGCGGTCGGGGTAGCGGTTGAGCAACGCCACGTCCTCGGCGAGCACCGCGAGGACGGCGTCGACGACGACCTGCGGCACCGGGTAGGAGTTCTCGTTGGTGTTGAGGCGCACGGGCACGTCCAGCTGCGGGGCGCCGTAGGGCGTGCGACCACGCAGGTCGGGGCGCAGCAGCCGCTGCACCTCCTCCGCCGCCCTGGGGCGCCCGGCCCCGGACGGGGATTCGTTCGCCGCGCGGGAACCCGGCTGGGAGCCCGACTCGGACTCGGACTGGGCATCGGTCACGAGGGCACCTCGTCGCCGAAGCGCGCCGTCACGGCCTCGCCGTGGGCCGGGAGGTCCTCGGCCTGCGCCAGCGTCACCACGTGACGCGCGACGCCGCGCAGGGCCGGCTCGTCGTAGTCGACGACGTGGATGCCACGCAGGAACGACTGGACCGACAGGCCGCTGCTGTGGCAGGCGCACCCGGCGGTGGGCAGCACGTGGTTCGAGCCGGCGGCGTAGTCGCCGAGGCTGACCGGGCTGTGCGGACCGACGAAGACGGCGCCGGCGTTGCGCACCCGTGCGGCCACGTCGGCGGCGTCGCGAGTCTGGATCTCGAGGTGCTCCGCGGCATACGCGTTGACGACGTCGAGGCCCGCGTCGACGTCGTCGACGAGGACGATGCGCGACTGCGTGCCCTCGAGGGCCTCGGTGACGCGCTCGGAGTGCTTCGTGGCCGGGACCCGCCGCGCGAGCGAGCGACGGGTCGCGTCGGCGAGCTCCTCGCTGTCGGTCACGAGCACGGAGGCGGCGAGCGGGTCGTGCTCGGCCTGGCTGACGAGGTCGGCGGCCACGTGGTCGGGGTCGGCGGAGTCGTCGGCGAGGATGGCGATCTCGGTGGGACCGGCCTCGGCGTCGATGCCGATGAGACCCTTGAGCAGCCGCTTGGCGGCCACGACCCAGATGTTGCCGGGACCGGTGACGAGCGACACGGGGTCGCACACGACCTTCTCGCCGTCGACCTCGCCCCACTGCGGGTCGTCGTCGACGAAGCCGTGCGCGAACATCGCAACCGCCTGGGCGCCCCCGACGGCATACACCTCGTCGACGCCGAGCAGCGCGCACGCCGCGAGGATCGTCGGGTTGGGGTAGCCGGCGAACTCGCCGACGTTCTCGCGCTGCGGCGGTGAGGCGACGGCCAGGGAGCCGACCTCGGCGAGCTGGGCCGGGACGACGTTCATGATGACGCTGCTCGGGTAGACCGCGAGGCCGCCCGGCACGTAGAGGCCCACGCGGTCGACCGGCACCCACCGCTCGGTGACGGTGCCGCCGGGCACGACCTGCGTGCTCGTGTCGGTGCGGCGCTGGTCGGCGTGCACGATGCGGGCCCGACGGATCGACTCCTCGAGCGCCGCGCGCAGGTCGGGGTCGAGCTGGTCGAGGGCGGACTGCAGCAGCGCACGCGGGACGCGCAGGTGGGTGGGCCGGACGCCGTCGAAGCGCTCCCCGAGATCACGCAGCGCGGCGGCACCGCGATGCTCGACGTCCTCGCAGATCGGCCGCACCTGCTCGAGGGCGGCCGTGACGTCGAACTCGGCTCGCGGAAGGGCCCGGCGCAGGAAGCGCACGTCGAGCGTGCGGCCGCGCAGGTCGAGGGAGGACATCATGGGTCACCAGTCTAGAAGGCGCCGTGCAGGGCCCGGACCACGGTCTCAGGGTCCGGGAGCACCTACGACCGGCCGGCCGGCCGTCCTGCCGAATCTTGGGGCCGCCCTGACGAAGGTGAGACCAACGACTGACCCGGACTCCACGACGGGTCCGCCACGCTCGTTGAGCCGTCGCCCGCCCGGGCGACGCGGGCCTCGACCCGTCAGGGTCCACCCGACCCCCGCCCCCACAGGAGCACCCGTGCCCGTCGTCCTCCCCCGGCGCCGCATCGCCGCCGTCCTCACCGGACTGGCCTTCGCCCTCGTCCCGCCCAGCCTCGCGCTCACCAGCGCGGCCGGATCCCCCGCTGCAGGAGCACTGCCTCTCCCGCGTGCCGCAGCTCCGGCCCTCGCCGCCGCCGCCCCCCTCACCGTCGCGCAGGCGGTCGCCTCCCAGACCGGGCAGAGCGCCACCGTCCGCGGCTACGTCGTGGGCCAGCCCACGGCCACGAGCACCGTGGTCCGCTCCGGCTTCCCCAACGACTACGCCCTCGCCGTCGCCGACTCGGCCACCGAGACCTCGACGAGCAGGATGCTCTACGTCCAGATCCCCTCCGCGTTCCGGTCCTCGTGGGGCCTGCAGAGCAACCCCTCGCTCATGGGTCGCCAGATCGACGTGACGGGCGCCCTCTCGGCGTACTTCTCCCACCCCGGGATGACGTCCACGAGCGCCTTCGCCTTCAGCGGCACGTCGAGCACGACCACCAGCCCGACGAGCACCACCACGAGCCCGAGCCCGACCGGGACGACGAGCCCGTACGACTCGACCTACTACGCGTCGGCGATCGGCAAGACCGGCACGGCGCTGCACACCGAGCTGCACCGGATCATCTCCAGCGGCGTCACCACCCTGACCTACGACCAGGTCTGGACCGCGCTGAAGGACACCGACCAGGACCCTGCCAACGCGAACAACGTCATCGAGGTCTACTCGGGCCGCTCGATCGCCAAGTCCGACAACGGCGGCGGCGTCGACCAGTGGAACCGCGAGCACGTCTGGGCCAAGAGCCACGGCGACTTCGGCACGGTCAACGGCCCCGGCACCGACGTGCACCACCTGCGTCCCGAGGACGTCACCGTCAACAGCACCCGCGGCAACCTCGACTTCGACAAGGGCGGCTCGCCGGTGGCCCAGTGCACCGGCTGCCTGAGCGACAGCGACTCGTTCGAGCCACGCGACGCGGTCAAGGGCGACGTGGCGCGGATGATCTTCTACATGGCGGTCCGCTGGGACGGCGGCGACGGCTTCGCGGACCTCGAGCCCGACGACCTCGTCGGCAACGGCACCGCCCCCGCCATCGGCCGGATCTCGGTGCTCAAGCAGTGGAATCTCCAGGACCCGCCCGACGCGTTCGAGAAGCGCCGGAACCAGGTCATCTTCGACACGTGGCAGCACAACCGCAACCCGTTCGTCGACCACCCGGAGTGGGTGACCGCGATCTACGGCTCCTGACCGGGACCGCCGCGGCGGGGCGGCCGGCTCACGACGTCTGGTCGATGAGCACGGCCGTCTCCCAGGCCCACTGGTGCCACAGGTCGTAGCGACCCGAGCGTCCGCCGTGACCAGCGGCCATCTCGGTGCGGAAGAGGATCTGCGCCGGCTCGTCCATCCCGAGGTCGGCGTGACGGAGCGCGGCCACCCACTTGGCCGGCTCGGTGACGTAGACACGGGTGTCGTCGAGGCCGGCCGTGACGAGCAGGCTCGGGTGGCGTGACGGACGGACGTTCTCGTAGGGCGTGTAGGACTTCATGAGGGCGTATGCCGCAGCGTCCTCGAGCGGGTTGCCCCACTCCTCCCACTCGACGACCGTGAGCGGGAGGCTCGGGTCGAGGACCGTCGTCAGGGCGTCGACGAACGGCACCTGGGCGTGGACGAAGCGGAAGCGCCCCGGGGCGAGGTTGACGACCGCACCCATGAGCAGTCCGCCCGCCGAACCGCCTTCTGCCGCAAGCCTGTCCGGAGCCACGATGCCGGAGTCGACCAGGTGGTCAGCGCACGCGACGAAGTCGGTGAAGGTGTTGGGCTTGGCCTCGAGCTTGCCGTCGTCGTACCAGGAGCGGCCCATCTCGGAGCCGCCCCGCACGTGGGCGATGGCGAAGACCCAGCCGCGGTCGAGCAGCGACAGGCGCAGCACGGAGAACCACGGGTCGCTGGAGATGCCGTAGGAGCCGTAGGCGTTGAGGAGTCCGGGTGCGGTGCCGTCGGCCGTCACGTCGTGCCGGTGGACGACCGAGATCGGGATCCGCGTGCCGTCGGCGGCCGTGGCCCACTCGCGCCGCTGGACATAGCTGCCGAGGTCGACGTCGCCGCGCACGTGCTGCTGCTTGAGCAGGGTGAAGGTGCGTGAGCGGACGTCATAGTCCTGCACCGTGCGGGGAGTGACGAGCGACTCGTGCACCACCTGCAGCGTCGGGGTCGACGCCTCGGGGTTGACGCCGACGTGCAGGGTGCCGATCGGCTCGCCGACCGCGACGTCGTGGGCCTCCCCCAGCCCGTTCGGGGCGTCGGGGTCCCGGAGGACCACCCGCACCCCGGTGCCACCCTCGCGACGGAGCGACACGGCGATGAAGTCGTCGAATCCCTCTGCGCCCGTGACGTACTCGTCTTCGGTGGTGACGTCCAGCGGCACCCAGTCGTCTGCCGTCGTGCTCGAGACGGGGGCGAGGGCGAGCTCGAAGTTCACCCGGTTCGCGTTGTGGGTCACGAGCAGCTGGTCGCCGAACGGCTCGATGTCGTACTCGACCCCCTGACGGCGCTCGGCCACGACCCGAGGGGTGCCCAGTGCGTCGTCGGCGTCGAGGATCCGGAACTCGCTCGTGGTCTTGGACCCGATGGCGATGAGCACGAGCCGGTCGTCGCGCGAGGTGCCCACGCCGACGAAGAAGCGCTCGTCGGTCTCCTCGTGGACGAGGACGTCGGCGTCGGCGGGGGTGCCCACCTCGTGCCGCCAGACCTGGTGCGGGCGCCAGGCCTCGTCGACCCGGGTGTAGAAGAAGTGCCTGGCGTCGAGAGACCACGCCAGGGAACCGCCGGTGCGACGGACGGAGTCGTCGAGGACCGAGGCGTCCTCGATCCGGCGCACGCACACGTCGTAGCGCTCGTCGCCGACGACGTCGACGGCATACGCCAGCAGGTCACCCGACGGCGAGACCTCGCTGGCCCCCACGGCGAAGAACTCGTGGCCGCGGCCCTCCACGTTCTGGTCGAGGAGGACCTGCTCACCTGCGGGCGGACGTCCGGCCTCCAGGGCCGGGCGCGCCGGGTGGTCGCTGACGCGGACCCGGGCCTCGACGGCGTACTGCTCGCCCTCGACGGTGCGCGAGTAGTACCACCAGCGGTCGTGGCGCACCGGCACCGAGAGGTCGGTCTCCTCGATGCGCGACCGGAACTCCTCGAAGACCTGGTCGGCCAGCGGCCGCAGGTGCTCGGTGCGCTCGGTGGCGTAGGCGTTCTCGCCCACCAGCAGCTCGCGCAGCTCCTCCGAGTCGCGGTCGGCCATCCAGGCGTAGGGGTCCTCGAAGCGGTCGCCGTGGTGCTCGCGGGTGGTCGGCTCGCGCCGGGCAATCGGGGGCTGCTGCATTCCGCGAAGTCTACGGACCTCGGTCCGCGACCACGGGGTCGGACGGGACCGGCCCGGGCCGGCGGTCGCCCGTGGCGCAGCACGAGGACCGGCGTCCGGCGGGGTGACCACCCCACCGGACGCCGGTCCGTCGTGCGTCGTCAGGAGCGCGTCAGTGCAGCTTGACCTGTCCCTGGACCCGCTGGGTGCCGCCGTCGTAGACGACCGTCCCGGACGCGTCACGGACGACGACGCGGATCGTGTCGGTCGCCGAGTCGCGAGCGGTCACCTCGAAGCGGTAGCCGGGCGTGCCGTCGACGGTGGCCTGGCCCGCGAGGCGGGCCGTGTCACCGGCGACGACGAGCCAGTCGAGAGCGGTGGACGCGAGCGTCAGACCCGGGGTCGCCAGGGTGAACGCGCCGTCCGGCCGGCTCGCACCGGACTCGTACTTCGCCGACAGCTGGAACTGCGCCTTGCCGGTGGCGGACGGGTCACCGGCCACCGAACCCGTGGGCGAGGTGAACCAGCCTCCGCCCGTGAGGAACCCGGCCGCGCGGTCGTAGACGACCACGGTGGTGGAGCCCGTGCCCGTGTTGCCCCACTGGTCGGTGACCGTCACGGTGACGGTGTAGACCCCGGCTGCCGAGTAGACGTGGTCGCCGTTGACGGTGCCCGCGGTCACGGAGGCGGCCGTGGTGCTGCCGTCGCCCCACGCGATCGAGGCCGTGTGGGTGTCGAGCGGGTCGGCGTCGGTGAACGGCGCGCTCACCGCCACCGGCGAGCCGACCGAGGTGGCCGTGGACGGTCCGGTGACCGCACCGACGACCGGAGCCGCGTTCGTCAGGTTCAGTCCGACGACCACGGGGTCGTGGTCGGAGATCCGGAACTGGTCGGGCGCGTAGAGGCTGGTGACCTGTGCCGGCGTCTTGAACTCGGTGTTGTAGTCGAGGATCGAGGGCTCGTCGGCGTTGACGTGCCAGTCGCCGACCCCCGTCACCTGGCTGTTGATCGACGCCGACCCGAGCGCGTGGTCGAGGTAGCCCCACTGCCCGTCGAAGGCGTAGGAGTACGCCTCGCGCCCGTTCCGCTGCTCGATGAGGTTGGCGAAGCCGGCCCCCTCGAGCGTCGTGATCGGGTCCTCCTTGGCGTAGGAGTTCATGTCGCCGAGGATGAGGACGTCGGGGTCACCGGTGCCCGTGGGGTCGCTCGCCAGCCAGCTCGCAAGGAGCTTGGCCGACCGGACGCGGACCGCGTTGCAGTTGCCCTGGCCGTCGCCGGCGTCGGGGACGTCGCAGGCGCTGCCCTTGCTCTTGAGGTGGTTGGCGACAGCGATGAACGTGCCGCCGCTCGAGTTGTCGCGGAACGCCTGCGCGAGCGAGGGGCGGTTGCGCGGGCCCGAGTCCCCACCGTTGACGAAGTCGGTGCCGTTGAGGGCTGCGGTCGTCCCGACGGGCGTGACGGCGTCCGGCTTGTAGAGCATGCCGACCTTGATCGCGTCGTTGCCCATCGCGTCCGGCTGCCCGGTGCGGGCGTCGGCGTCGATGAACGCCCACGTGCCCGCGCCGTCCTTCTCGTTGAGCTTGCCGACGAGGAACTGCTCGGCGCTGCCGGGGCCGTAGCCGTCGTTCTCCATCTCCATGAAGGCGATGACGTCGGCCTCCGTGCCCGAGACTGCAGCGACGGTCTTGCGCCACTGGCGGTCGAACTCCGTGGCGGTGTTGGCGCCGCGGCAGTCCATGACCGAGCCGGTCAGGCCGCCACGGCAGTTGTTGCCGGTCGTGTCGAGGGTGTTGAAGAAGTTGAGCAGGTTCATCCCGACGACGCGGGTGTCACCTCCGACCGCGGGCGGGCCCGAGGGCCGGGCGTTGGCGGGCCGGAAGTCGACCGTGGCAGCGGGAGAGACCGGGCGGATGCGGTAGGCGTTGGCGCTGGAGGCGTTGCCGCCCCACGTCCAGTTGAGGACGCCCGTGAGACCGGTGACCGTGTCGCCACCGCGCAGCGTGTTGGACGCCGTCAGCGGCTGACCGCCGCGGCCGAACACGATCGGGTCGACGTTCTGCGCCTGCGTGGTGTCGTCGAGGATGATCTTGCGCAGGTTGTTGGAGGCCTGCAGCGCCGCGGCCGGGGCACCCGGCGCCACGACGTTGGTGGGCTGCTCGAGCCGGCCGCCCTGGGAGAGGGTGACCTGTCCGAAGCGACCGAGCTGGAAGTGCTCGGTCACCGACATCGTCTGCGGGAGCTTCACGAGCATGCCCTCGTAGCGCTCGAGGGCCGTCCCGCTGGTGACGGGGAAGCTGACCTCGGTCGGAGCGACCGAGCCGGTGCCGCAGACCGTGACACTGCTGGCGCTCACCTGGGTCTGGCCCTGGTTCTCGCCGGCGTTGCCCGTCACGGTGACGAGGTCACCGAGCTTGACGCTGTCGGCGTTGCTGCCCTCGAAGACGAAGATGCCGTCGGACGTCGCGGGGTTGCCGTCGCCCTCCGGGTCCTGGATGAAGAAGCCGCGCAGGGCCGGTGACGGACCCTCGTAGTCGCCGACGACGACGCCACGCGTCGTCACCGTGCCCGTGATGGCCGCGGTGTCACCGCTCCCCTGGATCGCGGGGACGGGGGTGGCGCTGACGTCACACGGGTTGGCCGCCGGCACCGAGAAGCGCACGGTGACGTCGCTCGCGGGGTGGTCCGGGGGGTCGATGGAGTCCTGGTCGGTGACCGCTGCTGCCGAGACGGTCAGGGAGCAGGCGTCGCCGAGGGCGAAGTTGCTCGACGGGTCGAGCGTGAAGGTCGTGGGCCCCCCGGTGACCGCGAGGGTCTTGGCCCCGGAGATCGAGCACGAGAGCGTGAAGGCCCCTGCCGCGGCGTCGACCGGCTCCGAGAAGGTGACGGTCGGGCTGGCGTCGACGGCGACGTTCGACGCGCCGTCTGCGGGGGTCGTCGAGGTGACGCTGGGGGCGACGTCCGTGGCCGGGCCGCCGTCGACGGTGTGGCTGCCGAGGCCGTCGAAGGTGTCGACGGCGAAGCCGTCCCACTGGACGGCAGGGTCGAACGCGTCGGCGCCGTTCGGGTCACCCGCCGTGACGGACGGCTTGCGTCGGAGCGTGTTGTCCATCGTGGACGTGAGACCGGTGCCCCACTCGGTGCCCGGGTCGAACCCGATCTGACCGATGACGTCCACCACGGCGGTCCCCTTGCGCAGGACGACAGCGTCGTTGCCGTTCCAGTTGGCGCTACCGCTCAACAGGTTGGCGACGGCCTTGATCGCGGCGCCGGACGAACTGTTGGCGTAGACGTACGTCGCACCGGACGCCAGCGTGCCTGAGAGCGTCGTCGTGGACCCGGCAGTCGAAAGTCCGTTGGCATAGACCTGCACGTTGTAGGCCGACAGGTCCACGCTGCCGCCGGTGCCGTTGTAGATCTCGAGCGCCTTGTTGTTGCTCGAGCCCTCGACGTACTCGCTGATGAACAGCTCCGTCGGGGCCGCCGCTGAGGCCGGTGCGGCCGCGACGAAAGGGGTGATGCCCACGGCGAGCGCAGCGGTGGTGACCGCGGCGACCCGACGCAGGGCAGGACGAGATTGACGCATGAGTTCCTCCCTGGGACCGGCTCCTCCGCGCGGTCTGCGGGTCACCCTAGACCGCGGTCGTCGTCCTCGCGCGGCGAGAACGCCACACCTTCCTGAACGCTCGGTGACAACGGGCTGTCAGTTCCCCGGTGGGGTCTGCGGCCGCGTGGGGAAGCGCCTGACGAGCGAGCCGGCCGACCGGCTCGGACGGCTGTCAGGGAGCGTCGAGGACCGGCCACGGGCCCGGCCACCCGGAGAGGCGGCGTAGGGTCACGAACCGCCGTGGCCGGCCGTCGACCGGGTCCTCGAAGGCCAGGACGGCCGCGAGCAGCTGGAGGGGAGCGCTGAAGTCGTCGAGCGGGACGTCGCGCTCCACGGGGTAGAGCGGGTCGTCGAGGATGGGGATGCCGAGCCCGTCCAGCTGGCACCTCAGCTGGTGGGTGCGCCCCGTCCTCGGCGTCAGCCGGTACAGCCCGAGCCTCCCCTCGGGAGCGCCGGGCCCCGTCACCGTCTCGAGCAGCTCCACGAGGGTCTCGGCGTTGGGTTGTGCCCCGTGGACCTCGTGGGCCCGGTGGGTGCCGTGCTCCTTGACGAGGTGCGTTCGCCGCACCATGGGCAGCTCCAGCCCTGCCCTGACCGGAGCGACGGCGAGGTACTCCTTGTGCGCGAGCCCGCCCGCGAAGATGCCTTGGTACGCCCCTCGCCACCGCTGCTCGGTCGTGAACATCAGCACGCCGGCCGTCGGGCGGTCGAGGCGGTGCGCGGGAGTCAGGCGGTGCTCGCCCGTCAGCACGCGGGTGCGCGCCAGCGCGCTCTGCACGACGTGGCGCCCCCGCGGCATCGTGGCCATGTCGTGGGGCTTGTCGACGACGACGATGCGCTCGTCGCGGTGCAGGACGACGGGATCCTCCGGGTGCGTGACCTCGCTCGGGAGGTCCCGGTGGGCCCAGACGGCCGACTGGGGCACGAACGGGGCGTCGGCCGGCACGGGAGCACCTGCGGCGTCGACGAACTCACCGTCCCTGAGCATCCGGTCGACGTCGTCCGCCGTCAGGCCCGGAGAGAGCCGGTCGACGAGATGGTCGCGCAGGGACGCCCACGGCCCGGCCTGCGGCATACGGAAGCGCTGGGCGTCGACCCCGTGACGTGGGGGCAGCGGCGAGGGTGGGATGGCTCCGCGGGCCACTCAGGTCTCCACGCCGGACGGGAGGGACGGGGCGGCGGGGTCGGCAGGGACGACATCGACCTCGACGTCGAGGAAGCTCCCGTAGGCGGACGCCGCCCGCTCGATTTCGCGCCACCGCCGCGCCGGCAGGGCGGCGAACGGGGTCACCTCGACGACGACGCGGTGGCGCCGCTGCGCGCGGCGCCAGGTCCCCGCCACCTCGCCGTCGACGACGAGCGTCGGCCTGAACACCATGTTGCGCCCGGGGACGACCTTGGCGACGTGCTCGGAGGGCAGGGTGACCTCGCGCGACTTGTAGCCGAGGAGGAACTCGTCCCACTGGGGCAGCAGGTGCACGCCGCCCGGCCCGTCGGGCACTCCGCGGGCCTCGACGTGCGTCAGCCACGTGCTGCCGTCGACCTCCTCGCGCACCAGGCGGTCGCCGACGAGGGCCAGCGCCTCACGCGCCAGCCCCAGCGGCTTGAGCAGCCAGCCTGCAAGGTCCCTCTCGGTGACCGGCCCGTGGCTGCGCACGTAGCGTTCGGCCACCGTCGCGAGTGCCTCCTCACGGGATGGCTTGCGGGAGTGGGGAACCCAGGAGTCGAGGAGGACGAAGCTCGGTTGCTTGCCGATGAGCGGCCCCTGGCAGAGCAGACCGCTCATGCAGTGGTGGCTGATGAGGTGGTAGCTGCGCTGGCCGGTCGGGTCGATGCCGTGCTCGACGAGCAGCGCGGCCACGTCGGGCCGGCTCATCGGCGCACGGAGGTGCTCCTCGAAGAGCCTCCCCGACAGCTCGACGTCGGACTCGGAGATGCCCAGCTGCGCGAAGCGCGTCGCGAGCGTCGTGCTGCGCGGGGCGGCGAGGAGCTCACACATCCACCGGGCGTCCTCGGCCGGGACCCAGTGGATGGTGCCGCGCATCGGCCAGGTGCGCACGACCTCCCGGTCGCGCACGGCCTGCTCGACCCGGGCCAGCGTCAAGCCGGAGCGCAACCCGAGGGACCACGCGCCGCTCGCGTAGTCCTGGGCCTGCAGCGCCCCCAGCTCTCGGGCCACGTCGAGCGCCGACACCGGTGCGTCCGCGTCGAGGCGGGGCGTCAGACCCAGGGCTGCCATGCGCATCCGGCGAAGCCGCCGACGCTCGGTCGCCCGCATCAGTCGGGCATCAGCTGAGACAGGCCGGACCGAGCAGCGCCTTGAGGTCACCGAAGAGGGCGGACGTGGCCGTGACCCGGAGCGAGTCGTCGAGCGACATGAGCACCGAGCGGCCCGGCTGGGTCAGCTTGACCTGCACCTCCGTGGCGCCGGGGTGCTCCCCCAGCACCCGCTTGAGGCTCTCGGCGACGGCCGGGGTCGCGCGGCCCAGCGGCAGCGTCAGCACGACCGGCCCCCGGGGGCCCTCCTTGATGTCGGGGATCGTCAGCTCCTGGGCGAAGATCGAGATCGAGTCGTCGCGGGCGGAGATGCGGCCCTTGACGGCACAGACGGTGTCCTGGGCGAGCATCGTGGAGTAGGTCATGTAGGCCGACGGGAAGAAGAGGCACTCGATCGCGCCGTCGAGGTCCTCGACGGTCGCGATGGCCCAGAGGTCGCCCTTCTTCGTGCGCTTGAGCTGCAGGCTCGTGATGAGCCCCGCCACCGTCACCGGCGTGCCGTCCGGCTTGGGGTCGTCACCCATGAGCGAGGCGATCGAGGTGTCGGCGTGCGTGGCGAGGATGTGCTCGATGCCGAAGAGCGGGTGGTCGCTGACGTAGAGGCCGAGCATCTCGCGCTCGAAGGAGAGCAGGCTCGCCTTGTCCCACTCGAGCGTCGGCACCGGCGGCAGGCCGTCGAACGCACCCGGACCGTCCGCCCCGGCGTCGGTGTCGTCGTCACCGAAGCTGCCGAAGAGGCTGTCCTGGCCGATGGCCTCCTGCTTCTTCACCTCGACGAGCGCGTCGATGTAACGCTCGTGGACCTCGACCATGCCGCGGCGGCTCTCGCCGAGCGAGTCGAACGCGCCGCCCTTGATGAGCGACTCGATGGTGCGCTTGTTGCACACGACCGCGGGCACCTTGGAGAGGAAGTCCTTGAACGAGGCGAAGGCGCCCTTGTCCTCACGGGCCTTGACGATCGCCTGCACCACCGGCAGGCCGACGTTGCGGATCGCGGCGAGGCCGAAGCGGATGTCGGTGCCGACGGCCGCGAAGTTGGCGATCGACTCGTTGACGTCGGGCGGCAGCACCTTGATGCCCATGTGCCGGCACTCGTTGAGGTAGAGCGCGGACTTGTCCTTGTCGTCGCGCACGCTCGTCAGCAGCGCCGCCATGTACTCGGCGGGGTAGTTCGCCTTGAGGTAGCCCGTCCAGTACGACACGAGGCCGTATGCCGCCGTGTGCGCCTTGTTGAACGCGTAGTCCGAGAAGGGGACGAGGACACCCCAGAGCGCGGCGATCGACGCCTCGTTGAAGCCCTGCGACTTCATCCCCTCGGAGAAGGGGACGTACTCGGCGTCGAGGACCTCCTTCTTCTTCTTGCCCATGGCGCGACGGAGCAGGTCGGCGTTGCCGAGCGTGTAGCCCGCCAGCTTCTGGGCGATCTCCATGACCTGCTCCTGGTAGATGACCAGGCCGTAGGTCATCCCGAGGATCGGGTCGAGGGCGTCGATCATCTCCTGCTGGAGCTTGCCCTTCAGCTGGGGGTCGAGCGGCACGACCTCCTGCTTGCCGTTCTTGCGCAGCGCGAAGTTGGTGTGCGCGTTGACGCCCATCGGGCCCGGGCGGTAGAGCGCGAGGGCGGCCGAGATGTCCTCGAAGTTGTCGGGCTGCATGAGGCGCAGCAGCGAGCGCATGCCCCCACCGTCGAGCTGGAAGACACCGAGGGTGTCGCCGCGACCGAGCAGGTCGTAGGTGGCGCGGTCGTCGAGGGTCTTGGACAGCTCGTCGAGGTCGATGTCCTCGTCGCGGTTGAGCTTGATGTTCTCGATGGCGTCGTCGAGGATCGTCAGGTTGCGCAGACCGAGGAAGTCCATCTTGACCAGACCCAGCGACTCGCAGCTGGGGTAGTCGAACTGCGTGATGATCTGGCCGTCCTGCAGGCGGCGCATGATCGGGATGACGTCGACGAGGGGCTCGCTGCTCATGATGACGCCGGCCGCGTGCACGCCCCACTGGCGCTTCAGGCCCTCAAGACCGAGCGCCGTCGCCACGACCTCCTGGGCCTGCGGGTCCTCGTCGTGGACGACACGGAAGTCGCCGGCCTCGTTGTAGCGCTTGGAGTCCGGCTTGAAGACGTCGGCGAGCGGCATGCCCTTGCCCATGACGTCCGGCGGCATCGCCTTGGTGAGCTTCTCGCCCATGGCGAAGGGGTGGCCGAGGACACGGCTCGCGTCCTTGAGGGCCTGCTTGGCCTTGATCGTGCCGTAGGTGACGATCTGCGCGACGCGCTCCTCGCCGTACTTCTCCGTGACGTAGCGGATGACCTCACCGCGCCGGCGCTCGTCGAAGTCGACGTCGAAGTCGGGCATCGACATGCGCTCGGGGTTGAGGAACCGCTCGAAGATGAGACCGTGCGGGACCGGGTCGAGGTCGGTGATGCCCATGGCGTAGGCGCACATGGACCCGGCACCGGAGCCACGCCCCGGCCCGACGCGGATGCCGTTGCGCTTGGCCCAGTTGATGAAGTCGGCAACGACGAGGAAGTAGCCCGGGTAGCCCTTGGAGACGATGACGTCCTCCTCGAAGGCCGCCTGCTTGCGGGCGTAGTCCGGCACCCCGTTGGGGAAGCGACGCTGGAGGCCGGTCTCGACCTCCTTGATGAACCACGACGTCTCGTCCTCACCCTCGGGGCAGGGGAACCGCGGCATGTAGCGGCCCTCACCCTCGGTGAAGGAGACCTCGCAGCGCTCGGCGATGAGCAGGGTGTTGTCGCACGCCTCGGGCAGCTCGCGCCACAGGTGGCGCATCTCCTGGGCGGACTTGAGGTAGAAGTCGTCGGCGTCGAACTTGAACCGGTTGGGGTCCATCAGGGTCGAGCCGGACTGGACGCAGAGCAGGGCGGCGTGCGCCTTGGCGTCCTCGGCCCGCGTGTAGTGCAGGTCGTTGGTGGCCACGAGCGGCAGCTTGAGGTCACGCGCAAGACGGATGAGGTCCTTCTGCGTGCGCCGCTCGATGTCGAGGCCGTGGTCCATCAGCTCGACGTAGACGTTCTCGTTGCCGAAGATGTCGCGCAGCTCGCCGGCGACCTCGCGCGCCTCGTCGTACATCCCGAAGCGCAGCTTGGTCTGGATCTCGCTCGACGGGCACCCGGTCGTGACGATGAGGCCCTTGCCGTAGGTCGAGAGCAGGTCACGGTCGATGCGCGGCCACTTCGTGTAGACCTGGTCCAGCGAGGCGATGGAGGTCATCCGGAAGAGGTTGTGCATGCCCTCGTTGTTCTGGGCGAGCATCGTCATGTGGGTGTAGGCGCCACTGCCGGAGACGTCGTCGCGACCGCCGTCACCCCAGCTGACCTTCGTGCGGTCGGTGCGCTGCGTGCCCGGCGTGATGTAGGCCTCGACGCCGATGATCGGCTTGACGCCCGTGCCCTGCGCCTTCTTCCAGAACTCGTAGGCGCCGAAGACGTAGCCGTGGTCGGTCGTCGCGAGGGCCGGCATGCCCATCCGCGCCGCCTCGCTGAAGAGGTCGCCGATGCGGGCGGCCCCGTCGAGCATGGAGTACTCCGTGTGCACGTGGAGGTGCACGAAGTTCGGGTCGTTTCGCGGGGCGGCTTCGGTCGACATCGTGGACGAGTCTAAGCCTCCCCGCAGACACTCCTCGGCGTGTCGGGGCCGGGTGTCGCGGCCGTCCCGCGACCTACCTCACGACCCACCTCACCACCCACGTCCCGGCCACGTCCGTCCGGCCCGTCGGCAGCGTCTGCGACCCGGCCCCGACCCGGGTCACCGAGCCCCTGCGCGGCGGGCGGACGGCATACGTCATCCCCCGTCCTGAGGACGGGGGATGACGACGTGGTCCGGGACGGCCACCTCAGAAGGTCGCGACGATGTCCAGGGCGCGCTGCAGGTCCTCGGGGTAGGGGCTCTCGAAGTGGACGTACTCCCCCGTGCCGGGGTGCTCGAAGCCCAGACCCACGGCGTGCAGCCACTGCCGGTCCAGCTTCAGGCGGGCCGCGAGCTTCGGGTCGGCACCGTAGGTCAGGTCACCGCAGCACGGGTGGTGCAGCGCCGCGAAGTGGACCCGGATCTGGTGCGTGCGGCCGGTCTCGAGGTGGATGTCGAGCAGGCTCGCGTGACGGAAGGCCTCGAGGACCTCGTAGTGCGTGACCGACGGCTTGCCGCTCTTCATGACCGCGAACTTGTAGTCGTGGCCGGGGTGGCGACCGATGGGCGCGTCGACCGTGCCGACCACCGGGTCGGGCAGGCCCTGCACGAGCGCGTGGTAGGTCTTGTCGACGGTGCGGCTGCGGAAGGCCTGCTTGAGGCGCGAGTAGGCGTTCTCGCTCTTGGCCACGACCATGAGGCCCGAGGTGCCGACGTCGAGCCGGCTCACGATCCCCTGCCGCTCGGGGGCGCCCGAGGTCGAGATGCGGTAGCCGGCGGCGGCGAGCCCGGACACGACGTCGGGCCCGACCCAGCCGACGCTCGGGTGGGCGGCCACCCCGACGGGCTTGTCGACGACGACGATGTCGTCGTCGTCGTGCACGATCGCCATCCCGGGCACCGGCTGGGCGATGACCTGCAGGCTCGGGCTCTCCTCGGGTCGCGGCAGCGACACCTCGAGCATCGAGCCGGCCGACAGCCGCTCGGACTTGGCGACGGACTTGCCGTCGAGCACGACGTGGCCGTCGGCGGCGAGGTCGGCGGCCTTGGTGCGGGAGACCCCGAAGAGGCGCGCCACTCCGGCGTCGACCCGCTCTCCCTCGAGGCCGTCGGGCACGAGCACGGTGCGCACGTCAGGCATGGTCGCCCTCCTGGCGGCGGCGCTCGGGCGTGCCGGACGCGTCGTCGGTCTGTGTGCTCATGTCGGCCTCGTCGTTCCGGGTGGTCTGGCCCGTCCCGCGACGGGGGTCGTTCAGGTGGTCCTGCGTCTCGTGCCGCGACGTGTCCTCGTCGGCGGTGGCCGCGCGGGAGCGGCCGTGGTCCCGGCGCCCGTCGACCCCGATGCCGAGCATCGCCAGGACCACGATCAGCCCGGCCGCCGAGACGATCCAGATGTCGGCGACGTTGCCGATGAACCAGCGGTTGTAGTCGATGAAGTCGACCACGTGACCCTGGCCGCCCCCGGGGGGACGGACGAAGCGGTCGGTGAGGTTGCCGATCGCGGCGCCGAGCAGCAGCCCGAGCGCGATGGCCCACGCCCGCGACCCCAGCTGGCGCGCGACGACGATGATCGCGACGAGCACCGCGAGGGCGATGCCGGTCATGACCCACGTGTTGCCTGCCCCCAGCGACAGGGCCGCTCCGGGGTTGCCGATGAGCTTGAAACGGATGAGCTGGCCGATGAACGGGCGCGGTTCGCCGTCGCCGAGCACGTCGAGGGCGACCATCTTGGTCAGCTGGTCACTGAGGTAGGCGAGGACCGCGACAACGCCCAGGACGACGAACAGTCGCTTCCGGCGGTCAGCCCGCGGGCGGGTCTCCTCGGCGGTCGTCGTGCTCACGGCCTCGGTCGGTGTAGTGGTGGACACGCCGTCGACCCCCGCTCGGGGGGTCGACGTGGCGTGGTCGGGCGTCAGTGGCGGTCCTGCTTCTCCTGGCATGTCATGCACAGGGTCGCACGAGGACGGGCCTGAAGTCGAAGCTTGCCGATCGGGTTGCCGCAGTTCTCGCAGATGCCGTAGGTGCCGGCCTCCAGCTGCTCTAGCGCGTGCTCGGCCTGGCGCAGGCTCGCGCGGGCGTTGGCGGCCACGGAGATCTCGTGCTCGCGCTCCGCGGTCTTCGCGCCGGCGTCGGCCTGGTCGTCACCGGAGCCGTCGCCCGAGGCGCGCAGGAGGTCGTCCAGCTCGTCCTCGGCCAGCTTCAGCTCGATCCGGTGCTGGTCGATCTCCTCGAGGAGCACGCCGCGCACCTCGCTGATCTCGTCCTCGCTCCAAGGGCTCTCGTCGTCCTTGACCCGCAGCTGCTCGGCGATCTTGCGGGCGCTGGGGCGGCCGGCGCCGGACTTGGCTGCCGTCTTGCCGGCGGTTGCGCGGGTTCCTGCGGTGGAGCTCGTCGTCACTGCTGCCTTCTTGGTTCGGGTGGCGGTGGCCCTGGCTGCGGTCTTGGCTGCCGTGGCCCCTGCTGAGGTGGTCTGAGGGGTGGTCGCCCGCTTCGTCGCGGGAGTCGTGCGGGCCGAAGCGGCCTTGGTGGCCGAGGTCCTCGTGGCCGGGGCGGCCTTCGTCGCCGGCGTCTTCTTCGCCGGAGCGGCCTTCGTGGTCGCGGCCGCCTTGGTGGCCGAGGTCTTCTTCGCCGGAGCGGCCTTGGTGGCCGAGGTCTTCTTCGCCGGGGCCGCCTTGGTGGCCGAGGTCTTCTTCGCCGGGGCCGCCTTCGTGGCCGACGTCTTCTTCGCCGGGGCCGCCTTGGTCGCCGACGTCTTCTTCGCCGGAGCCGTAGCCGTCTTCGCGGCCGAGGTCTTCTTCGCCGGGGCCGCCTTGGTGGCCGGCGTCTTCTTCGCCGGGGCCGCTTTGGTCGCCGACGTCTTCTTCGCCGGAGCGGCCTTCGTGGTCGCGGCCGTCTTGCTGGCTGAGGTCTTCTTGGCCGGAGCGGCCTTGGTCGCCGACGTCTTCTTCGCCGGAACCGTCTTCGTGGCCGAGGCCGTCTTCGCCGGAGCCGCCTTCGTGGCGGTGCCCGTGGTCCTGCCCGTCGCTGACCTCTGGACCGCGGTGGTAGCCGCTGCCGTCTTCTTCGCCGCCATCAGACCCTCCGTCGCTCAAGCCGTCGACGCTGACAAGTGGGGCTGACAATAAGCCCCGCACGGGTCGTGCACAAACGCGAAACGCTCAGGAGGCCAAAGTGTTCCCCCCTCAGGACGACGCAGGCCGCCCGGGAGGATTCCCGGACGGCCTGCGCGCGTCTGTTCGAGGTGGGACTCAGCCCTGGTTGCCGTCACCGGCGCCGGCGTGGGCCGGCTCCTGGGCACTCGAGTCGAGGTCGTGGAGCTGACCTTCGATGTAGGACTTGAGGTTGCTGCGGTAGTTCTTCTCGAAGCCTCGCAGCTCGGAGATCTTGCGGTCGAGCAGGCCCTTCTGCTTGTCGAGCTCCTCGAGGAGGGCAGCCTTGCGCTGCTGGGCCTCGGCGACCATGCCGGTCGCGCGCTCCCGCGCCTCGGTGAGCATCTCGTCGCGCTTGGCCGTGGCCTCGGCGATCATCTGGTCGCGCTGCGAGGTGGCCTCGGCGATCATCTGGTCGCGCTGGGCTGCCGCGGCGGTCGCAATCTGCTCGGCCTGCTGCGTGGCCTCGTTGTGCCGGTTCTGGCCGGCGCTGATGAGCTCGTCGTGACGCGACTGCGCGGCGGCGAGCATCTCGCGGTGGCGGTTCTCCGCCTCGGAGATGAGCTCGTTGCGTCGGGTCTCACCGGCAGCGACGTGCTCGTCGTGGAGGCGCTGGGCGAGGGCGATGACCCCGGCGGCGTCGAGGTTGCCTGTCGCGGCTGCGGCCGCAGGGGCAGCGGCCGCCGCGGCGACGGGTGCTGCCTGAGCGGGCGCCTTGGCCGCCTTGGCGGCCTCCTCGCGCAGGCGGGCGGCCTCGGCGGCAGCCGCCTCGGCGTCGGCCTGGGCCTTCGCGGCGCGCTCCTCGGAGGCGCGGGCGTTCTCCTGGGCCTTGGTCAGCTTGGCCTCGGCGTCGGCGACCTGCGAGTTGAGGCCGTTGAGCTTGGCCTGCGCGTCGTTGAGGGCCTGCGAGTCGACGGCCGACTTGGCGGCGGCCTCGGCACGGTCGGCCTCGGCCTTGGCGCGGTCGATGCGCTCCTTGGCGGCGCGCTCGGCGTTCTCGGCGTCGGCCTTCGCCTTGGCCGCCCGGTCGGAGGCGGCCTTGAAGGCGCGCTCGGCGTCCTGGATCTTGGCGGTCAGGCCGCCGAGCTTGGCCTCGTCGCCGGGGCGACCGACAGCCGGCATGGCAGCCGTGGGGCCGTCGGCGCGGACGGCCGACTGGTTCTTGCTCGCGCGGCAGTCGTTGAGCTGCTTCAGGTAGTCGTCACGCTGCTCGATGAGCGAACGCATCTCCGCCACGATCTCGTCCAGGAAGTCGTCAACGTCCCGCTCCTCGTAGCCACGACGGAACTGCGTGGTCTGGAAGTGCTTGTTGAGCACCTGTTCAGGCGTAAGCGCCATGTGTCACCTCGATACAGACGTAATGGTTCGGGTCAACGGTATCTAACGTTCCGGTCACGAACCAAAGCCATGCTCACCGATCGGCGGGTGTGCCCCCTTGACCCGCGGTGCGGGACGAGGTGGCGGCCGGTCGGTCAGAAGAAGCTCGGCACGTTGAGAGCGAGAGAGGTCAGCAACATCAGGACGAGGAAGCTGAGGTCGAGTCGGACGCCACCGAGGTTCGGCGACGGGATCACCTTGCGCAGTGCACGCAGCGGCGGGTCGGTCACGGTGTAGACGGCCTCGGCCAGGACGAGGACGACCCCGGAGGGCCGCCACGACCGAGCCAGCACCTGCACCCAGTCGATGACGAAGCGACCGATGAGGGCGATGAAGAAGGTGAAGACCACCACCCCGTAGATCGTCCAGAACGCGTCCATGTCCGTCAGTGTCCCTGATTCGGGGGCAGGAGTGTGAACCGGGGTCCGGGTCGGTGCACCCTCGACCCCGCTTCGTGCTCGCTCGCCCGGACCGGGACGCTCAGCTCTGGTTGAAGAAGCCGCGCGTGGAGGCGGCGGGCACCTCGGGCTCGTCGGCGGAGATCTCGACGTGGGCGGGCGAGAGGAGGAACACCTTGGAGGTGACCCGCTCGATCGTGCCGTGGAGCCCGAAGACGAGGCCGGCGGCGAAGTCGACGAGGCGCTTGGCGTCCGCGTCGTCCATGTCGCTGAGGTTCATGATGACCGGCACCTGGTCGCGGAACCACTCGCCGATGTTCTTGGCCTCGTTGTAGGTGCGCGGGTGGATGGTCGTGATGCGGTTGAGCGAGCCGACCTCGACGTCGCGCACGACGGCGGCCACGGGTCGCTTGGTGGGCAGCTGGGTCACCGCTGCGGTGTGCTCGGACTCGTCGTCGTAGCGGTCGGAGTCGTCGTAGGCGTCGTACTCGTCGTATCGCTCGTGACGCTGGTCCTCCTCGCTGAGTCCGAGGTACACCATCGTCTTGCGCAGTGCCCCTGCCATGGCCAACTCCCAAAACGTCGGATTGTGATCGCTGCCGACGTTACAGAAGTGACGGGCGTGAACCGAGGATTGCGGTGCCGACACGCAGGTGTGTCGCGCCGTGCCGCAGCCCGGCCTCGAGGTCGCCGCTCATCCCCGCCGAGATCCACCCGGCCTGCGGGTACCGGGCGCGTATGCCGTCTGCGACGTCGTGCAGGCGCGCGAAGGCCTCGTCGGGGTCGGCTCCGAGGGGCGCGACGGCCATGACACCACGCAGCTCGAGGAGCCCTTGCGCCGCAACGGAATCGGCGAGGGTCATGGCGTCCTCGGGCAGCACTCCGCCGCGCGAGGTGTCACCGTCGAGGCTGACCTGGAGCAGGACCTGCAGGTGTCGGTCCGCGCTGTGCGCGCCCTTGGCGAGGGCGGTGACCAGCTTGACCCGGTCGACCGACTCCACGACGTCGGCGTAGCCCGCGACGTGGGGGGCCTTGTTGCTCTGCAGCTGCCCGATGAAGTGCAGGGTGAGGTCGGGCTCGCCCGCCTCGGACAGCACCTGGCGCACCTCGCGGAACTTCTCTCCCGCCTCCTGGTCGCGGTTCTCCCCGAAGTCGCGCACGCCGAGCCGGTGCAGCAGCAGCACGTCCGAGGCCGGGAAGTACTTCGTGACGACCACGAGGGTGACCTCGGCGGGGTCACGACCCGCCTCGGCGCAGCCCCGGGCGATCCGGTCGTGGACGGCACCGAGGTTGTCGCGCAGCTGCGCCAGACGGACCTCGTCACCCGCGGCGTCGCCCGTCATGACGCGTCCCGCTGGAGGGTGACGACGCCGGCGAACCGCCCGGTCCTGCCGTCGCGTCGGTAGGAGTAGAGGTCACCGCTCTCGCGCGAGCACCCGGGGACCCACTGGACCGCGACGTCCGCCGCCGCGAGCTGCTCGACGACGCCGGCTGCGACGTCGATGGCCGGCGTGCCGGTCCACGAGCGGGCCGCCGAGGACGGGACGGTGGACGCGGCAGCGGCGGCCATCTCCTCCGGCACCTCGTAGCACCGGCCGCAGACGGACGGACCCACCGTCGCGGACACGGTGGTGGCGCCGAGGTCGCGCATGGCGGCGACGGCCCGCGTGACGATGCCGGCGAGCATGCCCGGACGGCCGGCGTGGACAGCGCCCACGACGCCGGCCCTCGCGTCGTGGAGGAGCACGGGGACGCAGTCGGCGACGAGGACCCCGAGTGCGAGCCCGGTGGTGCGCGTGACGATCCCGTCGACAGCGGGCGGCTCACCGGCCCAGGGGCCGTCGACCTCGACGACGTCGGGTCCGTGGACCTGGTTCATGAGGACGAGGCGCTCTCTGGGGACGTCGAGCTCGTGCGCCAGCGCGGTGCGGTTGCCCTCCACGTCGGCGGGGTCGTCGCCCACGTGGCCGCCGAGGTTGAGGCCGGCATACGGCCCGCTCCCCCGCCCGGCCGACCGGCCGGTGAAGCCGAGGTCGACCGCGGGACCCTCGCCGTCGGTCGCGATGCTGCTGCGCCAGTAGAACACGGGGACAACCTATCCGAGCGGCGTCGCCGGTCGGACGGCTGCACGGCTGCGTCGGCCGGCGTGAACGACGACCCCGGGGAACGACGACGGGCGGCAGACGCGGTGTGCGTCTGCCGCCCGTCGAGTTCGGTCCCGTCGCCGGGTCTCGCTGTCGAGTCGCGGTGCGGGGACCTACTTGAGGAAGTCCGGCACGTCGAGCTCGTCGCCCTCGTCGAAGGTCACCTGGCGCGGCGGCTGCTGCGTCGCAGGAGCCGGGACGTGGTGCTGCGGCTGCTGCTGGTGCACCGGCGGAGCCGACTGCTGCTGGGTCGGCAGCTGCTGCGACTGCTGGTGCTGCGGCTGGTGCTGGACCGGGGTGGGGTGCACCGGGGCCTGCTGCGGGACGCCGTTGGTCTGCTGGACGACCGGCTGCTGGGCCTGCTGGACCGGCTGGGCCTGCTGCGGCGCGGGCGCCGCCGGCCGCTGCTGCTGGGCCTGCTGCGGGCGCCCCATGACCTGCCCGAGGGCTCGGTCGTCGTGGCGCTGCGTGGGACCGCCGCTGTCGAACCCGGCCGCGATGACCGTGACCCGGACCTCGTCGCCGAGGGCGTCGTCGATGACCGCACCGAAGATGATGTTGGCCTCGGGGTGCGCGGCCTCCTGCACGAGACGCGCCGCCTCGTTGATCTCGAAGAGACCGAGGTCCGAGCCACCCTGGATCGACAGCAGCACGCCGTGCGCACCGTCGATGGAGGCCTCGAGCAGGGGGCTGCTGATGGCGAGCTCGGCGGCCTGGACGGCGCGGTCCTCGCCCCGGGCCGAGCCGATGCCCATGAGCGCCGAGCCGGCGCCCTGCATGACCGACTTGACGTCCGCGAAGTCGAGGTTGATCAGGCCGGGCGTCGTGATGAGGTCGGTGATGCCCTGCACGCCGGAGAGCAGGACCTGGTCCGCCGACCGGAAGGCGTCCATCATCGACACGTTGCGGTCGCTGATCGACAGCAGGCGGTCGTTGGGGATGACGATGAGGGTGTCGACCTCCTCACGGAGGCTCCCGATGCCGGACTCGGCCTGGTTGGCGCGGCGCCGGCCCTCGAAGGTGAACGGGCGCGTGACGACACCGATGGTCAGGGCGCCGAGCTGGCGGGCGATGCGGGCCACGACGGGCGCGCCGCCGGTGCCGGTGCCACCGCCCTCACCGGCGGTGACGAAGACCATGTCGGCCCCCTTGAGGACCTCCTCGATCTCCTCCGCGTGGTCCTCGGCGGCCTTCTTGCCGACCTCGGGGTCGGCGCCGGCGCCGAGCCCGCGGGTGAGCTCGCGACCGACGTCGAGCTTGACGTCGGCGTCGCTCATGAGCAGGGCCTGGGCGTCGGTGTTGATGGCGATGAACTCGACACCCTTGAGGCCGACCTCGATCATGCGATTGATGGCATTGACGCCGCCGCCGCCGATGCCGACGACCTTGATGACGGCCAAGTAGTTCTGCGGTGCTGCTGCCACGAGAGTGGGCCTTCCTGACTGGTGGTGCCGGTGCTTCGTGCGGTCTGGGTGCTGGGGATCTGCGGGTGGAGCTGGAGATCGTGCGGCTCGTTCCGAGCCTGTAGCCCTCAAACCTTCAACGTCGACATAAAGGTTACAGTTTGGTCACGAACCAGTGCCCCGACGGTATGACGCGCCACAGGGTCGTTCAACCCACGGCGCGGCGTGTCGTCGCGGGGATTGCCCCATTTCCGGGAGCCGCGCCCCACGGGCCACACCAGCACCACCGGACAACGGGGCTGTCCGAGGGGACAGCCTCCCACGAACCCGCCCGAGTCGGGCGCCGGGGTCCCAGCGACCCACCGCCCCCGACCACAGAGCGACCTGGTCAGCGCGTGACCGGCGACGAGGGGACGCTGACGTCGATCGTCGAGCCCGGCTGGGGCAGCAGGAGCCTGACGAGCTCGGCCTTGCGGGCGCCGTTGTCGGCGCCGCCCCAGACGACGGTCTTGCCCCGGTCGCCCTTGGCCGTGACCGTGAAGGACACCTGGTCGGCCGCCGACACCGAGACTCCCGAGACGTCGGCCCGCAGCGCGGGCGACAGCGAGCCGAGGGCGGCGAGGGCCGCGTCGACCCCGGCCTTGGTCACCTGGGCCGCACCGGAGCTGACGAGAGGCACTCCGTCGGGGGCGCTCCCGACGGTCCTGAAGGTGAAGCCCTCGCGGTCCACGACGTCCACCTCACCTTGAGGGTTGCGCACGGCGAGCACGGCCACCCGCGGCGTCACCGTGACGACGACGGTGTCGGGGAGGCTGCGGCTGACCGAGACGCCGCTCCACGCCCGCCCCGCCAGCAGCCGGGCCGTGACGGCGTCGGTGTCGACCCGCATCAGCGGCCCACCGAGGGGCACCTGCGCGACGGTGCGCACCTGACCGGCGTCCGCTGCGCTCACGCCGCGGACCTCGACCTTCGAGACGGTCAGGACGCTGCTGAACCAGCCCAGCCAGACCACGACGCCGGCGACGGCCAGGAGGGCGACGAGGACGCCCGCCACCAGTCGTGGGCGACGGCGGGCTGCTGCCGCGCGGCGCTCGAAGCGCGTGCGCGACGACGCGAGACCGGTGCCGGCCACGCGACGGCGCGACGTGCCCCGCTCGAGCGTCACGGCGCGTCTCCCCCGAGGACCCGCAGCACCTCCGGGCCGATCATCGTGACGTCGCCGGCGCCCACGGTCAGGACGAGGTCGCCGGGCCGCGCCAGGCCCGCCACCATCGGCGCGACCTCGGACCAGGACGGCACGTAGTGCACCTCGACGTCCGGGCGGGCCGCCGTGACGGCATCGGCCACGATGCGTCCGGACACGCCGGGCACGGGGTCCTCCCGCGCGGCGTAGACGTCCATGACGACGACGACGTCGGCCGGTGACAGACCCGCCCCGAGCTCGGTCGCGAAGTCACGGGTCCGGCTGTAGAGGTGCGGCTGGAAGACGACGACGAGGCGTCCGGTGTCTCCGACGAGGTCCTTGGCGGTCCCGACGACCGCGGCGACCTTGCCGGCGTTGTGGGCGTAGTCGTCGACCACCACCACTCCCCCCGCCTCGCCCTTGGGCTCGAAGCGGCGTCGCGTGCCGGTGAAGGAGGCCAGGCCCGAGAGGACGCGCTCGGGATCCTGCCCCAGCCCGTGGACCGCGGCGGCGTAGGCCGCGGCGGCGTTGAGCGCGTTGTGGCGCCCGGGCACCCCGAGCGTCATCCGGCGCTCGTGGCCGCCGTCGCGCACGGTCACCGACGAGGTGACGCCGTCCTGTCGGTGGTCCTCGAGCACGACGTCCGAGGTCGGGTCGAAGCCGTAGGTCAGCACCCGCGTCCCCGCGGCCCGGGCCCGGTCGGCCAGCGCCACCGAGCCGGCGTCGTCGGCGCACGTCACGAGCAGCCCACCGGGCCGGATCGTGCCGACGAAGGCGTCGTAGGCGGCCTGCACAACATTGAAGTTCGAGTAGAAGTCGAGGTGGTCGGGCTGCACGTTGGTGACGATGGCGACCTCGGGCCGGTAGACGACGAACGACCCGTCGCTCTCGTCGGCCTCGACGACGAAGATGTCGTCGGCCCCGTCGTGGGCGTTCGTGCCGTGCTTCGCCAGCTCGCCACCGACGGCGAACGACGGGTCGAGCCCGCTCCCCTGCAACGCCACCGTGAGCATCGAGGTCGTCGTCGTCTTGCCGTTGGCACCGGCCACGGCCACGGGCCGTCGGCCCTGCATCAGGGCCGCGAGCCCCTGCGCCCGGTGCAGCACGGGCACGCCGCGCTCACGGGCGGCCACGAGCTCGACGTTGTCGTCCCGGATGGAGCTGCTCATGACGATCGCGTCGGCGCGCTCCTGATGGCCCTCGTGGAACCCGACCCAGACGCCGGCGCCCTCGCTCTCGAGGGCCTTGAGGACGGGCACGTCCTTGGCGTCGCTGCCCGTGACGCGGATGCCGCGGGCGAGCATGATGCGGGCCACGCCGGACATGCCGGCGCCGCCGATGGCGAGGAAGTGCACGCGGCCGAGCTCGGCGGCGGTCGGCACCGGCGCCCTGAAGTCGAAGCGGGCCGCCGCGAACGGGTCGTCCACCGTGGGCGTGTGCGGAGTCTGGGTCACGAGCGGTTCCTGCCTTCCGCCGCCCGGTCGACGAGGTCGGCCAGGGTCTCGTCGGCCGTGGGCTCACCGAGGGTGCGGGCGGCAGCTGCCATCCGGGCCACCCGCTCCGCGTCGGTCACGAGCGGGAGCAGGACGGTGTCGATCCAGTCCGGGGTGAGCGCGGCGTCGTCGACGAGCAGACCACCGCCTGCTGCCACGACGTCGGTGGCGTTGAGCACCTGCTCGCCGTTGCCGACCGGCAGCGGGACGTACACCGCCGGCAGGCCCACGGCGGTCAGCTCGCACACCGTGTTGGCGCCCGAGCGTGCGACGACGAGGTCGGCGACGGCATACGCGAGCTCCATCCGGTCGGCGTACGGGAGCACGACGTACGGCGCCCCCGTGCCGGTCGTCTCCGGGACGAACTCCTTGCCCAACCCGGTGACGTGCAGCACCTGGACGCCGCCCTCCGTCAGCCGCGCCACGCGGGCACGGAAGGCGTCGTTGAGGCGCTGCGCGCCGAGCGACCCGCCGGTGACGAGGACCGTGGGCCACTGCGGCTCGAGCCCGAAGTGCTCGAGCGCCTCGGCGCGGACGGCAGCCCGGTCGAGCGTGCTCACCTCGCGCCGCAGCGGCATGCCGACCCGCTGGGCGTGCGGCAGCGACGTGCTGGAGAAGGTCGTGGCCACCGCGCTGGCCCAACGGGCGCCGAGGCGGTTGGCCAGGCCCGGGCGGGCGTTCTGCTCGTGGACGACGATGGGCACGTGCCGACGCCGCGCCGCGAGGTAGGCCGGCGCGCTGACGTAGCCGCCGAAGCCCACGACGACCTCGGCACCGGTCTCGTCGATGGCGGCCCCGGCCGCGTCAACGGCGGCCTTGAGGCGCCCCGGGAGCCGCAGGAGGTCGGCGCTCGGACGCCGCGGCAGCGGCACCTTCGGGACGAACCTCAGGTCGTAGCCGCGGGCCGGCACGAGCCGCGCCTCGAGGCCCCCCTGCGTGCCGAGCGCCGTCACCCGCAGCTCGGGGTGACGGCGGCGCAGGGCGTCGGCGAGGGCCAGGAGCGGCGACACGTGGCCGGCGCTCCCTCCCCCGGCGAGCAGGACGGAGGTGGGCGAGGACAGCGGGATCACCGACTTCTACGACGTTGCGGGACGGAGCGGACGCGGGAGGGCAGCACCGCGAGGGACCGACGGACGAGGCTCGGACGCGCGTCGAGCAGGGCCTTGCAGCCCGGCTCGTTGCGCGCGAACGACAGGAGTATCCCCAGGGCGAGCAGTGTCGTCACGAGCGAGGACCCACCGGCGGAGACGAGCGGGAGCGGGACACCGATGACCGGGAAGAGGCCGATGACCGCACCGATGTTGATGATCGCCTGCCCGAGCAGCCAGGCCATGATGCCGAACCCGGCGATGCGCACGAAGCGGTCCTGGGTGCGGCTGACGAGCCGGAAGCAGGCCCACGCGAGGATGCCGAAGAGGAGCAGCACCATGAGCGTGCCCGGCAGGCCGAGCTCCTCGCCGATGATGGCGAAGATGAAGTCGTTGTGGGCCTCGGAGAGCCACTCCCACTTCTCCTTGGAGGCGCCGAGACCGACACCCCACCAGCCGCCGTCGGCGAGGGCGTAGAGGCCGTGCACCGACTGGCCGCACCAGCCGTCGGGGTTGGCGTTGCAGGTCGGGTCGAGGAAGTCGGTGATGCGGCTGGAGCGGTTGCTGCTGCCCGTCACGAGCAGCCCGACCCCGAGAGCGGCCAGCGCGCCGCCCACCGCGAAGACCCGCATGGGGGCCCCGGCGACGAGCAGCACCGCAGCGATGATGACGAGCACGACCATGGCCGTGCCGAGGTCGTGGCCCGCGAGGATCAGCCCGACGACGAAGGCACTGATCGGCACGAGGAAGGGCAGCACGATGTGCACGACGCTCGTGATGCGCGCCGACTTGTTGGCGAAGACGACGGCGCCGACGAGGACGAGCCCCAGCTTGGCGAACTCCGACGGCTGGAACTGCACCGGACCGATCGCGAGCCAGTTCTGGTTGCCGTTGACGCTGCGGCCGAACGGGATGACGGCCGCCAGCAGCAGGATCGACACCGCGACGATCGGGAAGGCGAGACGCTTCCACCAGCGGACGTCCAGACGACTGGCGAAACCGGCGGCCACCGCCCCGACGACCGCGAAGAGGAGCTGGCGCAGGAAGACCGAGTAGGAGGCCTCGTCGGCGAGGAGCGCCTCGACGCTGGAGGCGGAGAACACCATGATCAGGCCGAAGACGACGAGCGTCGAGGTGGCGCCGAGGATGAGGTAGTACGTCGTCAGGGGTGACTCGAGCTTGCCGATGATCGGCAGGGACCGGACGCTCGACGACGTGCCGGACGTGCTCGATGACGCGGCCTTGGCCGACCCCTTGGCCTTCGGGCTCGCGGCACCCGCCGCGTCGCCGGCGGTCGTCGTGCTCACTCCAGCCCCCCGTGTGCCTCCAGGTGCCGCCGGACCGCCTCCTCGAAGGCGTCTCCGCGGGCCCCGTAGTTGGTGAACATGTCCATCGAGGCAGCAGCCGGGGCGAGCAGCACGACGTCGCCCGGCTGCGCGAGGCGCGCGGCCTCCCTGACGACTAGGTCCATGACACCAGTGTCGGTCTCGGACAGGTCCACGACCGGGACATCCGGCGCGTGTCGGGACAGGGCCTGGGCGATCTGGTCGCGGTCGGCGCCGATGAGCACCACGGCGCGCAGCCGCGAGGCCATCTCCTCGACGAGGCTGTCGACGTCGGCGCCCTTGAGCAGCCCTCCCGCGATCCAGACGACCGAGTCGAACGAGCGGATGGCAGCGGCCGCGGCGTGCGGGTTAGTGGCCTTGGAGTCGTTGACGAACCGGACACCCTTGACCGTGGCGATCTCGGCGATCCGGTGGCGGTCGGGGCGGAAGGCCCGCAGCCCGTCGCGGACCGCGATCGGACCCACGCCGTAGGCGCGAGCCAGGGCTGCGGCCGCCAGGGCGTTGGCGACGTAGTGCGGCGCGATCGAGGGCGCGTCGCCCTGAAGGTCGGCGATGGTGCACAGCTCTGCGGCGGAGCGCTGCCGCTGCTCGACGAAGGCGCGGTCGGCGAGCACGTCCTCGACCACACCGACCATCGACGGCGCCGGTATGCCGGTGGTGAAGCCGATCGCGCGGCAGCCCTCGACGACGTTGGCCTCCATGACGAGCTGCTCGGTCTGGATGTCGGCGACGTTGTAGATGCAGGCCAGGTGGGTGTTCTCGTAGATCTTGCCCTTGGCCCGGAGGTACTCGGCGTAGCTGCCGTGCCAGTCGATGTGGTCGGGCGCGACGTTGAGCACCGCCGAGGCGACGGCCGAGACGGAGCGCTGCCAGTGCAGCTGGAAGCTCGAGAGCTCGACGGCGAGGACGTCGTAGGGCTCGGGGTGGAGCACCGCCTCCAGCAGGGGGGTCCCGACGTTGCCGGCCGACGTGGCGCGCAGCCCGGCGTGACGCAGGATCGAGGCGAGCATGTTGACGGTCGTCGTCTTGCCGTTGGTGCCCGTGACGGTGAGCCACGGGGCCGCGCCCTCGCGGGCCCGCATGCGCCAGGCGAGCTCGACCTCTCCCCACACGGGAATGCCGGCCGTGGCCGCCGCGAGCATGAGCGGGTCGTGGGGTGGCACGCCTGGGGAGGTGACGACGAGCTCGGTCCCCGCCGGGGGCTCGGCCATGTGCTCGGCACCGAGCCGGACGTCGACGTCGAGGATCTCGAGGATCGTGGCGCGCTCGCGGATCGCCTCGGTCTCGTCGCGGGAGACGGCGACGACGTGGGCGCCGCGGTCGGCCAGGGCGTCGGCCGCGGCGAAGCCGGACACACCGAGCCCGACGACGAGGACGTGCAGCCCCGACCAGTCGGCGTCCCGGTGGGTCAGTCCCTCGCGCGGCTCGTAGAGCGGGTCGTGGCTCACTGGGACCCCACCACCCACTCGGCGTAGAAGACGCCGAGGCCGAAGGCGACGAAGAGCCCGGCGATGATCCAGAAGCGGACCACGACGGTCACCTCGTTCCACCCGACCATCTCGAAGTGGTGATGCAGGGGTGCCATCCTCAGCACCCGTTTACCGGTGGTCTTGAACGAGGCCACCTGGGCGACGACGGAGAGCGTCTCGAGGACGAACATGCCGCCGAGGATGACCAGGAGCATCTCGGTGTGGGTCGTGATGGCGAGTCCGGCGAGGGCGCCGCCGAGGGCGAGCGAGCCCGTGTCGCCCATGAAGATCTTCGCGGGCGTCGCGTTCCACCAGAGGAACCCGAAGCAGGCGCCCATGCCGGCCGCCGCGACGAGCGCGAGGTCGTGGGAGTCGCGCACCTCGTAGCACTTGATGCCAGGGTTGGTCTGGCAGTTCTGGTTGTAGGTCCAGATGCTGATGAGGACGTAGGCGCCGAACACCATCGTCGAGACACCCGTCGCGAGGCCGTCGAGGCCGTCGGTGAGGTTCACCCCGTTGGACGCGCCGGCGATCATGACGTTGGCGAAGATGACGAAGAGGATGACACCGACGACGGTGCTGCCGCCGAGGGCGAGGCTGAAGTTCGTGTCGCGCACGAACGAGACGAGCAGCGAGGCGGGCGTGCGGTACTGCTCGTTGGGGAACTGCAGCGCGAGGCCCGCGAAGGTGATGCCGACGAGCGCCTGCCCGAGCAGCTTCTGCTTCGATCGCAGGCCGAGGCTGCGCTGCTTGCTGATCTTGATGAAGTCGTCGAGGAAGCCGACGAAGCCCAGGCCCGCGGCGAGGAAGAGCACGAGCAGGCCGCTCGCCGTGGGCGGGTTGAGCGTCAGGAGGTGGGCGAGGAAGTAGGCGCCGACCATCGCCGCGAGGATGACGGCGCCACCCATCGTGGGCGTGCCGCGCTTCGTGTGGTGCGAGGTGGGTCCGTCGTCGCGGATGAACTGCCCGTAGCCCCGCTTGACGAGGTACTTGATGAACAGCGGGGTGCCGAACAGCGAGATGAGCAGTGAGATCGAGGCCGCGAGGAGGACGCCCTTCATCACCGGTCCCCCTCTCTCGAGGACGCGGGAACCGGTGGGGTCGTGAGGCCGCCGCCCTCGGACGCGAGCCGGTCGCCGAGCCAGCGCAGGCCGCTGTCGCGGCTCGACTTGAGCAGGACGACGTCGCCGGCGCACAGGCGGGGTTCGAGCAGGTCGTGGGCGGCGTCGGTGTCCGGGACCCACTCCGAGCCCGGGAACGCGTCGGCGAGCGGCCGGGCGCCCTCGCCGACGGCCACGACGTGGTCGAAGGCGAGCGACGCGGCATACGCCCCCACGGCCGCGTGCTCGGCGTCGCTGTCGGGGCCGAGCTCGAGCATGCCCCCGAGGACCGCCCAGCGCTCCCCCGCCACGTGCATCGCGGCGACGGCGTCGAGCGCGGCTCGCATGGAGTCGGGGTTGGCGTTGTAGGCGTCGTTGACGACGACCACCCCGTCAGGACGGTCGGTGATCTCCATCCGCCAGCGGCTCGCCGGCTCGGCGGCGCAGAGGCCCGCGACGACCTGGTCGAGCGACAGACCGAGCTCGAGGGCTGCTGCGGCGACGGCCAGGGAGTTGCCGACGTGATGGGCGCCGCTCTGCTGCAAGGAGACTCGGGCCGTGCCCTGCGGGGAGACGATGGTGTATGCCGCCCTGCCGCGCTCGTCGAGGGTCACGTCGACCGCGCGGACGTCCGCCTCGGGATCCAGCCCGACGAGCTGGACGCGGGAGGCGAGGCCGGCGGCCATCGCGGCGACGAAGGCGTCGTCGGCGTTGAGGATCGACAGGCCCTCGGCCGGCACCGACTGCGGGAGCTCGGACTTGGCGCGGGCGATGTTCTCGCGGGAGCCGAACTCGCCGATGTGGGCGGTGCCGACGTTGAGCACGATGGCGACCTGCGGGGGCGCGATGCGCGTGAGGTAGTCGATGTGGCCGATCCCGCGGGCACCCATCTCGGCGACGAGGAACCGGGTGGTCGGGGTGACCCGGCACACGGTGAGCGGCACGCCGATCTCTCCGTTGAGGGAGTTGACGGGTGCGACGGTCTCGGCGACCGAGGACAGCACCGAGGCGAGGAGGTCCTTGACGCTCGTCTTGCCCGACGATCCGGTGACGCCGACGATGCGCAGCTCGGGGGCGCGGTCGACGACGGCCCGGGCGATCGCGCCGAAGGCAGTCTGAACGTCGTCGACGACAACGCACGGGACGCCCTCGACGGGACGGGACGTCAGGGCCGCCACGGCTCCTGCCTCGACCGCCGGGCCGACGAAGTCGTGGCCGTCGGCGGTCTCACCGACGCGCGCGACGTAGAGGCTGCCCGGTCCGCAGTCGCGGGAGTCGGTCGTGACGGTTCCGTCGATGACGACGGTCTCGCAGAGCTCAGGGGTCTGCACGCCGTGCACCTGGCCGCCCGTGACGTCACGGATCTCGCTGAGCGTCAAGGGGATCACGAGTTCACCCCCGACGAGGTGAGGGCTGCGAGGGCGGCGCGCACGGCGTCGCGGTCGTCGAACGGGTGTTTCACTCCGTGGATCTCCTGACCCTTCTCGTGTCCCTTGCCGAGCACCACGACGGTGTCGACAGGGCGGTCCTCCCCCGTGTCGACCACCGCGAGTGCGATGGCCTCGGCGATGGCGCTCGAACGCGAGCCACCGTCGATGATCTCGGTCGCCACTCCGGGCGCTCCGTCCCGGACGGCCTCGCGGGCCCCGGCCATGACCGAGGCCCGGATCTCGACCGGGTCCTCGGAGCGCGGGTTGTCGTCGGTGACGACGACGACGTCGGCCCGGCGCGCTGCGGCGGCCCCCATGGCGGGACGCTTGCCGCGGTCGCGGTCGCCGCCGGCGCCGAGGACGGCGATGAGCCGGCCGGCGGTCGAGTCCCGCAGCGCAGCGAGGGCGGCGTCGACGGCGTCGGGCGTGTGCGCGAAGTCGACGACGCAGCGCGGGCCCTCGGCGCCTCCCGGCGAGACGACCTCCATGCGGCCCGGCACGTCGGGGGCCACCGACATGGCGGACTCGACCTCGGTGGGCGTCAGGCCGATCTTCAGCAGGGCGAGCGCCGCCAGCGCGGTGTTGGCGACGTTGAAGTGCCCGGGCAGGTGCGAGACGAGGTCCAGGACCCGGCCGGTGGACCTCTCACGCAGCGAGAAGGCGCCGGGCCCGGCGGACGCGCGGCCTTCGCCGGGCGCGTCCGGCGACTCCACGGCGACCCAGTCGGCGTCACGGCCGCCCTCCTGGGAGGTGGCCAGCGTCGTCGTCGGCACCGAGGCCTGCGCGGCGAGGCGGCGGCCCCAGTCGTCGTCGACGCACACGACGGCCGCGCGGGAGCGCTCGGGGGTGAAGAGCGAGGCCTTGGCGGCGAAGTAGTCGTCCATCGTCGGGTGGAAGTCGAGGTGGTCCTGCGAGAGGTTCGTGAAGAGCGCCACGTCGTAGACGACGCCGTCGACCCGCCGCAGCTCGAGGGCGTGGCTGGAGACCTCCATGACGCAGGCATCGAGGTCTCGCTCGCGCATGAGCCCGAGCAGCGCGTGCAGGTCGGTGGCCTCCGGCGTCGTGCGCACCGACTCGATGCGCTCGTCACCGATCCGCGTCTCCACCGTGCCGATGAGGCCGGTGCGCTCGCCGTGCGCGCGCAGGGCCGACTCCACGAGGTAGGCGGTCGTCGTCTTGCCGTTGGTGCCGGTGATGCCGATCATCGTCAGCCCCTCGGACGGGTGGCCGTAGACCTCGGCGGCCACCGCGCCGAGGACCCGGCGCGGCTCGTCCGCCACGACGACGGGGACCGTCGGTGGCAGCGCGTCCAGGCCGGCCTCGTCGGTGAGGACGGCCACCGCGCCGGCGGCGACGGCGTCGGCGGCGAAGCGGGCGCCGTGCACGTTGAAGCCCGGCAGGGCGGCATACAGGTCACCGGGCAGCACGGCGCGGCTGTCCAGCGTGATGCCGGTGACGACCACGTCGGGGCCCTCGGGGCCGGTCGTGCGCACCGGAGAGGTCGCTGCGATCCGGGCCGTCAGGTCGCGAAGGAACAGGCCCGACGTGGCAGGTCGGAGGGGGGAAGGTGACACGTCATCCCAACTTACAGGCCATCCCGCTTGGCCCGCGCATTGCTGATGACCGTCGGGTCGTCGGACGACAGCGGCTTGTCGGCCCAGACGTGGTAGTTCAGGCTCGACTTCGGGCTGGGCGGAGCGCCGGTGCGCTCGAGGAGGTAGGACATCACCTGGTTGAAGACGGGTCCGGCCAGGGCGCCGCCGAACATCCCGGCGCTCGGCTTCTGGATGAAGACGGCCACGACGTACTTCGGGGCCTCGGCCGGGGCGAAGCCGATGAAGGAGGCCGTGAAGCCGTTGTAGCGCTTGAGCTTGTCGTCGTAGCGGTCGGCGGTGCCGGTCTTGCCGGCCACGCGGTAGCCCTTGATCCGGGCAGCCATGGCCGTGCCGTCCTTGCCCGTGACCTCCTCCATCATCCGCGACAAATTGACCGCGGTGTCCTGGGTGACGACCCGGATGGGCGTCGTCGGCGTGGACGGGATGAAGGTCCCGCTGTCGTTGACGGTGCCCTCGACGAGCGAGGGGGGCACCCGCACACCCTTGTTGGCGATCGTCTGGAAGACGCCGGCCTGCTGGATGGCGGTCACGGCGTAGCCCTGCCCGAAGAGGATGGTGTAGCGGCGGGTCGAGACCCAGTCCTTGGCGCCGGCGAGCAGGCCGGCGGACTCGCCGGGGAACCCGACCGGCGTCCTCGTGCCGATCCCGAACTTGCGGTAGTACGCCTCCATCATCGTCGGCGGGACCCGCTCGCCGATGAGCATGGTGCCCATGTTGGAGGACTTGGCGAGCACGCCCGTCGCGGTCATGTTCTCGACCCCGTGCGGCTCGTTGTCCTTGAACGAGGTGCCGGCCCGTGGAAGGCGCGGAGGCACGATGACCCCGGTGTCGGGGGTGATGACCCCCTGCTCGAGCGCCGCCGCCATCGTCATGAGCTTGCCGGTGGAGCCGGGCTCGAAGGCGTCGTTGAAGGCGTAGTTGCCCAGCGCCCCCGGCTTGGCGTCCTTGAGGTCGTTGGGGTCGAACGTCGGGTAGCTCGCGGCGGCGCGCACCTTGCCGGTGGCGACCTCCATGACGACCGCGGTGCCCGACTCGGCGCCGACGGCCGTCACCTGCTTGGCCAGGGCGTTCTGGGCGTACCACTGCAGGTCGGCGTCGATGGTCAGCTTGACGTCGCGGCCGTTGACGACCGGGGTGTCGACGCGCTGGGACCCCGGGATGATGTAGCCGTCACGCGCCCGCTCGGCGACGCTGACGCCGGGCGTGCCCCGCAGGGCCGTGTCGAACATCTGCTCGACGCCCCCGGCGCCGCTCTGGTCGATCGGCCGGACGAAACCGACGAGCTGGCCGAGCGCCATCGACGTCGGGTAGATGCGCTGGGCGGTGCGCTCACCGCTGATGCCCGGGATGCCGAGGGCCCGGATCTCGCGGTAGATCGCGGGGTTCACCTCCTTCTTGATGACGACGTAGCGAGTGCCCGAGCGGGTGAAGAGCTTGGTCAGCTGCGCCGTCGTCATCTGGAGGAGGGGCGCGAGGTCCGCGGCGGCGCGGGTGACGCCGACCTTGGTGCGCACCCCGTCGATGCTGACGACGTACTCCGGGATGATCGTGGGGTCCGCGGCGATGGTGAAGCGCTCCACCGAGTCGGCGAGGACCTGGCCGTTGGTGTCGAGGATCTGGCCGCGCATGGCCGGGGTCGTCGTCTTGACCGACCGCTTGAACAGCGCCGCCTCCTGCGTCGCGGACGCGTCGAAGGCCTGGATCCGCAGCAGCTGCCCGGCGAAGATCGTGAAGACGAAGAGGATCGCGACGAAGATGACCCGCGCGCGGCGGCGCGGGTTGGCACGCGAGATCCTGAGCGGGCGGCGGGGTCCTCGCGGGCCTCGGGGTCCGCGCGGGCCACCCGGGCCGCGGGAGCCGGGAGCGGCCTTCGCCGCCGGACCGCGGCCCCTGGCGGGGGCGGTGCCGGAGCGGTCGTTGCCGGGTCGCCGGCCCTGGCTCTGGGCGGCGCTCTGGGAACGTCCCTGGGACCGGCCCGGCGCCCCGCCCTGGGGGCGCGCACGGGAGGGAGCAGCGCCGCGTCCGGAGGATGTCGCGCGCGCCGTCGAGGCCGTGGACGCCGTCTTGGCACCGGGGGCTCGCACGCCGCCCTGCCGCGACGGACCGGCCTGACCCGCCTTATGGGACTGCGCGGTGCGTGCAGTGGAGGTCGCCGACGGGTCCCGCCGGGTCTGTCGTGCGGGCGCAGCTCCGCGACCGGTCCGTCCAGGATCGGTTCCTCGGGCCTGCGTCACACGATCACCTCGTCGTCGTCCGGTGCTGCCCACCGCTGACCGACGCGGTCCCGCTCGTCGCAGGCCCGGTCGACGCACCGGGCGTCGTGCCCAGTGTGGGCGTTGCGGGGGCCTGCCGGCTGGCACCGGGCGCCGTCGGCGTGGCGCCCGCGGCCGGCGTGGCCGAGGCCGCCGTCGCGGCCGCGCCGACCTTCGTCGCCGACGACAGGACCTTCTCGACCGACGACAGGACGGCGGGCGGCGTCGGGCTCGTGACGATCGGGAAGGCGTTGTTCTTCGTGGCCGCCTCGGGCTGGCCCGAGACCGTGCCCTTGGCGAGGTCGATGTAGCCGCGGGTGTTCATGCGGACCATCCCGAGCTCGGCAGCGCTGCGCGCGAGGGCGCCCGTGGCCGAGGCCCGGTCGATCTCCTCCTGGAGGTTGCCCGCGGTGTCGCTGAGGGTGGCCGACTGTCGCTGGAGGTCCCCGAGGGCGAGCGAGCCCTGGGCCAGGGCGGTGTTGAGCAGGAGCAGGGCGATGAGGCCGGCGATGAGCAGCGCGATGCACGTCGTGGCGAAGGCGCCGTTCCCGGTGCGCGTGATGCTGCTCGGGATGACCCGCAGCGGTGTGGGGGCTGGCCCGCGCCGCGGCGCGCGGAGCGGCCGGGCCGTGGCGGTCATCTGGCTCATCGGGTGGTTCCCTTCCTGGTCCTGCTGTCTGTGCTGCCGGTCGTGGTGTTCGTGGAGGTGTCGCGCACGCGCTCTGCGACGCGGAGTCGGGCCGAGGCGGCCCGGGGGTTGGTGGTGACCTCGTCGTCCCCGGGCGCCTCGGCGCCGCGGGTGACGAGCCGGAGGTATGCCGCGTGCTCGGGGAGCTCGACGGGCAGCCCGGGCGGGGTGCTGGAGGTGGCGCCCGCCGCGAAGGCCTGCTTCGTGGCGCGGTCCTCGAGGGAGTGGTACGACAGGACCGCGATCCGCCCGCCCACGGCGAGGACGTCGATCGCCTCGTCGATGGCGCGGCGCCAGACCTCGAGCTCGTCGTTGACCTCGATGCGCAGGGCCTGGAAGGTGCGCTTGGCCGGGTGACCGCTCTGGCGCTGGGAGGCCGTCGGGATGACCCGCCGAAGCATCTCCACGAGGCGACCGGACGAGGTGTAGGGCTCGACCGCGCGGTCCTGGACGACGGCCTTGGCGATCTTGCGGGCGAAGCGCTCCTCGCCGTAGTCGCGCAGGATGCGGGTCAGGTCCTCCACCGAGTAGGTGTTGAGCACGTCGGCCGCGGTCATCCCACTCGACTGGTCCATCCGCATGTCGAGCGGTGCGTCGACGCGGTAGGCGAACCCGCGGTCGGTCTCGTCGAGCTGGAGCGAGCTGACGCCGAGGTCGAAGAGGATGCCGTCGACGACGGGGAGCTCGAGGTCGGCGACCACCTGCTTGATGTCGTCGTAGACGGCGTGCACGGGGCGGAAGCGGTCACCGAAGCGCGCGAGGCGCCGACCCGCCAGGGCCAGGGCCTCGTGGTCGCGGTCGATGCCCACGACGACGCACTCGGGGAACCGTTCCAGCACGCCCTCGGCGTGGCCGCCCATGCCGAGCGTGCCGTCGACGTGCACCGCTCCGGGACGGTCGAGGGCCGGGGCGAGCAGCTCGAGGATCCGGTCACGCATGACGGGGACGTGGCGCTCCTGCGCCGGTCCTCGATCGCTCATGGTGCGTCCCTCTCACGCTCGTGCTCTGCGACACCCCTGCTGGTGCGCCTGTGGCGCACGGGGCTGATGTGACTCATGTGACCTGGCGGCGCATACAGGTCCGCCGTGGTCTTCTTCGGTGTGGGTGTGGCCGGTCGGCCGATGTGGCTCCGATCAGGTGGAGGGTGCTGATCGGGGCCGTTCGAATGCTGGTGGAGTCGTTCTGGGCCTGTGGTGCTGTGTCCACCTGGAGGCTGGTCCCCATCCGCTACGTCGCCCGGGACGGGGGAAGTCGTCCCGGGAGCGGAGCGGCTGGAGGCCGGCGTGCAGGTGGTCTTCGGTCGGGGATCTCGGAGGCGGATCTCGGGTGGTGGTGGGTCTGGGCTGGTGGGTCTCGGGCGGCACTGGTGGTACTGGTGTCCTGAGGGCTCAGAAGAGCCCCGGGATCACCTCCTCCGCCGTGTCGGCGAAGCTCTGCTCGGTCTGCTCGAGGTAGGTGTTCCAGACCGTGCTGTCCCAGACCTCGAGGCGGGAGCCGGCGCCGATGACCGTGACCTCGCGATCGAGCCCGGCGTACTGACGCAGGTTGGCCGGGATGGTGAAGCGTCCCTGCTTGTCGGGGATCTCGTCGGAGGCGCCGGAGAGGAAGACGCGCATGTAGTCGCGGGCGACCTTGCTCGTCGTCGGGGCCTGGCGCATCTGGTCCGCGACCCGGACGAACTCGTCCATCGGGTAGATGAACAGGCTGCGCTCCTGGCCGCGCGTGACGACGAGGCCACCGGCCATCCGCTCGCGGTACTTGGCCGGCAGGAAGAGACGGCCCTTGTCGTCGAGCCGGGGTGTGTGCGTCCCGAGAAACATGGTTCGCCACCTCCCCTTTGTCGACCCGCGGGCGCACCCATTCACTACCTTGATGCCCCACGATACTCCACTCTCCTCCACCGTCAACGATGTTTGGGCGTTTTCGACCCCGCGAGTCCCACGTTTTCGCAGGTCAGCCACGGTGGTGCGAAGTGGAGCGCTTCGAGCCCCCAAGGACGCTGGGTGCCGACCGGGCACCGGGCTCGCCCCGTCCACCCGACGTGGCCACACGGCATACGTCGTCCGAAAGGCCTGGCCGCGTGCTCAGCAACGGCCGGTCGACCGGCCCGACCGAACCGAACGGCTCCCCCGGTCGTTGGAGGTGGAGGAAAGTGGAGGTGGGCGACAGCGTCCACGGCTCCCAGCTCCGACAGGTCTCCATCCGGTCACGACCGAGGCAGCCCTACCGGTGACGAGGGTCCATGGGAGAAGATCGCCTGACGGGTGGAGCAGCCCGCCACGAGCGGTGCTGCGCCACGACATGGGGACGACCAGCGGAGGACAGTGTGACCACGACGGACACGGGGATCGAGACCACGGCCACTCCCGGCCGGCCCTCGGGCGGCGGCAGCAACGGGAGCGCCGGTGGGGCCGACCTCGGTCTCATCCACGAGGTGGCCGATCGCCTCATCGGGGCGATGACGAGCGTCATCGAGGGCAAGGCAGACGTCGTCCGCACCACCGTCACGGTGCTCTTCGCCGGCGGCCACCTGCTCATCGAGGACGTCCCCGGCGTCGGCAAGACGATGCTCGCCAAGACGCTGGCCCGCTCGATCGACGCCACGGTGCGGCGCATCCAGTTCACGCCCGACCTGCTCCCGAGCGACGTCACGGGCGTCAGCATCTTCAACCAGGACGCCCGACGCTTCGAGTTCCGCCCCGGGGCCATCTTCGCCAACGTCGTCGTCGGGGACGAGATCAACCGTGCCTCGCCCAAGACGCAGTCGGCGCTGCTCGAGTCCATGGAGGAGCGGCAGGTCACCGTCGACGGCACGACCTACACGCTGCAGACCCCCTTCATCGTCATGGCGACCCAGAACCCGATCGAGATGGAGGGCACCTATCCCCTTCCGGAGGCCCAGCGTGACCGCTTCATGGCCCGCATCTCGATGGGCTACCCGGCCCCCCGGGCGGAGCTCGACCTGCTCGAGACCCATGGCTCGAGCTCACCCCTCGACGCCCTGACGCCCGTCACCGACGCCGAGACGATCAACCGCGTCGTGCAGTCGGTCAGCCACGTGCACGCGAGCCCGGCCGTGCGCCAGTACATCGTCGACCTCGTGACCCGGTCCCGGTCCACGACGGCGCTGCGCCTCGGCGCCTCCCCGCGGGCCGCCCTGCACCTGCTCCGCGCATCGCGGGCCTACGCCGCGCTCGAGGGGCGCGACCACGTGATCCCCGACGACGTGCAGGTGCTCGCCGGGCCCGTCCTCGCCCACCGGCTCATGCCCTCGAGCGAGACCCAGCTCGCGCGCCGCACCACTGCCGAGGTCGTGAGCGACCTGCTGCGCCAGGTGCCGGTGCCGCCCGCAGCACGCTGAGCGGGGGACGCACATGCCGTCACTGCGGAGCGTCCTGACGACACGGGGCCGGGCCTTCGTCGGCGCGGGGGTCGTCCTCGTGCTCGCCGGCATCATCTTCGGATTCCGCGACCTCACCCGCTTCGGGGTCCTCCTCGTCGCGCTCCCGCTCGTCTCCGCGCTGCTCGTGCGCACGCGCAAGACCCGGATGCGCATCGAGCGCCACACCCACCCCGAGCGGATCAGCGTCGGTCAGGACGCGCACGTCACGCTCTCCTTCGAGAACGTCTCCAGCGCGACGACGCCGATCTTCCTCGCCGAGGAGCGGCTCGACTACGTGCTCGGTGACCGCCCCCGGTTCGTCGTCGGCCGCATCCCCTCGGGACGCGTGCGCGCGATCGACTATGCCGTCCGGTCGCATCTGCGCGGGCGCCACCACCTCGGCCCCCTGGGCGTGCAGGTGCAGGACCCGTTCGGCCTGGCCAACCGTAACGCGGTCCTCGAGGGGAGCGCCGACCTCGTCGTGCTGCCTGCCGTGCACCCGCTCTCCTCGAACCGCCAGCCCAGCTCGGGCGTCGGCTCGGAGGGTGAGCAGGCCCAGCTCATCGCGCTGCACGGCGAGGACGACGTGACCATCCGCGAGTACCGCGACGGCGACGACCTGCGCCGGATCCACTGGCCGGCGACGGCCCGAACCGGCGACCTCATGGTGCGCCAGGAGGACCGCCCCGCCCAGCGGCGTGCGGTCGTGCTGCTCGATCCGCGGCCGTCGGCGCACGGCGGCACCGGGGCCAACAGCTCCTTCGAGTGGGCGGTCACGGCCGCGGCCTCGGTCGCCGTGCACCTGTGCGAGTCGGGGTATGCCGTCCACCTCGTCTGCGCCGAGACCGTCGAGACCGCGCGGGCGGCCGACACGATGACCCCCGACGAGATCCTCGACGTGCTCGCGGTGGCGACGATGCGCGACGACACCGGCGAGGACGAGATCCTGCGCGCGGCCCAGGCGCTCGCTGCCGCCGGCGGTTTCCTCGTGGCCCTCGTCGGGCCCTCCGGACGCGAGCTGACCTCGCGCGTGGCGAGCCTGCGTCAGCCCGGGACGACCGGCCTCGCCCTCGTCCTCGACGCACGCAGCTTCGGGGAGACCCAGGCGGAGGAGGCCGAGCCGCACGTCGAGAGCCTGCGCCTCGCCGGCTGGCGCGCCGTCGGGGTGGAGCGTGACGAGGACGTCGCGCACGCGTGGGCCGTGCTGACCGCCGCGACCGTGGGAGGCAGCCGATGACCCGCCGCCGCTGGAGGATCACGCTCCTGGCCGCCCTCGCGACGCTCGGCGCGATCTACCCGATCACCACCCTCTTCGCCGACAACTCGTGGCTCGGCCCCACGGTGATGGTCATCGCCCTCGTGGCCGGCCTCGGCCTCGTCGGTCGCGGGTTGACGCGCTCGCGCGGCCTCGTCGTGGCCGTCCAGGTGCTCGTCACCACGTACGTCATCCTCGCTCGCTGGACCGGCGACTCCTTCACCCTGCTCCTGCCCACCCCCGCGACGCTCGAGGCGGCCAACTCGCTCGGGCTGCAGGCGCTCGACACGGTCAACCGCTACACGGTGCCGGCGCCGCTCAACGACGGCGTCACGTTCTGCCTCGTCATCGCGGTCGCCATCGTCGCGATCGCGGTCGACGCCATGGCGGCCACCTGGCGCAGCCCGGCAGCTGCAGGGCTGCCGCTGCTGACGGCATACCTCATCACGACGATCAACAGCAACGACGCCCTGGGGCTGCGGTTCTTCGTCGTGCCCGTGACGCTGTGGCTCGTCATGCTGCACACGACGGCGCGGGCCCAGTTCGGCCGGTGGAGCACGGCCAACGCGGCGTCGCACAGCGAGATCGACGAGGCGGCCCACGACCGCGACGCCTTGCGCTCCTTCACCGCCGGGGCGCTCAAGCTCGGCGCCGTGGGGGTCGTCGTCGCCCTCGTCGTCCCCGCGGTGGTCCCCCACTTCCCGCCGCGCTACCTCACCGAGGGCCTCGGGCGCTCCGGCGACAGCGGCGGCGAGGGCTCCGTCGGCTTCAACGACACCCTCGACCTGTCCCGCAGCCTCAACAACCAGGACCAGTCCCCGGTCCTGACCTACACGACGACGGCGTTCACGCGCGCCCCGCTGCGGGTGCTCGCCACGTCGTACTACTCCCGCGGCCAGTGGCTCGTCGCCGGCTCGACCGGCGCCCGGCCCGAGAACCCGCCGCCGCTGCCGCCGCAGGAGAAGCGACGCGACTACGTCATCACCGTCTCGGACAACACCCTCGCGGCGCCGCGCATCGCCGCGCCCTACCCCGTCGTGGCCGTCGCGATGGAGGGCACGCCGTGGACCATCGACCCGGTCACCCGCGACGTGCGTGTCGGCCGAGCCGTCAGCAGCTACCGCGTCACCTACGCCGACCTCGCCCCCACCCCCCCGCAGCTGCGCGAGGCCGGGGCGCCCGAATCCCCCGACATCACCGAAGACGACCTCAGCATCCCGGACCGCTCGCGCGACCTCGTGCAGCGCTGGTCGGACGAGGTCACCCGCGGGCAGGGCAACGCGCTCGACAAGGCCATCTCGATCCAGGACCACCTGCGCGACACGAGCCGCTACACCTACTCGCTCGACCTCGGCGAGCCGAAGCGCGACGCGCAGGGACGCATCCTCGAGCCCATCCAGAACTTCTACGAGACCCGACGCGGCTACTGCGTGCAGTTCGCGACGGCGATGATCATGATGGCGCGGGCGCAGGGCATCCCCGCCCGCATGGCCATCGGCTTCCTGCCGGGACAGCTCTCCGGTGAGCACTACGTCGTCCGCGCCAGCGACGCCCACGCCTGGCCCGAGCTCTACTTCCAGGGCTACGGCTGGCTCCGCTTCGAGCCGACGCCGGGAGCCCGCGCCGGCACCCCTCCGCCGTATGCCGTGCTCGGCTCCGACTCGGGACCGACCGGAGGCGGCCGCGGCGTGACCGAGTCGGCCTCACGAGGCCCCTCGAGGGCCGCGACGACGACGACCGCCGCCCCCACCGCGGTCGCGACGCCGGTGCAGAAGGGCGTGCTCGACCGGCTCGGAGCGTTCCTGACCCTGCGCAACCTCGTCCTGCTCGTCGCCGTCCTCGTCGGGCTGCTCGCCGCCTTCGCGATGCCGATCACGGCCTGGCTCGTGCGACTGCGGCGACGTCGAGCCGCCGTCACCCAGCAGGACCTCATCGAGGCCGAGTGGGACGAGCTCACCTGCCACCTCGGCGACCTCGGCATCGAGGCACCGGAGGGTGTGACCCTGCGGCAGCTGCGCGAGCGCTACGTGAGCGACGGCCACCTCGACGAGGACAACGCGACCGCCATGCGGCGGGTCACCTCGACCCTGGAGAAGTCGCGCTACGACCGACCCGAGCGCACGACACCCGAGGAGGCGTCGCAGCTGCACGAGGACATCCGCTCGATCCGCCGCCAGGTGGGGCGCACCCGCGCCTGGCAGGCCCGAGCCCGTTCCTTCTTCTGGCCCGCGACCGGCGTCTCCTTCTGGCGCTCGCTCCCCCAGCGCCTGACGTCCCGCCGTCGCTGAGCGGCCGCCCGGTCAGGGCTCGACGCCACGCGGCATACGGCATACGGCATACGGCATACGGCATACGGCATACGGCATACGGCATACGGCATACGGCATACGGCATACGGCATACGGCATACGGCATACGGCACCCTCGGGCGTCTCGGGGCGCGCGCGACGCGAAGGAGCCCACGACCCGACGGTCGTGGGCTCCTTCGATGGTCCGGGACGCTGCGGCTCGACCTCAGTCGAGGTAGTCGCGCAGGACCTGGCTGCGGCTCGGGTGGCGCAGCTTGCTCATCGTCTTGGACTCGATCTGACGAATGCGCTCACGCGTCACGCCGTAGACCTTGCCGATCTCGTCGAGCGTCTTCGGCTGGCCGTCGGTCAGGCCGAAGCGCATCGACACGACGCCCGCCTCGCGCTCGGAGAGCGTGTCGAGGACCGAGTGCAGCTGCTCCTGCAGGAGCGTGAAGCTCACGGCGTCGGCCGGGACGACGGCCTCGGAGTCCTCGATGAGGTCACCGAACTCGCTGTCACCGTCCTCACCGAGCGGCGTGTGCAGGGAGATGGGCTCGCGGCCGTACTTCTGGACCTCAACGACCTTCTCGGGCGTCATGTCGAGCTCCTTGGCGAGCTCCTCCGGGGTGGGCTCGCGGCCCAGGTCCTGGAGCATCTGGCGCTGCACGCGGGCCAGCTTGTTGATGACCTCGACCATGTGGACCGGGATGCGGATCGTGCGCGCCTGGTCGGCCATGGCGCGGGTGATGGCCTGGCGGATCCACCACGTCGCGTAGGTCGAGAACTTGTAGCCCTTGGTGTAGTCGAACTTCTCGACCGCACGGATGAGGCCGAGGTTGCCCTCCTGGATGAGGTCGAGGAAGAGCATGCCGCGACCGGTGTAGCGCTTGGCCAGCGACACGACGAGTCGCAGGTTGGCCTCGAGGAGGTGGTTCTTGGCCTTCTTGCCGTCCTGGGCGATCCACCACAGCTCGCGCTTGAGCTTCATGTCGATCTTGTCGCCGGAGTTGAGCTTCTCCTCGGCGAACAGGCCGGCCTCGATGCGCTTGGCGAGCTCGACCTCCTGCTCGGCGTTCAGGAGGGCGACCTTGCCGATCTGCTTGAGGTAGTCCTTGACGGGGTCGGCGGTGGCGCCGGCGGTCACGACCTGCTGAGCCGGGGCGTCGTCCTCGTCGTCGTCGCGGATGACGAAGCCGGACTCCTCGGTCTCCTCCGTCTTGGCGGCGGCAGCCGGGGTCGCGCCGTCCTCGGCGTCCTCGTCGCTGTCGTCGCCGGCCTCGACCGGCTCGACGACGACGTCCTCGAGCTCGCCCACCGGGGCGTCGTCGGGACCCTCGTCATCGGCCTCGTCGCCGGCGACGTCGACGCCGTCCGCGGAGGTGGCCTTCTTGGCCGCGGTCTTCTTCACCGCCGCCTTCTTCGCGGCGACCGGCTTGGCAGCAGCCTTGGCAACCCCGGCGTTGGTGGCGGCCTTCCTGGCCGTTCCCGTCGCGGTCGTGGCAGCCTCGTCGGCGGCCGGAGCCGCCGCGCGGGCGGCCATCTTGGTCGTCGTCTTCTTGGCGGCGGTCTTGGTGGTCGCGGTCGTCGTCCGCGTCGCGGACTTCGTCGCCGCGGCAGTGCTGGTGCGTGCGGTGGCCACAGTGCCTCCCTTGGTCCCTGTTCGGGTCTTCTTCGTCGTGGTGACGTGCGGCGCGTCGACAACGATCTCGATGTCGTGGGCCTCGAGGGTCGTGAGGACCGGCTTCATCTGCTTCAGGTCGAGACCGGCGTCGACCTGAGCACGCGCGATCTCAGTTCCCGTGATGGTGCCGTTGGTGCTGCCCTTGACCAGGAGCTGCATGATCGCCTCGTGCTGGAACACCTTCGGCAGGGTCTTCGGAGCTCCAGCGGTTGTTGCCTTGGGCACGGATGCAGTCGCCTTTCGTCGCAGGTCTCGTTGTGTCGACCCGATTCCGGGCATGCATCATCACAACGAACGAGAATGGGGGTTGGTGCCGGGAAGGCTTGGCCGGTTGGAGTCGGTCCCTGTTTCGATCTCTCGGTGCGCCTTGTGCGATCCCGTACTACGACATTATAAAACGGCGGATGCCATCTGGGCGAACGCGCGTCGAACCCGCGCACGGCGCGCTCGTCCTGACGAGGGCCGGAAGACCCCGTCCCACCCCCGCGAGAGGGACTTTCAGTCGCCCTTGACCGCCAGCACCGGGCAGCTCGCGTCGAGCAGGATGCGCTGGGCGTTGGAGCCGAGGATCAGCTTGCCGACCGGGCTGCGCCGGCGCAGGCCGATGACGATGAAGTCGGCCTTCTCCTCCTCGGCGACGGAGATGAGGTCCTCGGCGGGGTCGTTGCCCCGGACGAGCTGGCGCACCTCGTGCTCGAGCCCCTTCTCCTCGAGAACGGCCTGCACGCGGGCGAGCTCGGTCTCGAACTGTCTGGCCTCGTCCGCGTCAAAGTCCTTGCCCCCTCGGTGGGAGCTGATGACGACGAGCTTCGCACCACGCAGGACGCACTCCTCGGCGGCTCGCTTGAGCGCCGCGCGACCTTCCTTGGTGGCGACATAACCAACGACGATGGCCACTTTCCCGGACCTCCTTGGGACGGAAACAACCAGTGCTCGCACCGTACCCGATATCGAGGCGCCCGGCGCGTCCCGCGCCGGGAGTGCCGAACGTGCTTCGTCACACCCCCGGACGGTCCTGCCGGCCGGCCCGCGAAGGGCTCGGTCGCAGCATCCGGGTCGACGAACCGCCCCGCCCCGCAGCAGGGCTCAGCCGCGGCCACGCTCCAGGGCGTCGCGGATGATCCGACCCACCTGGTCCTCCTCGATGAGGAACCCGTCGTGGCCGAAGTCGGACACGATGTGGGCGCGGCGCGACACCGGGAGCGCGGCGTGCAGGTCGTCCGACAGACGCGGCGGGTAGAGCCGGTCGGTGTCGACGGAGACGACGGTGCAGTCGGCACGGACCCGGCTGAGCGCCTGCTGCACCCCGCCGCGGTCGCGACCGACGTCGTGGGAGTTCATCGCCTCGGTCAGCACGACGTAGGAGTTCGCGTCGAAGCGGCGGGCCAGCTTGCCTGCGTGGTGGTCGAGGTAGGACTCGACGGCGAAGCGCCCCCGGTCCCCCGCTCGGAGCGGGTCCTCGCCCAGCTGCGCAGCGCGACCGAAGCGCTCGTCGAGCTCGCTCTCGGTCCGGTAGGTGATGTGGGCGATGCGGCGCGCGAGGCCGAGGCCGGCGTCCGGACGGCGGTCACCGGCGTAGTAGTCGCCGCCGGCGAAGTCGGGGTCCTGCCGGATGGCGAGCAGCTGCGGCTGGCACCAGGCGATCTGGTCTGCCGTGGCGCTCGGCGTCGAGGCGAGCACGATGCAGCGGTCGACGTCGTCAGGATGGGTGACCGCCCACTCGATGGCACGCATGCCGCCCATGGACCCGCCGACCACGGCGGCCACTCTGGCGATCCCCAGCCGGTCGAGCAGCAGACGCTCGGCCGCTACCTGGTCGCGGACGGTGACGTAGGGAAAGCGGCTCCCCCACGGCTGGCCGTCGGGGGCCGGGCTCGACGGGCCGGTGCTCCCCTGGCAGCCGCCGAGGACGTTGGAGGCGATGACGAACCACTCGTCGGGGTCGACCGGACCGCCGGACGCCACGAGGGAGTTCCACCACCCCGGCGACGCGTGGCCGGGGCCGGCCTCGCCCACGACGTGGCTGTCACCGGTCAGGGCGTGCTCGACGAGGACGACGTTGTCGCCGGCCTCGTTGAGCCGGCCCCACGTCTCGTAGGCGATCCGGACGTCGGGCAGCACGCCGCCCCGCTCGAGCTCGACGTCACCGATGTGGACGAACTGGCGTCCGCCCACCGGGTCGCCCTCACGCCAGGCGCCGTCCGACACCCGTCGCGGCGGGTCGGCCGGACCGTCGACGTGGGCCTCTGCGCCGGCCCGTCCGGACGGTGCACCTGACGGGTCGACGCCGGACGGCGTCCGGGTGGCCGGGCCGAACCCGTCGCGGGCTGGTGAGCCATCGGCCGCGTGGCGCGCGGGCGACACACGCGTGCTCTGCTTCCGGTGGGTGACGGTCATCGGGGTACTCCTCGGTCCTCGCGCTTGCACGCACCCGGGACGGGTGTGGCCTGGTCCTCACCCGGGGCACCCCACCGCGAAGGAGGGTTGCCGACCAGCGAGCCGGGGCTTGTCGCTGGTACTCGTGACCTGCCACAACCATACGCGAGGAGCCGACCGGAGGAGATCGACCGGTCCACGACATGGACGCCCGAGGTTGCTCGTCGGGGCTCTCGACTCCTCCCACCTGGCGGACACGTGGGTCGACCCGCCCGCTCCGTACGGCGTCCGTGATGGCCCGGGTTCCAAACAGCCTCCGACGGCCTCCGGTGGCCCTGTCGGCGCTCAGGCGCAGCGCGACGGTCGGACACCGTGGTCGAGGGACCGGCGCACGAGGCGGCTCAGCCGGTGCTCCGGCTCGAGCTCGAGCGCCTGGTCGACGGCGACTCCGGCGCGGGCCCCGTCCCCGCACCACCACGCGACCGACGCCACGACGGAGAGCACCGGCGCCGCGTGGGCCGCCGGCGTGAGCCGGCAGACCTGCTCCAGACGCCCGAGCACCACGCGCGGGACCGCTGCCGCCTCCCAGTCGTCCCAGCCCTCGCCCGTCTCCTGTTCGTGCCCGTCGTCGATGCCCTCCCAGTCGTCGGGAGCGATGCCCGACCCGGCGAGCCGCGCGAGCTCGCTGAGTTCGGCGGTGTCGCGCGGGTCGTCGCCGTCGAGCGCCTCCAGCGCGTCCGGGCCGAGGTCGAGCAGGGCGTGCAGAGCCCGCAGCGCCTCGCGGTCCGACGCCGACAGGCGGGAGGCGATGTCGTCCCCGACCTCCGTGTCCCTGCCCGATCCGTCGGCACCCGGACGTCCGGCGCCGTCGGACCCGGAGGCGAGCCGCAGGTGGGGACCGAGGAGCACGTCGAGCATGACGACGAGCTCCTCGGGGAACGTGTCGAGCGGCACCGTGCCCGGGCACAACCAGCCGATGAGGGCGTCGCGGAACTCGACGTCGCGCAGGGGGCCGACGAGCGAGGGCAGCCAGTGCTCCATGCCGTAGCCCTCGACGTCACCACCCAGCACGCCGCCCCAGGCGACGAGCGCATCGTTGACGAGGAACTGGCGCGGGCTCGGATCCCCGCCGTCGAGCAGGCCGAGCTCCGACCCGGCCACCTTCGACCGGCGAGAGCCTCGTCGACGTCCGGACGAGGCAGGCTCGTCGCAGATGGCCCCTCCCGCCGCCCGGTAGCGGCGCTGCCAGTCCTCGATGGCGGTCACGGCCAGGTCGTGACGCGGCTCCGTCGGCTCCAGTGGCTCGACGAGACGGGCGAGCTCGTCGCGGTCCGGGAGCACCGCGTGGCCGAGAGCCACGTAGCTTGCGACCGCAGGGACCTCGGCCTGCTCCGGGAGCAGCCAGCCCTCGTCGGGGCAGCAGTCGCAGCCGACGGACCGCCAACGCCCGCCGCGCAGGACGAGACGCTCCCTGACGACGACCCGCTCTGCCTCGACGCCGTCGGCGAGGGCCTCGAGCAGGGGCAGGGACTCGTCGGGGATGTCCTCGAACCCGACGATGGCCACGGACGAGGGCGAGCCCTGCAGCAGGGTCGGCAGGGTCTGTGCGGCTGCCTCGAAGGCGAGTGACGGGTCGATGACGTCGAGGCGGGCCACGAGACCGAGCCGTTTGCCGTGGAAGCAGACCACGACGACACTGCGCTCGGGCTGGAAGCCCAGGTGGAAGGGGATGATGGTCAGCAGCTCGGCCGGCCCGGACAGTGAGATCTTCGGCATGTGCCGAGCCTCGCCGCCCGCGCCGGTTCTCGGTCGGCCCATCGATCCGCCTGTGGACGAAGGCCGTTCGCCGCAGAGAGGTGTGGACCGACGCCGTCGCCGTGCGGGTCGAGCCGTCGTCGCGCGACCGGGCTCAGCGCTCCAGGCGCTTGCGCACCGACTCGAGCACGTAGTCCGTGGCGGCCTGCCTGGCGCCCTCGGGCAACCTGCTGCGCTCCCCCGTTCCGGGCCCCGCAGACTTCCTCGCAGCCGGGTCGGGGCTGGTGCGACCGCCCGTGGCCCCTGCGGTCGGGCGCGGCCGCGAACCGCCTGAGCTCACGCGCGCGACGCCACCGAGGAGGCGTCGCGGTGCCGCAGCACCGGTCTCGTCGCGGTCGCGGCGCAGCCCGTCGGCGCCGGCCGGATCCGCGCCGCCCCGGCCTTGCGCAGCCCCTCCCGGCGCTGCCGGCGCGGTCCCGGGTGACGGCTGGAACGCCCCCGACCGGCGCAGGCCCTGGCCTGCCTCCCACGCGAGGAACCGGTCGGTCTCCTCGAAGAACGCCGTGACCGCCCACGAGATGACGACCGCGTCGTCGGCGGCCCCCACGACGGGGAGGAACGCCTCCGGCACGAGGTCGACCGGGGAGGCGACGTAGGCCACCGCCCCCGCGACGAGCCCGAGCCGCTTGAGCGACGTCCCGGCATACGTCCGTTCGAGGGTGCAGCGAACGAGGCGCGGCACCGCCTGCACCCGTTCGGGCAGACTGGGCGCCCCGGGCCGCGTGGAGGCTCGCACGACCGAGGCGACCGTGGCGGCCAGCTTGATGCGGGATGCGGTCTTCATGCCCGGCCCAACGAGCAGGAGGGCGAGGCGATTCCCCGTTGCCGGCAGCGATACGGGACGGTGACCTGATGGTTGCTCATCGCGCAGGCCAAGACAGCAGCGCCGACCTCAGCGGCCGAACGTCTCGACGGGCGGGAACTCCTTGGCGGCCTGCTTGCCGATGCGGTTCAGCATGTAGACGTCGACCCCTGCACCGATGAGGCCACCGACGAGGGGCACGGCCCGCCCGAGCCGGGCGAACGTGCCCTGACCGATGCGGCCGAGCAGCCGGAAGCCGACGGCCTTGTTGAGGACCATCAGCGCCGGAGCGGGCAGCCGGTCGAAGGCGACCGACGACAGCTTGCCGCCGGCGGCCTGCAGCCCGGCCTTCTTGAGCAGGTCGTCGCTGTCCGCGCCGGCGAGCGTCAGCAGTACCGCGGAGCGGATCTCGGGCTGGTCGATGTCGTAGCCGCGCACCTTGGCGGTGGCAGCCGTCATGCGCGTGGCGAGGAGGTAGAACTCGAGCACGTTGGCGGGCAGCGACACCGGCATCGTGAAGAAGCCGCCCAGACCCGTGGCGAAGCCGCCGACGGCACCGAGCTGACGGTGGTCGCGCACGATGACGCGCAGGGCCTGGTCGGCGTCGCCGCGCGCGTGCTTGAGGGCGTTGGCGGCGACCTCGTGGGCGGAGTCGAAGGGGCCCTTGCCGTCGATGCCGACGTCGAGGAGGCGCTCGACGAGCCGCGTCGCGGCTCCGGAGAGCCCTCCCTCTGCGGGCAGCGCCGCGCGCTCGAGCGCCCCGGCGTCCTTCGATCGCCGCAGCTTCGCGGCGGTCGCGTTGGATGCCTCGACCGTCTCGTTCCTGCCCCAGCCCATGATGCCCACCAGTTGCCACCCTCTTAGTCCGACGTCTTCATCTGCGGTCCCGCCGCCGACGACACCGTATGCCGCGGCAATCGGCCGTGGCACGTTCGTACCCAGTCGACCGCAGGGCGGCACGGCGACGCCGCGCAGCAGGACCGGGACCGCGCGGGACGACGTCGGTCGCCTCTCGTAGGGTCGCCCCATGGGCAAGACGACGAGCGGGCAGCCACCGATCCTCGGCGTGCCGCTGGAGGACCTGCGACGCGACCGCACGTCGGTGAAGTGGGGCGTGCACGGTCCGGACGTCATCCCGATGTGGATCGCCGAGATGGACTGCGCGCCGTGCCCGGCCGTCGTCGATGCCGTGAGCGCGGCCATGGTCCGGGGCGACACGGGCTACGCCCTGACCGAGGAGTATGCCGCCGAGCTCGCAGCCTTCGCCGAGGCCGAGTGGTCGTGGGACTTCGACCCTCGCACCACCACCCGGGTGGCCGACGTCCTGTCCGGGGTGACCCACCTGCTCGGCCTCTTCACCGAGGTGGGTGGCCCGGTGGTCGTCAGCCCGCCGGTCTACAACGCCTTCTACGAGGTCATCGAGGCCTGCGGTCGCCGGGTCGTCGAGGCACCCCTCGGACCCGACCACCGCCTCGACGTCGACGGCCTCGCCGAGGTCTTCGCCCGCGAGACCGCGGGGGGCGCCCCGACGGCATACCTGCTGTCCAACCCGCACAACCCGACGGGCACGGTGCACACGCCCGCCGAGCTCGAGGCGCTCGCCCGCGTGGCCGACGCGCACGGGGTGCGTGTCCTGTCCGACGAGATCCACGGGCCGCTCGTGCTCCCGACGAGCACCTTCACGCCCTACCTGACGGTGCCCGGCACCGAGCGCGGCGTCACGGTGACCTCGGCCTCCAAGGCGTGGAACCTCGCCGGCCTCAAGGCCGCGGTCATCGTGCCGGGCGAGGACGCGGTGGACGACGTGCGCCGGCTCCACCCCTACGTCACGTTCGGTGCGAGCCACCTGGGCGTCATCGCCCAGACGGCGGCCTACCGCGACGGACGCGCGTGGCTCCGCCGACTCGTCGGCGAGCTGGACGCCAACCGGCGCCTGCTCGCCGACCTCGTCGCCGAGCAGCTGCCCGGGGCCCGTCTCGTCGTGCCCGAGGCGACCTACCTCGCGTGGCTCGACCTCAGCGGCCTGGGCCTCGGCGACGACCCAGCGGGCGAGGTGCTGCGCCGCGCCCGGGTGGCGCTCTCCCCCGGACCCATCTTCGGCTCGGGCGGTCACGGGCACGCGCGGGTCAACTACGCCACCTCACCGGAGATCCTCCGCGAGGCGGTCGACCGGATCGCGAGCATCGTTGACTGACAACAGTGCCGGGCCGCCGCTCGTCGCGCTCGTCGTCGGGCCGCAGGGGGCGTATGCCGTGGGGCCCGGCCTCGACGAACCGTGGCCACTCGACGACGTCGTACGACGCTTCACGTCGGCTACCGACCAGCTCGGCCCGCGATGGGTCGTGTGGTCGGCGGCATCGACGCTGCGCGGGGTCGTCGGCGCCGGGGTCGGCGTGTCGCGCACGTGGGATCTCGCGGAGGCGCACCGCATCGTCCACGGTGGTTGGTGGGCGACCCCCGGCCACATCGTCGCGGGGTGTCGCGGTCTCGACGAGGCGGCCGTCCCGGCTCCACGAGCGCCGCGCCTCAGCGGCTTCGACGGCGACCTCTTCGACGTCGCCGCCGGCGAGGACGTCGCGCTCCTCACCGCCGACGGGCACCTGCGCGCGGACGCGCTCGGCTGGGCGACGGACGACACCCGGCTGCGCGAGCTCGCGGTGCTGGCGCTCGACTGCCAGCAGGCGCAGCGCGAGGGGCTGGGCCGCATCGGCGGCTCCAACTTTCTGCGCCTCGAGCGGACCGTGTGGTCCGAGTCCGCGGCAGCGGTGCTCTGCCTCGAGCTGGAGCGTGACGGGCTGCCCGTGGACCGTGCAGCGGCCGAGGACCTCATCGCCGCCTCTGCCGGAGCCCGGCCACTCGACGACGCGGACGGCGCCCGCATCCGCTCCGAACGCGACGCCCTCGTCCTGCGACACGCTCCCGGCCGTGAGCGCACCGACCTGCGCAACCCCACGCAGGTGCGCGACCTGCTGCTCTCCGCCGGGGTCGACGTGCCCAACACCCGGGCTTGGGTGCTCGAGCCCTACCGGCACACCCACCCGCTCGTCGACGCGCTGCTGCGCTGGCGCAAGGACGAGCGCATCGCGACGACCTACGGCTACCGCTGGCTCGACGACCACGTCGGCGCCGACGACCGGCTCCGCGGCGGCTGGACGGCGTGCGACGGTGCCGCCGGGCGCATGACGGCCCAGAACGGCCTGCACAACCTGCCCGCCCCGCTCAGACCCGCGATCTGCGCGGCCCCGGCACACGTCTTCGTCCGTGCCGACCTCGGCCAGATCGAGCCCCGGGTGCTGGCCGTCGTCAGCGCCGACCGGGCCTTCGCCGAGGCGACCCGCGCCGACGACCTCTACGCACCTGTCGCGGCCAAGCTCGGCGCCGACCGGCCCAAGGCCAAGGTCGCGGTGCTCGCCGCGATGTACGGCCAGCGCTCCGGAGCGGCCGGCGAGGCCCTGAAGGACCTCGAGCGCGCCTACCCCGTGGCCATGGGGCTGCTCGACCGCGCCTACGCCGACGGGGTCGCGCGGCGCCCGGTCCGCACGTGGGGCGGCCGGCTCATCCGCTTCGGCGGAGTGCCCGTGCCGCCGCTCGAGCCAGGCGCGCCGGAACCGTCGGGCAGCGCCGAGTTCTCGGCCACCGGGGCCGACGGCGCCCGGGGCCGCTACGCGCGCAACGCGATCATCCAGGGGTCCGCCGCCGAGCTCTTCAAGGCCTGGGCGGCGACGGTGCGGCATGCGGTCCGCCCCCTCGGCGGGCAGATCGTGCTGTGCCTGCACGACGAGCTCCTCGTCCACGTGCCCGAGCAGCACGCCGCAGCCGCGGCGGCCGCCGTCGAGCACACCCTGACGAGCGCCGCCCGCACCTGGGCCGGCACCGACGAGGTCCGCTTCGTCGCCGACACCTCGGTCGTCCGCCGCTGGAGCGAAGCCAAACCCTGAACCCGCCGCTCAGCCGCGCCCGACCCGCGAACTCTGGCCTCTCGACCGCGCCGACCCACAAACTCTGACCTCTCGACGGTTCCAGACCCACGAACTTTGGCCTCTCGACGGTTGCGGACCCACGAACTTTGGCCTCTCGACGGTCGCGGACCCACGAACTTCGGCCTCTCGACGGTTGAGGCGAGCCGGGCGTCGGAGGCGGACGCCGCGCAAGGGAGCGGGGCGCGGCGGTGGGAGCGGCATCGGAGGCGGCCCACGGCATACAAGAGGCGAGACCGCGCTGGGAGCGGGCCGCCGACGCTCCACGCCGCGAGCGCCGTCGCGCCCCGGGAGCGCACCCACGCCGCGAGCGCCGGAGACGACGAAGCGGGCCCGACCGTGAGGTCGGACCCGCTCCGTGGACGTTCTGGTTCAGCTGTGGCTGTCGCCGGGCTCGTCGCCCGGTGTGTCGCCGTGCTCCTCGTCCTCGGTGACGTCCTTGAGGAAGGCCTCGAACTCGGCGCCGATCTCGTCGGCCGTGGGCAGGTCGGACAGGTCGGTGGCGAGCAGGTTGCGCTGCTGGCGCCCCTCGAGGAAGGTGTCGTACTGCTGCTCGAGGGCCCGAACCACTGCGGTGATCTCGTCGGACTCCTCCATCTGCCGGCTGATCTCGGCGCGGTTGAGCCCGGCCGTCGCGGACAGCTCGCGCAGGTCGAGGTCGAGGCCGGTGGCGGCCCGGACGCGCTCGAGACCGAGCACGGCGGCGTCCGCGAACTCGCTCTGGCCGAGGTAGTGCGGCACGTGCACGGCGAAGCCGATGGCGTCGAGCCCGGCCTCACCGAGGCGGTACTCGAGCAGCGACGAGAAGCTGGCCGGCACCTGGACGGTGCCGAAGGCCGGGTCGTTGCCGGTGATGAGACGCGGGTTGGTGCCGTGGGCGGTCACGCCGAGCGGGCGGGTGTGCGGCACGGCCATGGGGATGCCGTGGACGCTGACGGTCAGGTCGACGCCGAAGGTCTTGATGAGCGTCGTGGTGGCCTCGACCATCCGGTTCCACTGGTAGTCGGGCTCGGGGCCGACGAGGAGCAGGAAGGGCACGCCCTCCTTGTCGACGACGCGGTGCAGCAGCAGGCTGGGGTCGTCGTAGCTGCTCCAGTGGTCGCGGTCGAAGACCATGACGGGACGGCGGCCGCGGTAGTCGAGCAGCTGGTCGACGTCGAAGGAGGCGATGACGCGCGACTCGTGCGTCTCGAGGATGTGGTCGGCCATGAGTCGCTGGGTGTGGCCGGCGTCGATGAATCCGCCGAGGGCGACGACGAGCACCGAGGCCTGCAGCTCCTGGAGCTGGCTGGGCGAGGTGTCGCTCTCGAACTGGAAGAGCTCGGTCGGGTCCTGCACGGGTCTGGCCTTTCGTCGTACGGGTCGAAGGGTCCAACGCCCCGCCGCACCCCATGATTCCCTGCCGCAGGGTGGGCGGACAGGTCAGGCGCCGACCTTCGCGATGGCCTTGAGGATGCGCTGGGGAGAGACCGTGTATGCCGTCCCGACCGTCTGGGCGAAGAGCGAGACCCGCAGCTCCTCGATCATCCAGCCGATGTCGACGACCTGGGCCGCGCCACGCTGGGCGGGCCGCAGCGTGTCGAGCAGGTCGGCGTAGCGCCCCTCGACGAGGTCGACCTGCTCGAGGGCTTGGGTGTCGCGCGCCAGGTTGGCGGGGGCCTTGTCGAGCCGGTGGGCGATGGCGCGCAGGTAGCGGTCGAGGTCGGGCAGCCGGCGCAGCCCGGTGTCGGCGACGAAGCCAGGCCGCACGAGCTCGCGCAGCTGGGCGCGCACGTCGGCGAGCATGGGACGGATCGCGGGGCTGCTCGAGCGGTCCAGCTCGGCGAGCCGGTTGGTCAGCGCCAGGTCCTTGGCGAGGATCGGCTCGACCAGCCCGACGACCTGCACGACCTTGGCACTCGTGTGGGTGCGGACGGCGGAGAGCGCCCACTCGAAGTCCTCCCGGGTGCGCACCGTGTGGTCCTCCCGGTCGGTGACCGCGTCGTCGCGGATCGCGTCGACGGCGGCGGCGAGGCAGTCGTCGAGCAGGGCGGGGACGCTGCCGTGCGGGTTGTGCCCGAGCGCCAGCTTCTGGGTGTTGGTGAGGCGGGCGAGGATCTGCTTCCACGGCGGGGTGATGCCGAGGAGCAGCAGCCGGCGCACGCCGAGGCGGTGCTCGGCGTCGGCCTCGGCGCGGGTCGGCAGGACCCGGAGGTCGACGGCGGAGCCGGTGTCGACGAGGGCGGGGAAGCCCTGGATGCCCTGGGCGCTCTCGAAGCTCTCGGCCACGCCCTCGTCGGGGAACGAGGTCAGGCCCGTGCGCTCGACGCGGGAGCCGGCGCGGCTGACCTGCCGGCGCAGCTGCGGGGTGGCGGCGTCCCGGACGGCCTCGAGGTCCTTGCCGGTGGCCACGGCCCGACCGTCGGACCCGTCGACCTGGAAGGTGACGGTCAGGTGGGGCGGGACCCGCTCGACGTCGAAGTCCGCAGGCGTGACGGCCACGCCGGCCCGCCGCCGCAGCACCGTCGCGAGCGCCTCGAGCAGCGGCCCCGACGTGGGGTCGAGCTCGGGCAGGACCGCGCGGGCGTGGTCCGGCGCCGGGACGAGGTTGCGACGGATCCCCTTGGGGAGGCTGCGGATCAGGGCCGTGACGAGCTCCTCGCGGAAGCCCGGGACCTGCCAGTCGAACCCGTCAGGCGTCACCTGGTTGAGACGCTCGACGGGGATGTGCACGGTGACCCCGTCGAGTGCCGAGCCGGGCTCGAACTGGTACGTGACGGGCAGGACGTTCTCGCCCTGCGTCCACGTCGTGGGGTGGTCCTCGTCGGCGATGCTGCCGGCGCTCTCGCGCAGGAGCAGCTCCTCGGTGAAGGTGAGCAGGTCGGGTGTCTGGCGGCGCGCCTTCTTCCACCACGAGTCGAAGTGCCGGCCGGACACCACCTCGGACGGGATCCGCTTGTCGTAGAAGGCGACGAGGGTGCTGTCGTCGACGACGATGTCGCGGCGTCGGGTGCGGGCCTCGAGCTCGCCGAGCTGCTCGACGAGTGCCGCGTTGTCGCGCAGGAACGCGTGCTCGGTGTGCCAGTCCCCCTCGACGAGCGCGTGCCGGATGAAGAGGTCCCGCGCGAGCTCGGGGTCGATGCGCCCGAGCCCGACGACGCGCCCGACGACGAGCGGCACGCCATAGAGGGTGACCCGTTCGGTCGCGACGGCCGACCCGCGCTTGCCCGACCACCGCGGCTCGGAGTACTGCCGTTTGACGAGGTGCTCGCCGAGCTGCTCGGCCCACACGGGGTCGATGCGGGCGTTGACCCGAGCCCAGAGGCGGCTCGTCTCGACGAGCTCCTCGGCCATGACGAACTGGGGCTGCTTGCGGAAGAGCGCCGACCCGGGACTGATGCCGAACCGGGTGCCGCGCGCGCCGGCATACTCCCGCTTCTGCTCGTCGCGGACGCCGACGTGCGACAGGAGTCCGGCCAGCAGGGACTGGTGGATCGCGTCCGCGTCGATCTCGCCCTCGCCGACGTGGACGGTGCCACGGCTGATGTCGAGACCGGCCTGCTTGGCGGCCTGCTTGACCTGGCTGTGCAGGTCCTGCCACTCACGGATGCGCAGGTAGTGCAGGAACTCCGCCTTGCACATCCGGCGGAAGGCGCTGCTGCTCAGCTCCTTCTGCTGCTCCTTGAGGTAGGCCCAGAGGTTGAGCCAGGTGACGAAGTCGCTCGTCTCGTCGGCGAAGCGCTTGTGCGAGGCGTTGGCGAGCTCCTGCTTGTCCTGCGGCCGCTCGCGCGGGTCCTGGATCGAGAGGGCCGCGACGATGACGAGCACCTCGCGCAGCACTCCGCGCTTGTCGGCCTCGATGACCATGCGGGCGTGGCGCGGGTCGATCGGCAGCGTCGCGATGGTGCGGCCGTATGCCGTGAGGCGGCGTCCCGGACGCCGGCGCCCGTTCGTCTGGGTCGCCTCGTCCTCCGGGGAGAAGGCCTGGAGCTCCTCGAGGAGGCGCACACCGTCGGTGATCTGGCGGCTGTCGGGCGGGTCGACGAACGGGAAGCGCGCGATGTCGCCGAGCCCGAGGCTCGTCATCTGGAGGATGACCGAGGCGAGGTTGGTGCGCAGGATCTCGGGGTCGGTGAACTCGGGGCGGCTGTCGTAGTCGTCCTCGGAGTAGAGCCGGATCGCGATGCCGTCGGCGACGCGGCCACAGCGGCCGGAGCGTTGGTTGGCCGACGCCTGGCTGACGGGCTCGATGGGGAGGCGCTGCACCTTGGTGCGCTGGCTGTAGCGGCTGATGCGGGCGGTCCCCGTGTCGATGACGTAGCGGATGCCCGGGACGGTGAGCGAGGTCTCGGCGACATTGGTGGCCAGGACGATCCGTCGTCCGGTGTGCGACGAGAAGACGCGGTGCTGCTCGGCCGCGGAGAGGCGCCCGTAGAGCGGCACGACCTCGGTGACGGGCAGCTTCATCCCGTTGAGCGCGTCCGCGGCGTCACGGATCTCCCGCTCTCCCGAGAAGAAGACAAGGATGTCGCTGCTCGTGCCGGAGTGGCGCTCGGTCCACAGCTCCTCGACGGCCTCGCAGACGCCTGTGACCATGTCGCGCTCCTCCGCCTCGGGGCGGTCGGGGTCGACGAGCGGCCGGTAGCGGATCTCGACGGGGAAGGTGCGGCCGGAGACCTCGATGATGGGGGCCGGCTCGCCCGTGGACGGGTCGGCGAAGTGCTCGGCGAAGCGCTGCGGGTCGATCGTCGCCGAGGTGATGATGACCTTGAGGTCGGGCCGGCGCGGCAGCAGCTGCTTGAGGTAGCCGAGGATGAAGTCGATGTTGAGGCTGCGCTCGTGCGCCTCGTCGATGATGATCGTGTCGTAGCGCCGCAGCTCGCGGTCACGCTGCATCTCGGCGAGCAGGATGCCGTCGGTCATCACCTTGACGAGGGTGTCGCGGCTGCTCTGGTCGGTGAAGCGGACCTGGTAGCCGACGGCGGTGCCGAGCTCGACGGCCAGCTCCTCGGAGAGGCGCTCGGCGACGGCACGCGCCGCGATGCGCCGCGGCTGCGTGTGGCCGATGACGCCATCGAGCCCTCGGCCGAGCTCGAGGCAGATCTTGGGGATCTGGGTCGTCTTGCCCGACCCGGTCTCGCCCGCGATGACGACGACCTGGTGGTCACGGATCGCGGCGGCGATGTCGTCGCGGCGCTCGACGACGGGCAGGTGCTCGGGATACGTGATCGGGGGCACCGTCGACGCACGCGCTGCCCGCCGGGCCTCGCGCTGCTCGGGGCTCTGGACGCGACCCCCCGGCCGACGTGGTTCACGACGTGGTCCCTGACCGCGGGCGGCGGGGTGGCCGTTCGTGGGGGTGCGACCGCCGTTCGGCTCGGCAACGGCCGGGGTCAGCCCCGCCGGCTGGGCCGTGGACTCGCCTGACGTCGGGCGACGCCGCCCGCGGCGCCGGGGTGGCCGCGAGCGCGTGGGGGCGTTCGCGGGCTCGTCGGACATGCTGGACAGGATAGGCGGGGACGGCGGACGGTCCGAACCGATATCGGTCCCGGCGCCTCGGGTGAGGGCGGCGACGGGCCGGAGGCGGTCACCACGGTCGGGTGGGAACGACATCGGTCGGGCACCGCCACGCGGCAGGTCGCACACCGCTGCGCCGCTCGTCGTTCCCCGCCGCGGGGAGGGAACGCCGACGACGAGGAGTCGGTCTGAGGTGCGACCACGGAGGCACCCGAGGACCTACCGTGTTCCCCACCCGGCCGAAACGAGGCACCGTTGTCCGATCCCGCCCGCAGTCAACCGGCCGTGCCGGATCCGCAGCAGGACCGCCACGTCGCCTTTCCCGACGACGCCGACTCCGGCTGCGCCACGAGCGCGGGGACCTCGCTGCCTCCCGAGGCCTGGGCCCCACGGACGCCGAGGGCGTCCAGCACCAGGTCGTCCGCGGGCATCCCCGTCCACACCATCCTCGCCACGCCGCCCCTTCGCCCCGAGCGCCGGCGGCGTGGCCGCGGCTGGGCTGCCCTGCTGTTCGTGCCGATCCTGCTCTTCGGGGTCGCCCACAACGGCGGCGGTGCGGAGTCGGGAACCGTGACCGGGGAGTGCTGGTACGGCACCGGGGTCGACCAGCAGACCAGCCCCTGCGACCCGGGCCCCTCCTTCGCGGGCACGGTCGAGGACGTCACCTCGTCGGCGGGGCACCTGACGCCTCTGCTGCGCGACACTCCCCCCGTCGCCCGCGTGCCCGCGGACGCTACGGCGCTCCGCGTGGAGGTCGTGGCCACCCCGGACGCGGCCGGGCCGCGCGGAGACTCCTCCGACATCCTCAAGGCCCAGATCGACGTCAGCGCTGGGGGCGTCCCGATCGACGCTCGCGAGCAGGAGCCACCGCTGGCGCTCGACATCGGCCTCGTCGACCGACCCACCGATCTGCAGGTGTCCGCGAGCATCACCTGGGGGTCGGGGACCATCCAGTGCCGTGTCTACGCCAGCGACACCCTCGTGGCCGTCGCCACCTCGACCGCGACCGCGACGTGCATCCCCGCCCTGTGACGACCGACCAGCCGACAGCCGTGCATGATCGGGCTGCCGGCACCTGAGACGAGGGGACCCCGTGTCCGACATCCCGCCCTACGAACCCGACCCGACGCGTGACGCGACGGCCGACAGCTGGTCCGATGACGCCACCGTCGCCGGCGCACCGGCCGCAGAGACGTCCGCCTCCCCGTCCGACCTGCCCAGCGCGGCGTCGGGTCGGGAGGGGGTGACCGCATACGACACGACGTTCGGCGTGCAGCAGCCGGCCACGTCGAGCTGGGTGCCGGCGCGTGCCGGCGACGACCCTCCGCCCGCGGCGCCTGCGCTCCCTGCGAGCGCCGACGCGCCTCGCACGGTCACCCTGTCCTCGATCACCGGCCGCGCGCTGGGCGGTCGGCTCCAGCCTTGGCACGTCGCCGCGGTCGTGGTCGGGCTCCTGGTCCCCCTGGGCCTCTGGGCGGTCACCAGCAGCGCGGACGAGTCCGCCCCTGTCGCACAGCCGAGGGTCGGCATCACCCGGCTCCGTCCCTCGGTCACGCTGACCGTGCCCGTGCCGACGGTCACCCCCCTCGTCCCCGGCGGCCGTCCCTCCGCTCCGGCAGCGACGAAGACCGTGACCGCCGCTCCCCGGCCCACGCGGTCCGCCGCGGCGGCGCCGCCGAAGGTGGTCACGGTCCCGGCCGTCCCGGTCACGCCGGTCCCGGCGGCCGCGCGGACGATCCGCTTCGAGACGTACGCCGAGAACAACGCCCGTATCGAGGTCTCGCTCTCCGACGCGGCCCACCGGCGCACCGACTTCCCCCCGCAGGCGGCGCCCCTCGCCTTCGAGGCACCGGTCGACCCCGCGGCGACGAGCAACGACTACTACAGCCTGCGGGTGCGCATCAGCGACCCCACGGGATCAGCGGTCCGCGGGGCCGTGACCTGCCGCATCCTCGTCGACGGGATCGTCGTCACGGCGCAGCAGGGTCAGGGCTACGCGACGTGCTCGCTCAGCCCCTACTTCGACATCCAGCGACACTGAGCCGACCGCGGGCGTCGACTCGCGCCCACGCCCGCACGCCGTGGAATGCCGTGCGCCTCAGATGTCTGCTGCGTCCGGTGTCGCGCGAGCAGCCTTGCGGCGCTTGTTGATCGCGATGCGGGCAGCCATGGCACGCGCGAAGGCGAAGTGCCAGAACCGGCTGATGACCAGCTCGCGCTCCCCCACCATCTCGACGACGTCGGCGCCGGCGCCGAGCTTGAAGAGCAGCAGGCCGGTGAGCGGGCTCGTCGCCCCGAGCGAGGTGTTGAAGCCGCGGAAGTCGTAGGCCTCGCAGCCGGCCGCCGCCGCGTCACGCATGGCCCGCCACTGCAGGGCGTTGGACGCCCTGGCGTCGCGATTGCGCTCGGTCGAGCCGCCGTAGAGGTAGGAGAACGTGCGGCCGAAGCGGATCATCAGGGCGGACGCGAGCACGTCGCCGTCGACGTGGGCCTCGTAGAAGCGGGCCGACACCGGGGCGTCCACGCCGTCGCCCTCCGACGCGAACGAGCGAGCCATGACGTCGAAGTAGGACTTCGGGCGGGGCAGGAAGTTGTCGCGCTCGGCCGACTCGACGTAGAGGGCGTGGAAGGTGTCGAGACCCTCGGAACCGACCGTGCGCACCTGCACCCCGGCCTTCTCGGCCTTCTTGACGTTGCGGCGCCACTGCTGGTTCATGCCCTTGAGCAGCTCGGCGTCGGTGCGGCCGCGCAGGTCGACGACGCACAGGAGGCGCGGCTGGCCGACAGCCACACCGTCGGCGCCGAGCGGGAGCCAGTGGTTGCGCCCGAGCCACGCCTCGAGGCTCCGGGCGGCCGGGTTGTCGACGGCCGTGGGGAGGCTCGTGAAGCTCAGCAGCCCGTTCTCGACGACCTGCTTCTTGACCGGCTCGCGGTCCCAGATGCGCGAGACGACGGGGTAGCCGAGCCGGAGCGCGAAGGCCTTGTTGGCCTTGGCCCACGCGACGAGCGGGTCGATCCAGGCGGCCGGGTCGGTCGCCACGGCGTCCCACGGCAGGCCCGGACCCTCGGGGAGGTAGGCGTACGAGCGGGACAGGCGCGGGATGGTGCGCGAGAGCACGAGGCCGGCACCGACCCGGCGACCCGAGGCGTCGAACCAGCCGAGATGCGTACGACGCCACCCGGCCTTGGCGCGGCCCCACGCGGGGGTCTGCAGGAAGCTGCCCCCCAGCTCGAGGAGCGTCTCGACGGCCTCGTCCGGGGTGATCTCACGCACTGTGAGGGGGCCGGCGACGGGCGCGGCAGGACCGGTCGCCGGCTCGGGCGACGTGCGCGACTCGTCCGGCTCGGGCGCCACGGGAGACGCCGGCGACACAGGGGCAGGGGTCTGCTCGGTCATGGCGGCAACCCTAGCGGCGCGGGATCAGTGCGCCGACCGCGCCACGTCCGCGTCGGAGGCGGCCGTGGCACGGGCGGTGCGACGGATCCACCACAGGCCGACGAGCGGCAGCACGAGCGGGACGTAGCCGTAGCCCTGACCGAAGTGGGACCAGACGGTCTTCTCCGGGAAGGCGCTGGGGTCCGCGACGCTCCAGAGCCCGACGGTGAGCACCCCGACGAGCTCGACCGTCAGGGCGATGGTCGCGAGGCGCACGGACGCGCGGTCGCCGCGGGCCAGCCCGACGGTGGCCACGAGGTAGATGACCGCCGCGAGCGCCGACAGCAGGAACGGGACGGGCGCCCGGTCGAAGTACTCGAGGATCTGCAGGATCGAGCGACCGGTCGCCGCGAGCGCCAGCAGGCCGTAGACGGCGACGAGCAGACGGCCGAAGCCGTGCCCGGTGTGCGGACGCTCGGTGGCCGGCGACACGTCGGGCGCGGGCCCGGACGAGGACTCGGGCGGGGACACCGGAGAGGATCCCGGCGTCGGCTCCGGCGACGGCTGCGGGGACGAGGGCGTCGGTTCAGGCATTGAGGCTCCAGACCTGTTGCAGGCGGGCGACGAGGATCGCCACGACGAGTGCCCCGCCGAGCACGACCGCCATGGCCCACTGAGTCTTCTCCTTGACGGCGATGACGACGCTGACCGGGATGACGAGCAGGACCGTGAAGAGGTAGGCGATGAAGGTCGCCCGCTCGGCACCGTCGCTGATCGCCGACGCCTTGGTCAGCCCCACGACGAGCTGCACGAGCAGCGCCAGCTCGATGACGGCACCGACGATGATGAGCGGGTCGTCGACGAGACGTCGTCGCACCAGGTGGTGGGCGGCCAGCAGGCCGAGCAGGCCGCTCCCGACGAGCAGCACGACGGTCAGGGGTTGGAGCACGCGAGAAGCCTACGGCGTCGAACCGGCGCTGCCGCACCGGAGTCGAGGGTCGGACCAGCCGTCGCGGGGGACGTGCCGGACGGTAGTTTGCCTTCCTGACCACCAGCCGCCGCGCCAGAGGAGCAGCCGTGCCGATCCGCCCCATCGCCGTCGACCGTGCGGCCGGGGTCCTGCTGGGCGAGGCCTGCGGCGACGCCCTCGGCGTGCCCTACGAGATGGCCGCGCCGCCGATCGGCGAGGCGGTCATGAAGGGCGGCGGCCTCGGCCCCTACGAGCCGGGCGAGTGGAGCGACGACACCCAGATGACACTGTGCGTCGCCCGTGTGGCCGCCCAGGGCATCGACCTCGCCTCGCCCGAGGGTCTCGACGCCGTCGCCGAGGCGTTCACCGCGTGGCTGGACGGCGGCGCCACCGACGTCGGGACCCAGACCCGGGCCGTCCTGACGGAGGCCAAGGCGCTGTCCGGCGCCCCCCACGAGCGGCTGACCCGTGCCAGCGAGGCCCTCCACGAGCGGACCGGCCTGACTGCCGGCAACGGCGCCCTGATGCGCACGCCCATCGTCGGGCTGTCGGCCCTCGACGACCGCGGTGCCACCGCGCGGGCCGCACGGGCGATCGCGCTGCTGACCCACGCGGACCCGTTGGCCGGCGACTCTGCGGTGCTGTGGTCCGAGGCGATCCGTGTCGCCGTCACCGAGGGGCGTCTCGACCTCGCCGCCGGCCTGGACCTCGTCAGCGCCGCGCACGTCGGGCGCTGGGGAGACTGGATCGAGGCCGCGACCGGCGCCGAGCCGGGCGGGTTCGGCAACAACGGCTACACGGTGACGGCGCTTCAGGACGCGTGGGCCGCCATCACGACGACCGACCGCGGCGACGGCTCGGCCATGCACCTTCAGCGGGGACTGCAGGCGGCGGTCCGAGCCGGGCACGACACCGACACCGTGGCGGCCATCGCCGGCTCGCTGCTCGGCGCACGCTACGGCGCGTCCGCGGTGCCGACTCAATGGCGCCGCATGGTTCACGGCTGGCCGGGGTTGCGCGCCCACGACCTCGTCGAGCTCGCCGTGTCCACGTCCGTGGGCGGCAGGCGGCACGGCTCGTGGCCCTCGGTCGCGACCATGGGCGACCCCCAGATCCCCACCCTCGGGACCCCGCACCCGATCGACCCCGACATCGTGCTCGGGACCATCTCGGACCTCGGCCGCGTCCGTGAGCTCGACGTGCAGGCCATCGTCTCCCTCTGCGCCCTGGGCCTCGAGGACATCCCGGCCACCGGGATGACCGCCCGGGACCACATCGAGTTCTGGATCAACGACGAGGAGCAGGAGGAGAGCAATCCCCACCTCGACTTCGTCCTCGACGACGCGTCGTCGGCCCTTCGCCAGTTCCGGGCCGAGGGAAAGCGGGTGCTCGTGCACTGCCGCCAGGGCGTCCAGCGCACCCCTGCGGTCGCGCTGCGGTATGCCGTCGACCTCGGTGTCGCCCCCGAGCTCGCCGAGCGGTCCATCCGTGCGGCGCTGCCCGGCATCCGCGGCGAGGGGCGCTTGTGGGAGGTCGCAGCGCACGGCGCCTGAGCCCGGGGCAGGACCGCGCCTGACGGCACAGGACGGCACAGCCGCTCAGGACGGCACAGACCGCTCAGGGCGGCACAGGACCATTGGCGCACCCGGCGACGGGTTCAGACGGTCTTGGCCTCGTCGACGTAGCGGCAGAGCGCGTTCACGGCCCGCAGCTCCTCGGGGGTGTGCACCTCGGCGTCGGTGAGCAGGGGGCTGCCGACGACGACCGCCAGCGCCCTGGCCCGCGAGATCGCGACGTTGAGGCGGTGCAGGTCGTAGAGGAACGGCACCCCGCGCGGCGCGAGTGCCGCCGTCGTGCTGGCCATGGAGTAGATGACGACGGCGCCCTGCTGGCCCTGGAACTTGTCGACCGTGCCCACCCGCGCACCGACCGGCAGCTCGGCCGCGAGCACGGCGACGTGCGCGTTGTACGGGGCGACGACGAGGATGTCGTCGAGGCCGATCGGCCGCGAGTCCCCTTCTGCGGTGGTCCAGCTGCCCTTCAGCAGGTCGTCGACGAGGCCACGGACGACCGCCGCCTCCTGCCGGCTCGCCTGCTCGCTGAGGGTCTCGTGCTCGACCGGCACCCACCGGAGGCCGTCACCGGAGAGGGCTCCCGGCGCTTCGACCGACATCCGCTCACGCCCGGGGGCGGACTCGAGCCGGCCTTCGTAGGCGAGCTGTGAGACGAACGCCGTGAGGCTCGGGTGCATGCGGTGCGTGCGGTCGAGGAAGACCCCACGGTCTGCCGGGATGACGTCGTGGACGATGCCGTCGACGGTCGTGCGGAGGTGGTCGAGGGCGGACACGCCGGACCCGTAGGGGTGGACGGCCTTGGTCGGCTGGGTCAGCTGCTGCGGGTCGCCCAGGAGGACGAGCGAGCGCGCAGCCGGTGCCACGGCCACGGCGTTGGCGAGCGAGAACTGCCCTGCCTCGTCGATGACGAGCACGTCGACCGCGTCGACCATGTCCTCGCGCGACCAGAGCCAGGCGGTGCCACCGACGAGCGTGGCCTGACCGCTCGCGAGCGCGGCCACGATCTCTCCGTTGTCGGACGTGTGCCGGACGAGGGCGTTGGGGTCGACCGGCTCGTTACCCTCCTCGGCGTTGGTGCCGTCCTTGTGCCAGGCGGGCCGCGCCACCTCGTCGAGCAGGTTGAGCACGACCGCGTGCGACTGCGCGGTGACCCCGACGCGTAGCCCGGCGTCGAGCAGCCCACGCACCAGGGCCGACCCGGCATACGTCTTGCCAGTGCCGGGCGGCCCCTGGACGGCGAGGACCTCGCCACCGAGCCCGAGGCCGGCGCGCACGACGACGTCCTTCGGGGTCTCGCCCTCGCGAGCGGCGAGCACGTCGGTGACAGGGACCAGCCGGTCGATGAGCCTCGTCGCGAGGTTGGAGCCGCCGGCGAGCGCGAGCTCGCCGGTGCGGGCGATGCTGGCGCGCAGGGCCGCATCCATCACCGGTCCGGGGCCGCCGAGGCCGCGGGGGCGGGGCGGCGCGAGCGACTTCTTCATGGACAGTTCGACCCAGCCCTCCACGGGGTCGACGGCGACGACCTTGCCGACCGGGGCGTGGGTGTCGACGTCGGGGACGTACTTGCCGACCGACACCTTGCAGTCCTGCGGCGGGAAGGGATAGCGCCAGACCTTGGAGAGCTTGACGACGCGCATCTCCTCGGGCTCGCCGAGGTCACCGATGGCGGTCCCGTCCTCGACGAGCTCGGAGGTCTCGAGCTCCTTGTAGCGGAAGAAGTCCCACCACTCGGGCCGCTTCTCGCGCCGGTGCCAACCCACGAGTCCGGCGAGCAGCTCGTGCCCGCCGTCGACGAGGCGTTCGGCCAGCGCGATCTCGGCCCGCTCCTCGTCGGAGATCTCGCGCAGCTGCTCCGGCACCGGACGCGACAGGGCGTGGCCCGAACGCTGGAGCTCGGCGCGGCGCTCCTCGAGCCACTCGTGCAGCGCGAGCGTGGAGCGCACGTCCTCCTCGTTGTAGCGACGGATGTCGTCGAGGATCGCCTGGTCTGCCGTGCCGTCTCCGCGCCCGGCGAGCCAGCGTTCGTACTCGACGACGGACGACAGCCCGTCCGCGACACCTGCACCGTCGGCGGATCGGGTGTGGCCCCAGTAGAACTCCTCGAGCTTCTTGATCGAGTAGGAGCCCTTGCTGATCCGGACGCCCTGGCGCACCACCGCGTAGAGGTCGACGAAGACCTCGTGGCGCAGCAGCTGGTCGAGCTCGGCCTCGCGCGTGGCGTGCTGGCCGACGAGTCGCTTGAGGGCCGTCGTCTCGTAGGGGGCGTAGTGGTAGACGTGCATGTCGGGGTGCTGGCGCCACCGCTCGGTCAGCCAGTCGAGCAGGCCGGAGGTGAGCCGCCCCTCCTCGGCGAAGTCGTGGGCCCAGAACTCGACGAACTCGCCCTGGCGGGTCCAGATCCCGGCGAGGTACTCCCGGCCGGCGCCGCCCTCGGCCCACGGGTCGCCCTCGAAGTCGAGGTAGACGTCGCCCTCGTCGGGCTCGGGCAGCATCTGCAGGCCGCGGCCGGGCTCCGGGTCGAGCAGCTCGTACTGCGCCCGGCCCGTCTCGCGCTCGGCGAGCTGCAGTCGGGCCTGCTGGAGCAGCCGGCGCCGCGAGGCCGTGGACAGGGCTGGTGCGAGCTGCTGCTCGTCGGCGGTCGCCAGCGACCGCAGCGTCGGGATGCCGAGGTCGATGAGCGCCGCCCGGTGGTCGGCGCGCATGCCCGCGACCTGGATGAGGTCGTCACGCTCGAGCCACTCCTGGGCGCACCTCTCCTTCCACCGACACTGGCCGCAGTGCTGCACCCGGGCCGACTCGGTCTCGTGCCGGCCGGCGATGGCGTCGAGCAGCTCTGCCCGCCGTCGACGGGCGTAGGGGGCGACGTCGACGAGCCGCCACGGGTGCGACTCGACGTCGCCCGTGACGACGGTCAGCCACTGCGGCGGGACGCCCTGGAGCAGCTCGAGCCGAGCGGCATACGTCGCCATCTGGAGCAGGGCCGGCACCTTGAGCCGGCGAGCGAGCTTGGTGTCGGCGATGTCGTAGCGCCAGGGTCCGAGGTTGCTCGGCTCGTCGACCTTCAGGAGGAAGTCGGCGAGGCCCACCCAGTGGCCGTCGAAGAAGGTCGCCTGGTAGATGACGTCGACACCGCGCCGCATCGCCTCGAGCGTGGCCCCCTCGGCCTCGGCGCCCCGAAGCCCGAGCGCCGCGAGGTCCTCGACGACGCGCCCCTCGGCGCGAAGCCGCTCGAGGTAGGCGCGCTCGTGCTCGAGGCCCTTGGCGAAGACGAGGTTGAGGGAGTCGTCGGCCCCGCTCGCTCCCGGCGTCACGCCGCTCCGGGAGCTTCCCCGTGCGGTGTCGAGCGCCTCGAGGTCGAGCGTCGTGATGTGCGCGCACGCGACGTGCTTCGTCAGGTCCGTGGGGCTCAGGACGAGGTGGCCGTCGATGCGCTGCATGCAGGCGAGTATGCCGGGGCCCACCGACAGCCCGGCGGCCCGCTCGCCGGCCCGCTCGCCGGCCCGTCGACCAGGGCGTGGGCGCTCGTGCGAGTCGGCGCGCGCGCAGCCCCGAACGGATATAGGTTGCATCCGGCGTGGCAGGCAAGTTCGGGGGCGAGCGTCCCTGCGCACGCGGCGTCGTTGCGCCGTGTGCGAATGGAGCCGCGCGAGGAGGATTCGTTGTCCGACAACACTCGGGGACCACGGCGCGCGCGCCGTGGCGTGATGTGCACGGTGAGCGCCGGTGCCATCGCGGCGCTGGCCGCCACCAGCCTCGGGGCCACGCCGGTGTCGGCGAGCCCTGACCCGTCGGTCAAGCACCGCAGCGACCGCACGGTGCCCGACCACGTCACGGGAGCCGGCGCCCTCGGCCTCGGCACCCAGCGTGTCGGTGCCGGCGACAAGGTCGACCAGGCGTTGCACTCGGCCAAGGGGCCGGTCGACGTCATGATCGAGCTCGACGCCGCCCCCGCCACCGCAGCCTTCGGACAGGCCCGCGGGCGAGGTCTGGCCGCTGCGAGGACCGCGGGCCGCCTGCAGACCTCCACCGTCAAGGCCGCCCAGAAGGGCGTCGAGTCCCGCTTCGGCGCGACCGCGACCAAGGCGCGCACGCTCTACCGCCTCCACACGGCATACGCAGGCATCGCCGTGCGCACCGACGCGTCGAGGCTCGCCTCGCTCGCAGCGATCCCCGGTGTCAAGGCGATCCACCGCCTCACCCCCAAGCAGCCCACCAACAGCTACTCGGTGCCGCTCATCGGCGCCCCCAAGGTGTGGCAGGCCCTCTCCGAGACGGGCAAGGGCGTCCGCGTCGGCATCATCGACACCGGCATCGACTACACCCACGCCGACTTCGGCGGTCCGGGCACCGTCGAGGCGTTCAAGGCCGCCGGGGCCTCCAACACCTTCACGCCGACGGCCAAGGTCGTCGGCGGCTACGACTTCGCGGGCGACGCCTACAACGCCGACCCGAGCTCCGACACGTTCGACCCGGTCCCCCACCCCGACGCCAACCCGCTCGACTGCAACGGGCACGGCTCGCACGTCGCCGGCACGACCGCCGGACTCGGTGTCGCCTCGGACGGGAAGACGTGGTCCGGCGGTTACACCAAGGACATCGACCCGGCGAGCCTGGAGATCGGCCCGGGCGTCGCACCCGAGGCGAGCCTCTACGCCCTCAAGGTCTTCGGCTGCGACGGCTCGACCAACGTCGTCGGGCAGGCTCTCGACTGGGCAGCCGACCCGAACGGCGACGGAGACCTCTCCGACCACCTCGACGTCGTCAACATGTCGCTCGGCAGCTCCTACGGCTCACCGCAGGACCCCGACGCCGTCGCCGCGAACAACCTCGCCGCGCTCGGCACCGTCGTCGTGGCCTCCATGGGCAACTCCGGCGACGTCTACGAGGTCGGAGGCTCCCCCGGCAACGCACCGCGCGTGCTCGCGGTGGCCGCGTCCGACGACGGCAACGACGTCGTGGACGGCATCAAGGTCGACGCGCCCTCCGGCATCGAGCCGGCCGACACCGTGGACGGCAAGCAGGACGACGTCTTCGGGGCGCTGAAGTCCGTCGACTACGACTGGGGCGGCAAGCCCGGCGTGACCGACACCGCGGTCGCGTCCGTCGGCGACTGGTCCGCGGCGGCGTCCGCCACGAACAACACCGACGGCTGCGACCCCTACTCCGCGCAAGACGCCGCGAAGATCGCCGGCAAGGTCGTGCTGCAGATGTGGCTCGACGGCAACGGCCGTCGCTGCGGCTCCGTCGCCCGCGGCGCCAACGCCGAGGCCGCCGGAGCAGCCGGGATCATCTACGGCAGCGACGTGAACGCCTTCTCCGCCGGCGTCACCGGCAGCAAGGTGCTCCCGGCGATGCTCGTCGTCAACCAGGCGACGCGGGCCGTCAAGGCGCAGCTCGACGCCTCGAACGAGGTGCGCGTCACCATGACGAACGACCTCCGCAACGCCGTCACCATCCGCAACCCCAAGGCCGTCGACCAGCTCGCCGGCTTCTCCTCCCGCGGTGTCGGCGTGGCCGGAGGCGTCAAGCCCGACGTGACCGCACCCGGCGTCACGACGTTCTCCGTGGCCGTCGGCACCGGGCACGAGGGCGTGTCCGAGAGCGGCACGTCGATGGCGTCTCCGCACGTCGCCGGCGAGGCCGCGCTCGTGCGCGGCTCGCACCCGACGTGGTCCGTCGAGGAGGTCAAGGCCTCGATCATGAACACCGCCACGCAGGACGTCTTCGTGGGCCCCGACCACACGGGGGACGTCTACGGTCCCGAGCGCGTCGGTGCCGGAAGGGTCGTGGCCGATGCGGCCGTCGACACCGGCACGCTCGCCTACGTCGCCGACGACAAGGGCGCGGTCAGCGTGTCCTTCGGCCCGGTCGCGGTCACCGGGCCGACGAAGACGCTCACCAAGACGGTGCACATCGTCAACAAGCGTCCCCTGCGGCCGGCGTCCTACGTCCTCTCCTACGACGCCGCCCACCCGACGCCGGGCGTCACGTATGCGTTCAGCCCGTCGCAGGTGCGCGTGCCGGCCGGTGGGTCCGTCGACGTCACGGTCACCGCGACCTTCACTCGGTCGGCACTTCGGGCCGTGCCCGATCCCACGACGGCGACGGACCCGCTCGGGATCGACCTGGTGCGCAGCTACCGCACCGACGCGAGCGGCCGCATGGTCCTCGAGCCGGTGCAGGGCACGCCGGGTGGTGAGCTGCGCGTGCCGGTGTGGTCGGCTCCCCGCGCAGCCTCGACCATGTCGTCGCCGTCGAGCACGACCGTCACCCACCAGGCCGGTATGCCGTCCGGGATCGCCACCTCGATGCTGCCCCTCACGGGGACCGGCCTCGACCAGGGCGACGGGACGACGTCCTACGCCTCGTCGGTGTCGACGTTCCAGCTCCAGGGCACAAGCCCGCGGATGACGGACTGCTCCCCGAGCCAGGTCGTCGACTGCATCGGCACGCCCGACGACCGCGGGGCCGACCTGCGCTACGTCGGGGCCGCGTCCGACGCACCGCTCGTCGCCGGGCTCGACCAGGCGACGCTGACCTTCGGGGTCAGCACCCACGGACCGTGGCGCACGCCGGCCACGTCCACCGAGTTCGACGTCTTCCTCGACACGAACGCGGACGGCACCGCCGACGCCGCCGTCTACAACACCCGCCTGTCCACGACCGACGACTTCGACTACTTCGTGGCCGAGCTCGTCGACCTGCGGCCCGGTGCCGGCTACGGCAAGGTGCTCGACGACGCGCTGGTCAACGGCATCGACGGGTCGTTCGACACGGACGTCTTCAACAGCGACTCGCTGGTGCTGCCCGTGTCGGTCAAGGTGCTCCAGAAGGCCGGCCTCGTGACGGGGAGCGCCCCCCGGGTGCGCTACTGGGTCGACTCGCTCGCCCAGGGCGTCGCTGTCGACGCCGTGGGCTCGGCCGCTCGTCCGATGACGATCAGCCTTGCCTCTCCGGGCCTGTCCGCCTTCGGTGACTTCGGCACGCTCACGAGCACCGACCTCCCCGGCAGGAAGCTCGAGGTCCGGCGTGACGACGCCTCGTCGAAGGTCGACCGGCCTCAGGGTCTGCTCCTGCTGCACCACCTCAACACCGACGGCTCACGGGCCGAGGTCGTCACGGTGCGCACGACGTCGGCCACGTCGCTCACGGCCAGTCCGACGACCTTCACCCAGGGCGGCAGGACGGTGCTCACGGCGACGGTCACCCCGTCGGGTGGGACGGGCACCGTGGTCTTCCGCAAGAACGGGGCCCTCCTGAGGACGGTCGCGCTCTCGGGCGGCAAGGCCGTGCTGACGGTCAACGGGATGCCCCGCGGCACGGTGACCTTCACCGCGACGTACAGCGGTGACGCCCACGCCACCGGCAGCACCTCGGCGGGGGTCAGGGTCACGGTCAAGGGCGTCACGTCCTCCACGTCCCTGCGCACGAGCAGCTCGGCCTACCGCTACGGCGCGCGGCCGACGCTGACCGCGACGGTCTCCCCGTCGGGCGCCACCGGCTCCGTCACCTTCCGTGACGGCGCACGGGTCCTCGGCACGTCGTCCGTCTCCCAGGGGCGGGCCACGCTCCACCTGCCGGTCCTCTCTCGCGGCACGCACACGGTGACCGCGACGTACAACGGATCGACGCGCTACAACCCGTCCACCTCCGCGAAGGTGACGCTCCGCGTGAGCTGAGCCAGCCCTCGCACCATCCCGACGACGTATGCCGTCCGCCCACCACGGGCGGACGGCATACGTCGTCCTGCGGTGACGGCAGCGGCAGCGGCCTCCCAGCGGCCCGGTCCGATGGTCGGGGGCAGCAGGAAGGCGGCCCTCCCGGGAGGACCGCCTTGCTGCTCGGGCCGTGCGGCCCGTGCCGGTGACCACGTCAGGGACGGTGGTCACCCGACCCGCTCACCGCAGGAGGCCGTTACCGACGTGGCGGCCCCACCACTTGCCAAGGCCCCAGGTGTCCCCGGCGAGCGTCGTGGCGAGAACCGCGATGCCCAGTGCCTCGATCCAGTGGCTGTCGAAGAGCGGGTTCGTGTAGGCGCCGGTGGTGCCGAGGGGGAACTCGGCGAGGTACATCAGCGCGAGGAGGAGGGCACCGGTCCCGGCGGCGAGCTTGAGGCCTGCGCCGGCGAGGAGGGCGATGCCGATGCCGAGGAGGCCGGCCATGAACAGCCAGTCGGCCCACGGGCCGGCGATGCTCTTGAAGAAGCCGGCGAACGGGCCTTCGGCGTTCTTCATGAAGCCTTGTGCGGGAGTGCCACCGTGGATCCAGGCCCTGGCCGACGGGGTCATGTAGCCGAGGCCGAACATCTTGTCGATGAAGGGCCAGAGGAAGGTGAAGCCGAGCACGATGCGAAGACCAGCGAGGAACTTACGAGCAACGGCCGAACGGACCACCTCCTCCTGGAAGGTGACGACGCCCTGGGTGGGGTCGTGCGCGCTGACGGGCGTGGTGCCTTGGGCGTGCGTGCCGCGAGGGATGGTGCTCATTGAACTCAACTCCAGAACTCGGTGTGTGTTCCGGCAGCTTCTCTGTCGGTACTACAAAGCGTAGTAGTGACTGGTTCACAGCCGCTACCCATTCCCGTGTGATCTAGGGGACAGCCGCTCAGCGACGCGAACGGATGAGCGCGGGGACCTCGAACTCCCCTGGCGCCTCGACGAGCTCACGCACGAGCTCGGCCAGCGAGTCGAGCGACCGGCACACGGCGGCATACGACCCGTCGAGGCGAATGGGACGGCAGAGGATGCGCGTCCCGGCGTTGCGGATGACGATCTCGGACTCGGGGGCACGGTCGCTGTTGCAGTGGACGAGCAGGCCGGTGGGCAGGCCCATGGCGGTCGTGTAGGCGACGAGCTCGAGGTAGTCGCGGGAGGCGACGTAGCCATCGGCGCCCATGGAGTACTTCGCGTCGCCGACGAGGACGACCTCGCTGCCTCGGCGCACGACGAGGTCCGGGGCCATCGTGAGCGCGCGGCCCTCGTCGAGCCAGACGTCCTCGTCGCGCTCGATGCGCATCTCCGGGGCCAGACGCAGGTCGAGCTCCTGGGCGATCCAGCGCTGGAAGAGGTCGTCCATGTCGACCATCAGGCTGTTGGCCTGCTGGTCGCCGGCCTCGTGGCTCAGCGACATCGCCTGCAGCACGAGGCGGCTGAGGCGCATGGCGTCCTCGTAGTGCTCGTTGAGGCGCGTGATCGGAAGTGCCGCAGCGTGTTTCGTCGCCGGGGTGTCGGCGACACCCTCGAAGCGGCCGAGGACGCGCAGGGCCTCACGACGCACGTGCGGTGCGAGCTGCGGCCAGCTCAGCATGGCCTGGAGGGTGCAGCGGAAGAGCTGGTTCTCGACGATGTCGGCGGTGAAGTCGTCGAAGCGGCACTGCGGCTCCGCAGCGCTCCACGGGCGGCGCGCGAACTCCTCGACGAGCAGCCGGCCGCGGATGGTGCGCATGCGCTCCTCGCGAGCGACGTAGCCGTGCACGAGGCCGCGCATCGTCGCCGAGTCGATGAGGCGGATGGCGAAGTAGGCGACGCCGTCGATGAGCTCGTCGGTGTCGCTCCACGTGACGTGCTCGTGGTCGAAGGCGTCCGGCGACACACCAGCGCCGAGCATCGCGAAGAAGTTCGTGACGGAGACCTTCGGCATGACCCGCACGACGAGGCCGGGGACGGCCAGCGCACCGACCCAGCTCGTCGCGCCGATGGTCACGACGTCGGGGTCGGCGGTCGCGTGGATGACGAGCCGCTCCCCCGCGGCGGCGACGAGCGCCGCGCGGGTCTCACGGGTGAGGCGCACCGGCCCCGAGCGCCCGTGCTCGGGGATGGGGGCGAGCTCGATCGTCATCGGACCGTCGACTCCGCGGTCATGGCCGGGTCAGGTCGAACTGGCCGTAGCGCGCCTTGACGTTCTCCCAGCGGAACTGGGCCAGCTCGTGCTCGCGCCCGTAGAGCTGGTCCTCGATGAACGGGTAGACGTTGTAGTCCCAGATGCGGCGCAGCGTCGCCTCGTCCCCGTCGAGCCCGGGACGCATGAAGTAGCTGTGGCCGATCTGCAGGTGCGGGCCCCGGAGGGCGCGACGCAGGTCCTCGTTGACGCGGTCGACGAGCTCGGCGACCCAGACCGGGCCGTCGTTCGCCTCGAGCCAGCGGCGCAGCAGGCCCTCCATGGGGCCGTCGTGAGGCATGAACGGCACGAAGTCGAACCGGCGGCGCAGGGCGGCGTCGACGAGCGCGATCGAGCGGTCGGCGGTGTTCATCGTGCCGATGAAGTAGAGGTTCGGCGGCAGCTCGAAGCCCTCGTCGGGGCGGTAGCTCGTCTTGACCGAGTGCGAGCGGTACTCGAGCAGGAAGAGCAGCTCGCCGAAGACCCGCGGCAGGTTCGCGCGGTTGATCTCGTCGATGATCATGATGTGTGGGGTCAGCGGGTCGGCCTCGGCCGCCTCGGCGAGCAGCGCGAGCGGGCCCTTGCGCAGCTCGTAGACCATCTGGCCCTGGTGGTCGATCTGGGGGCGGAAGCCCTCGAAGAAGTCCTCGTAGCTGCTGCTCGGGTGGAACTGGACGATGTCGCGCTTGGCCGGGTCGGGCTGCAGGGCCGCCGCGAAGCGCTGCGCGAGGTAGGTCTTGCCGGTGCCGGGAGGCCCGTAGAAGATGATCTGCTTCTTCTCCTCGAGCAGGCCCTGCAGCTCGCGGAGGAAGTCCTCCTCGATGAGCAGCTCCTGGGCGGCCTCGCCGAGGGCGTCGTGGTCGGGCATGAGCGCCTTGTCGGAGCGGCGCATGAGCCAGTAGGCGAGCTGGGCCTGGCCCCACGGGTCGTCGGGCAGCAACGGGTCGAGCGTCTGCTTGAGCAGGGCGTTGGTCTCGACGTGGGTGCGTCCGCGGGACTTGCCGTCGGTCCAGCGAGCGGGGCCGCCGAGACGGCCGAGCATGGCGATCTTGCCGGAGTCGCCGCCAAGGGTGAAGAGCGGCAGCCAGTGCTCCGGGTGGGCGATGGCGAAGAGCTTGAGCACGACGCTCTCGCCGAAGCCCTGGACGGGCACGTCGTCGGAGCCGAGGACGCGGTTGATCCGCTCCTCGTCACGGCCCTCGCCCCAGAGCAGGTCGCGCACCATGGCGCGCAGCTCGTCGATGCCGCCGGCGTCGAGGGCGTTGATGCTGCTGATGAGGACGGACTGGCCGCCGATGTCGCCGTAGCCGCGGGTCGAGACGATCCGCTTGAAGGTCGGCAGGTCGAAGTCCTCGAGCCCCTCGCGGGAGAGGCAGGCGGCGAAGACGCGGCGCTGCTCCTGGTGCCAGGCGTCGCGTTCGCTCGGGTAGGGCCGCTCGGACTTGAAGATCTCGACCTCGGTGTCGAGGTCGACCATGGCGGCCAGCTCGAGGCTGGGGTCGTCGAGCGGCCCGCGCTGGCTCGAGGTCATGAACCGCAGCAGCGGAGTCAGGGCGCGCGCGGTCGTGAGGATGTCGTCGGCGAAGTCGGCGCGACCGACGGCCTCCTCGCCCTTCCACCAGCGGCCGACGAACGTCTCGCCGCCGGGGTACTCGCGCCCGACGGGCTCGAGACGGTCGGTGCGGCCGTCCTCGTGGACGCGCAGGAAGCTGAGGCCGCGGGGCAGGTGCTCCTGGACGATGGTGCCGACCTCGCGGTGCTGCTGGTCGGACTCGCCCTCCCAGCCGCCGTGCAGGCCGAACGCGACGCCGGACGGGGTGACCCAGAGGCGGAAGCCGGGAGCGCCGGCGCCGCCGACGAGGATCCACGCGGCATACAGGTCGGAGCGGTAGGCGGCGTCCTCCCCCGCGTGCTGCTGCAGGGCGAGCGTCGGAGCCTCGAGGTAGAGGCCGGTCTCGGCGGAGAGCCGCTCGATGAGGCTGTCGGAGATGTGGTCGGCCTCGCCGCGCAGCTGGCGGGCCAGGTCGGCGGCGCGGTCCTCGCGCTTGGCGTCGCCGTAGCCGGTCGACGGGCGGAAGTCGGCCGCGATCTCGGCCGCCTCGACGCACACGTCGAGCGCGCGGGGGGCGATGCCGACGAACGCGCCCGACTCCTTGAGGTACCAGAGGATGCGGGCGGCGTACTTCGGGTCCTCGGGCCGCAGCGCCGCGCACAGGTCGGCGAAGGCGACGTAGCGCTCGGCGTGGCTGAGGCCGCGCTCGAGCCACCCGAGCCGCTGGAGCATGTGCGGGGCGTTCTCCCACATGAGCGGCCACTCGCCGCCGTCGTCGGTCGACCAGAAGAGCGAGAGGACGTATGCCGTGTGGCCCGGTCCGGGGGCGCGGTGGCCGCGGGAGCCACCGCGGGCGAGGAAGGCCTCCATGGCCTGGAGCTTGTCGCCGGCGTCCTGCGGGGAGGCGGGGGTCTGGAGGGTGAGCTTGAGCAGGCCGACGACCTCGGCGTACTCCGCCTCGGCGCGGCGCACGAGCGCGGCGAGCCACGGGCCGCCGACGGGGCCGAAGCCCACGTAGGGACCGTCCTTGCGGGTCCACTGGTTCATCGCCTCCTTGAAGGCGACGAGGTCGCTGGAGGCCACGAGGTCGGCGAGGATCTCGCGCAGCTCCCCGTTGCGGGCGCCTCGCTCGGCGTCGAGCTCGGCGAAGAGGGCCTGCGCGTCCTTGTCCGCCTCCGCCGCCCGCTCGATGAGGGCGTACTTGGCGCGCCAACGCTTGACGTCGACGGTGTCAGTGCGAGACATGAGGCTCCTTGCACGCCCACTTCTAGGACGCATAGCTACTGCGCGCGTGGAGGTGCGTGCAGGACCGCGAGAAGGTTACCTGCCAGTCGCCCATGCTTCGAAACTCGTGGGGGTGTCATCGTCGGTCCCCAGAAATCGCAGCGTCGAACGGCCCCTGACGGCAGCGAATCGCGTCCATTCTTACCCGATCCGGCTGGGACTGCGTGCATCGGGTGCCTGTGGATGACGGGCCACGCCCGGGATGCGCCTGCGCGAGGATGCCCGTAGGTTGCCCTCGAGGAACGAAGGGCACGAAATGCCCTTCTGAACTTGGACTCGCACGATGATCGACGATCGACAGGGGACGCCGATGACCGCCGCCGCACGCCCACACCGCACGCCCGTCTCGTATGCCGCCGCCGCCCTCGCCGTGGGCCTGCTGGGGGCGTGCACCAGCGGAGACCCAGGACCCGCCGTCACGACCGCCCGCACGGCGAGCTCGTCGGCCAGCAGCGCATCGCCGCCACCGACGACCACGACACCCACCCCCAGCCCGACGACCTCGGTCGACCCCGTCCTCGCCAAAATCCCGGCCGCAGCCCGGCTGGAGACACAATCGGGGGCCGCCGCGTTCGCACGATTTTACTTCGAACAGCTCAATCGTTCTTTCATGGACGCGTCTCCCGAGATACTCGACGGGCTCTTTGATCCCTCTTGCCGCATCTGCACAGACTTGCAGAAGTCCTCACGCGAACTAGAGGCACAATCTCGCCATCACGCTGGCAACACGCTGACAGTGACCCTCGCGTCGGCCACGGTCTTTAACAAGAAGGATCGTCAAGTTTTGGTCACCCTGGACCAACATTCGGTCGCCGTGCTGAATAAGAGCGGCAAACGGGTTGATACGACCAAGTCCGGCAAAGGGGCCTTCGTCGCCGCACTTCGCTTCACTGATCATTGGGTGATTACAGACCTTGGTCGGCCCTCATGAGGTCCCTTCGTGTGGCTGCGGCCTTGTGTCTCGCGGCCGGTGCCATCGTGCTTCTGCCCGAATATGCATTCGCATGTGGCGCCAACGATGTCGTGAATTGCGAGACCGATACGAATTACGCGACCGTGGGCTTGCTTGACCGTGCCGCTCTCAGCAGGTTGCCTCAGTTTCCTGGTGACAAAGGGTCTACCGTGATCGACGCGAATGACAACCGACCAAGATACGAGTACTTGACCCTCGCAGACTGCGATGAGGCCATACCGGGCACGCCTAATCAAGATGTGTCGTGCAGTAAGGCCTTACGAGCCTGCCCTCCTGAAACCGCGGGGCCGCTGGCACGGGTGTGGAGACGGGCGGTTCTCGATGGACGCGTTGTCGAAGCCTGGAACAGTGTCGGTCTTACGTGTCACACCGAAGTCGCCCCCGGTTCCCGGCCCACCTTGACGATGGCGGACCTGAAGGCGGCGTTCATGCGAACACCGTGGTCGAAGCCGCAGATCTCGAGCCAGCCTGCCGGCAACACCACCTTGGTGAACCTGCGCACCTTCTACAAGGTGAACTGGTCGGCGGCGGGATTCCAACCCGGAGAGGTGGATCGATCCGTGCTGCGGGGTATCCCCGTGCAGATCCGTCCGAAGCTGGTCGGTTTCACCTACGTCTTCGGCGACGGCTCGACCGTGGGGCCTACCGCGTCCACGGGTGGGGTGTACCCGGATGGCGACATCACCCATGTGTACCGCGCCAAGGGGAAGTTCCCGGTGCGTGTCGACACCACCTTCGGCGCCGATTTCAGCATCGACGGGTCCACCTGGGACGAGATCCCGTCGACGGTCACGGTGCCGGGCCCGTCGACGACGGTGACGGTCCGCGAGGCCAAGGGCGTGCTCGTCAACCGGTGACCGAGGTGAGCTCCTCTGGCACGCACGCTGCGCAGCTGGTTGCCCGCTGACTCAGCCGGACGTGTGCGCCGCCGGCTCGACGGCGACGGCCGCCTGCAGACTTCAGTCGGGCTTGGGGGTCGCGTCCGGCGACGCGTCCTCGAGGGCGGCAACCTCGGTGGGATCTCCGACTCCCGCCATATCGCCCTTGGGGCTCGCACCTTCGACGGGCGGCAGGCCCGGGGTCGCCTCCTCGTCCGCGCCGTGACGGGACTCCGCATCGACGGGCTGGGCGTCATCCCCGGACGTGTCGTCAGATGCGTGCCGCACGAGGGCGTCCTCGTCCTCCGCGTCTCGGTCCCACCCCTCCGCAACGCCGGGTGACTCCGACGCGGGGGTGTGGACCCCACCGAACCTGCTCGCGTCGTCCTCGGGCACGTCGTCTCCCTCATCGTCACCGTCATCGGACGAGGCTGCTGCCGCCGTGGCGAGCACGCCCGGATTCGTCGCGGCCACGAGGTCGGCGCCGCCGGCGACGCCGACGGCTCCTGCGACCGGCCCACCCGGCGAGACGACCGGGGCGACCTCGGCCTCCGGGACGACGGGGGCCGCCGCGCCATCGGCCGTCACCGTCCGGCTGACGCGCTTGACGGTGAGGAACCACGTGATCGACGCGCCCAGGACGAACGCCACCACCATGAGCAGCCACTTCATCGCGCGCCTCCCACCCCGTCAGCACCGACGAGCCCGGCGAAGGCCTCGTCCTCCGAGCCCGCCCGCACGAGGCGACCGGACAGCGCGATGGCCGCCAGCGAGCCGACGACGAAACCGACCACGCTCCAGAGGAACACGCTCCAGAAGCCACTGTCGCTGCGCCCGACGAAACCGAGCGCCACGGTGACGACCAGGAGCCACAGCCACCACGCACCGCCGACCGGGCGCCGGTACGAGCGCGTCACTCTCTTCCCACTGCTGGGGGTCTGCTCGGCCATCGGTCCTCCGGAGCTCGGGGCGTCATCGCCGCGGTCGCGACCACGGCTTGGACGCTACCCCGCCGACCAGACCGGAGCGAGACGGCGCCTCGGCATCTTCCCCATGCCGTGCGTCCGTCCCTCGCCCGTGGGTCAGGCCGCCGCGCACGCACCTTCCGGCGGGAGCACGGCGACGTCGTCCATCGCAGCGATGGCCACCGCGTGCAGGGTGACGCCCGTCGCGCGGCAGGCGCCCTCGAAGGCCGTTCTCAGGTCCCGGTCACGCGGCGTGGGCGTGACCCGACCCGGACGCGCGATCACCATGACGACGTCGTGCACGTCGTGGCGCGAGACCTCGCCGAGCAGCAGGCGGACACCCTCCAGCACCTCGCCGGCATCGACGCGCCGAGGCTCCTCCGCCAAGCAGATCGGCTGCAGCAGGTGCAGGTTGGGGTGGCACAGCAGCAGGTAGGTGGCGCCCTCCGACCGCGACTGCTCCGTCACGATGAGGTCGACCACCCCCTCGAAGACCTCAGGGTCGGTGATCGGTCGTTGGGCCCAGTCCCGGGGTAGCTCGTCGAAGCGCATGGCACGAGGATGGCGGCGACCGGTGACAGTCGGTGTGCGTTGTCCACACGCGTTAGCGTGGACGCCTGCCCTCGGTCGCGGACCGCAGGCACGGTGAGAGGAGGCAGCCGTCATGCAGCGTCCGGCCGCCCTGAGCGCCGTCGACCTCCTCGCGGCGTATGCCGCAGGCACCCACTCGCCCGTCGACGTCGTCGCCGACGTGGCCACCGTGGTCGCAGCACGCGAGCCGACCCTCAACGCCCTGGCCGCTGACGACCTCGGAGCCGCCCACGACCGGGCCGCCGCCAGCGAGCGCCGCTACCGTGACGGCATACCCGAGGGTCCGCTCGACGGGGTGCCCGTCACGGTCAAGGAGAACCTCGGGCGTGCCGGCGTCCCGATGCAGCTCGGAAACGCCGGCGTCACCCCAGTGGTGCCGGTTCGCAGCAGTCCGGTCGTCGAGCGTCTCGAGGAGGCGGGCGCGATCGTCATCGGGTCCACCACCATGCCTGACTGGGGCATGCTCAGCTCGGGCGTCTCGAGCCTGCACGGCATCACGCGCTCGCCCTGGGACGAGTCCCTGACGACCGGCGGCTCCAGCGCCGGCGCCGGCGCTGCCGCCGCGGCCGGCTACGGACCGCTCCACGTCGGCACCGACATCGGCGGCTCGATCCGCCTCCCGGGCACCTGGCTGGGCCTCACCACGCTCAAGCCCAGCGCCGGGCGCGTCCCGCTGGACGTGCCCTACCTCGGTCGCGTGGCCGGGCCGATCACGCGCAGCGCCGACGACGCAGCCTTGCTCCTGTCGGTGATCAGCCGCCCGGACGCCCGCGACTGGACGAGCCTGCCGCCCGAGGCCCTGCCCGCGGCCCCTCGTCCGCTCGATCCTGTGGGCCTGCGCGTCGGACTCCACCTGGACGCGGGCTGCGGCCTTCCCGTCGAGCCCGAGGTCCGGACGGCCGTCGAGGAGGCCGCCGCCGCCTTCGCGGACGCCGGCGCCGTCGTGACGCCTCTCGAGCCCTTCATGCGCCCGTCCTGGCTCGACGACCTCGACCAGTTCTGGCGGGTCCGCTCCCTCTCCGACCTCGACGTGCTCGACGCCGCGGCCCGCGAACGGGTGCTGCCCTTCATCCGGCGCTGGGCCGAGGCCGGTCGGGGGGTCGACGGGATCCGGGTCGTGCGTGACTACGCCAGCATCATGGCGGTCCAGCAGGCGACGGTCGCAGCGACCGAGGCCTACGACCTCGTGCTCTCGCCCGTCGCCCCGGTGCCGGCCTTCCCGGCCGAGTGGCCGATGCCGTGGGGCGACGGTGACGCGGCCATGCCCCACATCGGGTTCACCGCCCCCTACAACCTCTCGGGCCAGCCGGCAGGCACGACGAACTGCGGCTTCACCGCCGACGGCCGCACCATCGGTGTCCAGGTGTCAGGTCGCCGTTTCGACGACGTCGGCGTGCTCGCTGCCCTCGCCTGGTTCGAGGCGCACCGGCCCGACACCATGTGCCCCAGGTGGCCGATCCGATCCTGACCGCTCGCTCCGCGTGCCCCGCGCGCGGCTCCCGGCCGGTGCACGGCAGAATGCGTGGCTCGGTGTGTCGTCGACCAGCAGGAGAACAGCCGCAGTGAACGTGCAGGTGAAGGTGCCGTCGATCGAACGTCGGATCGCGGAGGAGCTCGGCGTCCGTGACGGACAGGTGACCGCGGCCGTGGGCCTGCTCGACGGCGGCTCGACCGTCCCCTTCGTGGCGCGCTACCGGAAGGAGGTCACCGGCGGCCTCGACGACGCACAGCTGCGCACGCTCGAGGAGCGCCTGGGCTACCTCCGGGAGCTCGAGGAGCGTCGGGCCGCCGTGCTGGCCTCCGTCGAGGAGCAGGGCAAGCTCGACGACGCCCTGCGCGGGCAGATCATGGCCGCCGAGACCAAGGCGCGCCTCGAGGACATCTACCTCCCGTTCAAGCCCAAGCGCCGCACCAAGGCGCAGATCGCCCGCGAGGCCGGACTCGAGCCGCTCGCCGACCTTCTGCTCGGCTCCCCCGACACCGAGCCCACGGCTGCCGCAACGGGATTCGTCGACTCCGACCGCGAGGTGGCCGACGCCGCCGCTGCCCTCGAGGGTGCTCGGGCCATCCTCGTCGAGCGCTTCGCCGAGGACGCCGACCTCATCGGCGACCTGCGCGACCGGGTCTGGAAGCAGGGCCACGTCGGCTCCCGCGTGCGCTCGGGCAAGGAGGAGGAGGGCGCGAAGTTCTCCGACTACTTCGACTTCTCCGAGCCCCTCTCCAAGCTGCCGTCCCACCGCATCCTCGCCCTCTTCCGCGGCGAGAAGGAGGACGTCCTCTCCGTCGAGATCAACCCCGACGACCCCGCGGCCGAGCAGCAGCCCGGCCCCACGGCATACGAACGCGCCATCGCGAGGCGCTTCGGCATCGAGAACCACGGCCGGCCGGCCGACGAGTGGCTCGCCGGGACCGTCCGCTGGGCGTGGCGCACGAAGATCCTCGTCCACCTCGGGATCGACGCCCGCATGCAGCTGCGCCGGGCGGCCGAGGAGGAGGCCGTACGCGTCTTCGCCGCCAACCTGCGCGACCTGCTGCTCGCGGCCCCTGCGGGGGCGCGAGCCACGATGGGGCTCGACCCGGGCTTCCGCACCGGGGTCAAGGTCGCCGTCGTCGACGGCACGGGGCGCGTCGTCGCCACCGAGGTGATCTACCCGCACGTCCCGCAGAACCAGTGGGACCGCTCGATCGCGACCCTCGCGCGGCTCGCCAAGGAGCACTCCGTCGACCTCATCGCCATCGGCAACGGCACGGCGTCACGGGAGACCGACCGTCTGGCGGCCGACCTCATCAAGGCGCACCCGGAGCTGAAGCTGACGTCGGCCGTCGTCTCCGAGGCCGGCGCCTCGGTCTACTCCGCGTCGGCCTTCGCGTCGCAGGAGCTGCCGGGCATGGACGTCTCGCTGCGCGGCGCCGTGTCGATCGCCCGCCGCCTGCAGGACCCTCTGGCCGAGCTCGTCAAGATCGACCCGAAGTCCATCGGCGTCGGGCAGTACCAGCACGACATCAGCCAGACCGCCCTGTCGCGCTCGCTCGACGCGGTCGTCGAGGACTGCGTCAACGCCGTCGGGGTCGACGTCAACACGGCCTCGGCTCCCCTGCTGACGCGCGTCTCGGGCATCACGCCCGGGCTCGCCGACAGCATCGTCGCCCACCGTGACGCGGCCGGACCCTTCCGCACGCGCAAGGCCCTCAAGGACGTGCCGCGGCTCGGCCCCAAGGCATTCGAGCAGGCCGCCGGCTTCCTCCGCATCCCCGGCGGTGACGACCCGCTGGACGCGTCCGCCGTGCACCCGGAGGCCTACCCGGTCGTGCGCCGCATGCTCGAGTCGACCGGACAGAAGCTGACGACGCTCATCGGCAACACCGCTGCGCTGCAGTCGATCCGACCTGCCGACTACGTCGACGAGACCTTCGGCCTGCCGACCGTCACCGACATCATCAGCGAGCTCGACAAGCCGGGCCGCGACCCGAGGCCGAGCTTCAAGACGGCGACCTTCAAGGAGGGCGTCGAGGAGATCAAGCACCTCGAGCCGGGGATGACGCTCGAGGGCGTCGTCACCAACGTCGCGGCCTTCGGCGCCTTCATCGACATCGGTGTGCACCAGGACGGCCTCGCCCACGTCTCCGCCCTGTCGAAGAACTTCGTGCGCGACCCGCGCGAGGTGGTCAAGCCCGGCGACGTCGTCATGGTCAAGGTGCTCGACGTCGACGTACCGCGCAAACGCATCTCGCTCACCCTGCGCCTCGACGACGAGGTGACTCCCGGGGGCTCCAAGGAGCGCGGGCAGGGCGCACCGGGGCAGGCACGTGGCGGCCGTGACGGTCAGCCCCGCGGCGGTCAGCCCCGCGGCGGTCAGCCCCGTGACGGTCAGCCACGGGGTGGACAGTCCCGCGGGCAGGGCTCGGCGGGGCAGGGCAACCGCGGCCGGCGTGACGACGCACCGGCCAACAGCGCCATGGCCGACGCGCTGCGCCGGGCCGGCTTCACCGGCTGAGCTCCGAGGCGGAAGCGGGGACCGGACCCGCCTGCGAGGCTCTCGGGCCTCCGGCGGGCTCCGGCCCGGCTCCGGCGGCCGTTCAGGCCTCCGGCGGCGCCCGGTGGAAGACGGCCTCGACGTTGTTGCCGTCGGGGTCGCGCACGAACGCGCCGTAGTAGCCGGGGTGGTACTCCGGCCACAGCCGCGGTGCGTGCAGCGACTCGGCACCGAGCTCGAGAGCCTTGGCGTGGAAGGCCCGCACCGACTCGACGCCGTCGGCCTGGAAGGCGCAGTGCATCTCGCGGTTGGGCTCCTGCCCCTGCCAGCGGCTGATCCAGAAGTCGGGGTGTCCTTCGGTGCCGTAGCCGATGGCCACCCCGACGTCCATCTGGCGGCTGTAGCCGAGGACGCCGAGCACCGCGTCGTAGAAGCGCGCGCTCGCGTCGAGGTCCGAGCAGTTGATCCCGAAGTGGTCGATCATCTCCCTAAGACTAGGGCCGAAGTGGTCCCGCCGAGCCATTGTCTTCCGGCCCCGTCTTTGGTCGACTGTCTGTGGTGGGTCCGGCCCATCAGGGGCCGGCCCGAACGACCCGGAGGTGCCCATGAGCAGTTCAACGCAGTCGATCCCCGAGAACTCAGCGGACGCAGCGGACGCAGAACTCGAGGGGTCTCCCGCCGGCGTGCACTCGACGCTCACGGTGGGTGCCCCGGTGGACCAGGTGTGGCAGCACCTCATCAGCGCCCGCGGCACGGAGGCCCTCCTCGGCCCCGGCGTCACGCTGGGCAACAAGGGCGAGTCGTGGCACAGCACCGACGGGCCGCACGGCGTCGTGCGCAGCTACCACCCGATGGAGCAGGTGCGCGTGTCGTGGCACCGCGACGAGGACGGGCCGCTCAGCATCGTGGACCTCCAGCTCAAGCCCGACGGCGACGGCACGCGCGTCGACCTCTACCACGAGGGTGAGGGCATCGCCGAGGACGGCGCCGGCGACAAGTCGCGCTGGGACGCCGCGCTCGGACGCTTCGCCGAAGCCCTCGGCTGAGCGACACGACCGGACCCGAGGCCGGTCGCCGAGTACGACCGGCCCACCGAGATCACCGGGTTGGCCTGATCCCCTTCATCACTGAAATGCTCTGCCTCACAAGGCCCTTCGTCAGCGCACGACCATGACCGGGCAGGTCGCGTCGTGGATGACGCGGTGGCTGACCGACCCGAGCAGCATGCCCGTGAAGCCGCCGTGCCCGCGGGAGCCGACGACGATCAGCCCTGCCGTCGCGCCCAGGTCGGCCAGCGACTGCCCGGGGTCCCCGTAGAGCACCTCGGTCGTGACGATCACCTTGGGGTGCAGCGCCCTGACGCGGTTGGCCGCGCGTGTCACCGACTCCTCGGCGTGGTCGCGGATCGCGTGCGTCTCCTCCGTGCCGCCCTTGGCGGTCTCGGCGTAGGTCCACGCCTCCATCGACGGCGAGTGCGCGACCCGGACGATGTGGAGCACCGCCCCCTCCCGCTCGGCCACCTCCACCGCGGCGTTGACGGCGCGCACCGCCGCGTCGGAGTCGTCGACCCCGACGACCACGTCGTGACCACGGCCCGGTCGCGCCGGCATGGGCACGTCGTCGGGCGTCTTGCCCTCAGGCCCGCGCACGACGACGACGGGGCACTGGGCGTGCGCCGCGACGGCATACGACGTCGAGCCGAGCAGTCCCGCGAGCAGGCGTCCGCGTCCCCGGCTGCCCACGACGACGAGCTCGGCCTCGCGTGAGGCGTCGATGAGCTGCGCCGCCGGGCTCCCCAGCCAGTACTGCGTCTCGATCTGGGAGGCGTCGAGGGTCGTGCCCGCGCGCACCGCTCCGTCGTCGACGAGTGCCTTTGCGGCGTGCTCGAGCGTCGGCTCCATCTGGGAGAGGTCCATGGCGGGGAAGGCCGGCACGCTGGCCAGGTTGACGCTGTGCACCAGGGTCAGGTGCTTGCCCTGCTGGCGGGCCGTCTCGGCGGCCCACTCGAGTGCGAGCTGTGATGCTGCCGAACCGTCGTAGCCGACGACGATGCCGTACGTGGTCCGTACCTGGCCGTTCATGGTGCACCCCTTCCCTGGGTCACAGGACCGGGGCCACTGCTCCGGCCACCTCCATCCTCCCGCGGAGCCGCGGTCGGCCAGGACCTTTGTGACCACTCAGACAAGCGGCGCCGACCGGTCACGTATGCCGTCGGGCCGGGTCGGATGGGCCCGTCCCGACGGCACACGTGCGGGCTCAGCCGACGGCCTTGAGCGCGTCGATCTCCCCGGCCCCGAACCAGCTGTTCTGGGCGAGCGTGCCCTCGCACGTCTGCGGCGCGCCATTGTCGATCGCCGGGAAGAAGGCGTACGGCGAGACGTCCGCCGGGCACGGAATCGGGTTGACCGCGTTCTGCAGGGCCGCCGACAGCGCACCACCGGTCTTGCCGGTGACGCTGGCGATGAGGGCTGCGACGCCGGCCGCGTGCGGCGAGGCCATCGAGGTGCCCTGCTGGTAGCAGTACGCAGCTCCACTCGGGTCCACCACGCGCCGCGCCGGGGCGCAGGTGACGGTGAGGAGCGAAGCGGGCCAGGTCGACAGGACCCGGCCGTTGGGGGCGGCCGCGGTCCTCTGCAGGATGGAGTCGCCGCCCGGGGCTGCGACGTCGACCGCAGAGATGCCGTACGAGGAGTAGAACGACTTCATCTGCTCGTTGCCCGTCGCGCTGACGCCGACGACTCCCGGGACCTCGGTGGGCACGACGGCGCACGCGTTGGAGATGGCGCGCAGGACCGGGTTCGTGTCGTCCGGGCTCGTCGCGTCGAACGTCGGGTGCGACAGGTCGTCCGCCTGGTTGCCCTCGGCGGCCACGACGAGCACGCCCTTGGACTGGGCGTACTTGATGGCGCGACGTTCGGCGGTCCAGATGGCGCGCTGCTCGGCGTCGTTGCGGCAGTTGAAGAGCCACGGGTCGGCGAAGTAGCTGTTGTTCGTCACGTTGACGCCGTGGTCGGCCGCCCACATGAAGGAGCACACGACAGCCTCGGGGAAGAAGAAGCCGGCCGCGTTGCCGGCCTTGATGCCGGCGATCCTGACGCTCGGCGCCACCCCGACGATGCCGATCCCGTTGGCTGCCGCCGCGATCGTGCCCGCGGTGTGCGTGCCGTGGCCGTTGTCGTCGTTCGCCGCCGCCAGCCCGGGCACCGGCACACCGCTGACGCAGTTGGCACTCGCGGCCGCGTCGACGTTCGGAGCCAGGTCGGGGTGGGTGTAGTCGAGGCCCGTGTCGATGTCACCGACGAGGACCGTCGGCGACCCGGTGCTGACGGCGTGAGCCTCCCCGACCTTGATCTGGCGCATGTCCCACTGCAGGCCGGACAGCGCGTCGTTCAGCCCACTGACCCCATTGGCCGGGGCAGACGGGGCAGCTACTGTCGTGTCTGCCGTGTCGGCTGCGTCCGCCGAGACGGCACCCCCGTCGAAGGCGCTGGCGAACCTCGTTGTCGCGACAGCGCCCTCGACGCCCTTGACCACGCGCATCTTCTCGGCGAAGCCCGGGTCGGACGAGCGGGCGACGACGACGCTGATGGGGGCATAGGTCGCAACGACCTGTCCGCCTGCCGCGGCCACCGCGCTGCCGGCGCCACCGGTCGACGTCTTCTCCTTGTAGACCACCAGATAGGTGGACGTCGCGCCGGCGGCGGAGGCGTCGCTCGACGCCACCGCCGTGGCCAGCGCAGCGGCCGCGACGACTGCGACCGCTCCGAGTACTGCAGTTCCCCGAGACCCACCCCGACTTCGTGACACGGACATGGTGTTCTCCTCCGCGGCGGCGGCATGAGCGTCCCGCCGCTGGGCCGACTCCTGCGGCGGCCCAGCTCACCACGCTAGGGCGTCCCCACGGGCCTGTGCAGCGAAAGCGCGCAACGGCGCGGGCGCTCGATCAGATCACGGGAGCCCCTTCGTCCCCTTCGAGCGTTTGGTGACGAAAACGTCCGTGCGACAAGCAGTTCGGTCAGCTGTCCCTGGCACGCGCCGCTGCCGTCGCGCGGTCGTTGGCCCTCTGGATCGCCTCGACGAGCTCGGCCTTCGTCATCCGAGAGCGGCCCTTGACCTCGAGGCGGCGCGCCACCTCGAGCAGGTGGTCCTTGGAGGCGTTCGCGTTGACGCCGCCGGCGGAGTCGCCGTCGTCCCGGTGCGCCCGCGCGTCGGCGCCGCGGCGTGCGGCCTGGGCGTCGCTCGGCCCCTTCTCGTCCTTCTCCTCCCAGTGGTCCCCCACCTTCTCGAAGGAGTGCTTCAACGAGGCGAAGGCGGTCCGGTGGGCACGCTCGCCCTCGCCGTACTCCTCGACGGCCGCGTCGTGCGTGGCGAGCCAGGTCTCCTGGGCCTTCTTCGGTGACCGCTCGAGGGTGGACGGCAGGTCGGTCCCCGACCTCGAGGTCGAACGCTTCTTCGCGGGCATGGTGGGCCTCCTCGGCTGCTCGTTCGCCAACTCCGGGACTCGTCGGGGACGCCCTGCGATGGCCGCGAGGCCTGCGGGCGCCGACCGGGTCGTCGTGGACGTACCCACCGCGAGAGGTCGCCACGCACCGGCGAGGAGGGGTGACGGCATACACGACCGGGGTTGGCGGTCCGCGGCACGGGTACGGGGCGCTTATGGACACCTCACGTGCCGGCGGCAGCACCGGACCCGACCCGAGCAACCCCGACCCCAGCGAGTTCGACGGCGGTCAGCCCCAGACGACCGACGAGGAGGGACCCGAGGTGGACGGTCCGGACGTCCTCTTCCCCGACACCCTGCGACCGACGACTCGAGAGGACGCCCTGCCCGCGGCCGACGAGGCCGACCTCGTCGAGCAGCGCGTCGAGGTCGGCGACGACGACGAGGACGAACGCCGCGGCTGACCGCAACGCGCGTCCACTGATGGGCGAAAGCGTCTGGTTGCCCGGAATGTGTTGCGGCTGCTCATGCACGGGGTACGACTCCCGCTGGTGAGGACGTGGCGCCGCACGCCCTGCCCGACGGTTCACAGCGATTCGGATCGAAGGAGATGGGATGAGCGAAACTGTCGCACAACGCACGGATGGTGCCATCAGGAGTCTGGTACCCGCGCGCATGGACCGACTTCCGTGGACGAAGTTCCACTGGTCGGTCGTCTTCGGGCTCGGGGTGTCGTGGATCCTCGACGGCCTCGAGATCCAGATCGTGTCCGAGTCGGGCTTCCAGAAGTCGCTCGGCATGTCCGCCGCACAGGTGGGGTTGACCGGCACGGTCTACCTCGTCGGGCAGGTGGTCGGAGCGCTGACGTTCGGACGCCTGACCGACCGGCTCGGGCGCCGCAAGCTCTTCATCATCACGCTCGTCATCTACCTGGTCGGATCGGGCCTCGCCGGCCTGTCGCCGAACATGTGGTTCCTGTGGGTGTGCCGGTTCATCGCCGGCATGGGCATCGGCGGCGAGTACACCGCGATCAACTCGGCCATCGACGAGCTCATCCCCTCGCGCTTCCGTGGCCGCGTCGACATCGCCATCAACGGCACCTACTGGTTCGGCGCGTTCTTCGGCGCCCTCGCCAACCTCTACCTGCTCAACCCCGACAACGTCGCCGAGAACATCGGCTGGCGCCTGGCGTTCTTCATCGGCCCGATCCTGGGCCTGTCGATCATCTGGCTGCGTCGCCACATCCCGGAGAGCCCCCGCTGGCTGCTCACGCACGGGCGCGGCGAGGAGGCCGAGCGCACGGTCGACGAGATCGAGGAGCGCGTGCGCCGCGAAGGCGGCGAGATCCCGGAGGTCGACGAGAGCAAGGCGATCCTCGTCAAGCCGGAGGACCGCATGGGGTTCAAGGTCCTGTGGGACGTCTTCGTGCACCGCTACGGTCGCCGCACCGTCCTGGGACTCACGATGATGGTGACGCAGTCGTTCCTCTACAACGCGATCTTCTTCACCTACGCCCTCGTGCTGACGAACTTCTACGGCATCACCAAGGCCGACACCTCGCTCTACTTCCTGCCCTTCGCAGCCGGCAACCTGCTGGGGCCGCTGCTGCTGGGTCACCTCTTCGACACCATCGGGCGTCGCAAGATGATCTTCAGCACCTACACGATCGCGGGTGTCGTGCTGCTCGCGTCGGCCTGGGCCTTCCACGCCGAGATGCTCAACGCGACGACGCACACGATCTTCTGGTGCATCGCGTTCTTCTTCGCCTCGGCCGGAGCCTCGGCCGCCTACCTCACGGTGAGCGAGATCTTCCCGCTCGAGGTGCGTGGCCAGGCGATCAGCTACTTCTTCGTCGTCGCCCAGTGCGCCGGCGCGATCGCACCGGTCCTCTACGGTGCGCTCATCGGTGACGGCAAGGACCGCATGCCGCTCACGTGGGGCTACGTCGCCGGGGCCGTGATCATGATCTTCGGCGGCGTCGTCGCCTGGGTCATCGGGATCGACGCCGAGCAGAAATCGCTCGAGGACGTGGCCGACCCGCTGAGCAAGGTCTCGGAGGAGTCGGGAGCCCCCGCATGAACGTCGCCAACCTGGGGCGTGCCCACACCATCGTCGTCGGGGTGAGTCCCACCAGCGGCTCCCCCGGCGCGTTGCGCTGGGCCGTCGAGGAGGCGTCCCTGCGCGGTGGCCGCGTGGTGGCCGTGCGGGCGTGGCGCCCTCACGCGCCCGAGACGGCGACCGGGGGCCGCGTGCCGTCGGTCGTCTCGGACGACAGCGCCCGCGCCGCCGAGATGGAGCGCCTGGCCGAGGACGTCGCACACGTCCTGGGCCACGACCACCTGGTCGAGACCCGGGTCGTCGCGGGCAAGCGTCGCGCGGTCCTCGTCGAGGAGAGCCGCTCCGCGGACCTCGTCGTGATCGACGCGGGTCACTCCACCGAGGTCGAGGCGCGCTGGCTGGGCAGCCGGCTCGTGCGTGCCTCGCACTGCCCCGTCGTCGTCGTGCCACCCGCACTCGGGGACCGGGGGTCCAGCCCGCTCGGCTCCGCCGTGGGTCGGCTGAGTCGCTCGGTCGAGCGCGCGGCCGGCACCGCGGGCCGGCCCGGCTTCCAGCACCCGCCCACCACCTGACGCCACACCACGCCTGCGGTCGTATGCCGTGTGGCCCGGTCCCGGGACCCGAATCCCTTGCGAGTTGCACCGATTCGGGCCCGGGACCCACGCGTCCCGGTCAGTGAACGAGCATGACGGGGCAGGTCGCGTCGTGGATGATCCGGTACGCCGGAGTGCCGGCAAGGACTGCTGCGACGCCGGAGTCGTGAGGTGCACCGACGACGAGCAGCCCGCTGTCGCGGCTCGTCCGGGTGAGGAGCTCCACGGGGTCGCCGAGCAGGGTCTGCGCCGTCATCGGCAGATCGGGGTGGCGCAGGGCGAGCACGTCGGCGGCATACGAGCGGGAGGCCGCACTGGGGTCTTCGGCCGCCCCCTCCCTGACGGTGACGATGCGCAGCGGCGCCGAGCACCCTGACGCCAGTCTCGCGGCGGCAGAGACGATCCGCTCGAGCCTGCTCGCCCCGGCGTCGGCGGCCCCCGCCTTGACCGCGCAGACGACCTCGCGCTCCGGGCCCGGCACCAGCACGTCACGACGACTCCCTCGGGGCGGTGCGTGGGCGAGGCCGTGGAGGACCACCACCGGGCAGTAGGCCCTGGCCGCGACCTCGCTCGAGACGGAGCCGAGGAGAGCGCTGCGGGCCCGGCCGCGACCCCGCGTGCCGAGGACCACGAGGTCTGCCGTCATCGAGGCGTCGACGAGCTCCGCCGTGGGGCCGCCGAACGCGTGCACGGCACGGACCCGGGACCGGGCGAGCGGCTCGCCGGGCCACGTGGACGGACCGCCGACCATCGTCTCCGCGACCATCTCGAGCGAGGGGTTGAGCGGTCGCAGCGCGTAGCCCCGGCGGCTCGGCACGAGGTCGAGCTCGACGGCGTGGATGATCTTGAGCGCGGCACCGAGCGCGCGGGACACCCCGGCGGCCCAGACGAGCGCGCGCTGCGAGGCCGGTGACCCGTCGTAGCCGACGACGACGAGTCCGTCGGCGGACCTGGACGTGTGCATCCGGGGCACGTTGTGCGACAGGCGGATCGGGCGGGTGCCGCGGTCAGTGGATGACCATGACCGGGCACGGGGCGTCGTGGACCACGCGATGGCTGACGGACCCCAGCAGCATCCCTGTGAAGCCGCCGTGGCCGCGCGACCCCATTACGACGAGGCCCGCCTTCACGTCGACGGCGTAGGCGGCGATTGCGGCGCCGGCACCACCCCCGAGGACGTTGGTGCGCACGTCGAGACCCGGGTGCGCACGCGCAACGTCGTCGGCCACCTGTCGCAGCGTCTCGCCGACGCGCCGGTGCATCTGGTCCATCATCTCCTCGCGGCCGAGCATCGTCTCCGTCTCGGGCCAGGCCTCGAGGCCGCCGACGTTGTCGACCGCCACGACGTGCAACGGAGCCTCCGCTGCCGCCGCGACCTGCACGCCCGTCTCGAGCGCCTTCTGGGCGTTCTTGGAGTCGTCGAACGCCACGACGACGGGGTGGGACCGCCCGGCGTGCACCACCGTGTCGCCGCGCACGACGACCGCGGGGCAGTGGGCGTGCGCGGTGACGGCATACGACGTCGATCCCAGCAGACCCGCTGAGATGGCGCCGTGTCCACGGGAGCCGGTGACGACGAGATCCGCCTGCGCGGAGACCCCGACGAGCTCCGCGGCGGCACTGCCGATGACACTGAGCGGGTGGATCTGGCTGCGGTCCATGGTCTCTGCGGCGATCTCGATGGCCTCGGCGAGGACTCCCCTCGACATCTCGTCGTAGGCGTGCGCCTGGACTCCCGGGTCGTAGGCGCGGAAGGTCGGTGTCATCGTCAGGCCGACACAGTGCAGCAGGGTCAGCGGACGGTCGTCTCGCTTCGCGGTCTGGACGGCCCAGTCGAGGGCCAGCCGTGATCCGGGCGACCCGTCGTAGCCCACCACGATGCCGTGGCTCGTGGTCTCGTCTGCGGTGCTGGCTGCGGCGTTCATCGCTCTCCCCTTCCCGTGCGGTCGGGGCCGCATGCTCCGGCCACCTCCATCGTCCCGCTCCGGACCGCGTTCGGGGTCGAGTTGTGACAGCCCAGACAGCGTGGACAGGGTGGACATCCCGGACACGGGGAACAGCACGACGGCAGGGCGCTGAACGCACCCTGCCGTCGTCGTCCGGTCACTTGCCGATGAGCACGCTCACCGTGGTGTTGTCGGTGCACTCGGGAAGCTCGCGGATCGCCCACCGGCCGCGCAGGCCGTTGCCGTCGAAGTTGGATTCGGCGTCCCGCTCCTCGACCTCACCCTCGGACGCAGCCCACCCGCGGGTGGAGTAGGCGCCCTGCATCTCGGCGAGCGTCTGCTTGAACGGTTTCGGCGACACCGCCGTGACGACCGTGCGTCCCGCGCTCCGCGCCTGCACCCCCGTCACGACGTAGCCCGCGGGGAGCGTCGCCTGGGCCGGGAACGAGGCCGGCAGCTGCACGCCCTTCGCGTCCTTGGCGCACACCGTGGCCGGCGGGGTGGCGACGCCGCCCGTCTCGGCCATCGCCGACTCCATCTCGTCGGTGCCGCAGCCGCCGAGCAGGACCAGGGCGGCGACGGCACACAGGGCGTATGCCGGGTGCCCCCTTCCGCTGCGGGCTCGCCTGCTCACCTGGTGACCTGCAGCTCTCGGCGGTTGTCGGTCTCGCTCGACTCGCGGATGCGCCCGTCCGGGTCGGCCACGACGACGACCGAGTGGGTGCCCTTGGCGAGACGGACGCCGGGGAAGGTGACCGACGTCGACCGGCCGGCGGGCAGGTCGACCGGTGCCGACGTGGCGACGTTGACCCCGTCGACGAAGAGCCGCGTCGTGACGCCCGGTGCCGGGGCGGCGCCCGTGTTCGCGACGGAGGCGGACGCCGCGTAGAGGCCGTTGCTCTTGGCCATCGACAGGGCCGTCGGGGTCAGGTTGGGCAGGGCGTCGTAGGCGGCATACAGGGTGTTGCCCGTCTGCTGGCGGGCGATGGTGGCGTACGCGTCGAAGTTCTGGGCCCCGCCGGGCTGGGCGCAGGCGCCCGTGCAGCCGTCGGCGTAGCCGACCTGCACGCGTCCGGTGCGGTCGACGGTGGCGTCCATGAAGTCGAGCAGGTTGCGGTCGTTGCCGCACGTGGTGCCGCCCGTGCAGATGGATCCGCGCTGCACCGGGTCGCTCGGCGTCGTGTCGACCGTGACCCAGCTCTTGCCGCCGTCGTAGGTCGTCGACACGTAGAGGTGCCAGTCACCCTTGAAGTTGGTGGCGTCCTGGTAGTTGCCCGCGGTCGTGGTGCCGATGAAGGCGAAGGAGGCGCGGTCGTCGTCCCCGGCCACGACGGCGGGGAAGACGGTGTTGTGGACGCCGAGGGCCGCGCCCACATTCTGGTCGTCGGTCCACGTCTTGCCCTTGTCACGGCTCACGGCCACGCGAGGCGTGCCGTCGGCAGCCTGGTAGCCCATGTAGACCGTGCCCTTGGCGCCGACACCGACGCTGGGGTCCGAGTCACCCGCCGTGCTGGCAGGGTCCTTGCGCACCGACCACGTGGTGCCGCCGTCCTCGGAGACGGCGACCGCCTGGTTGCCACCGCACGACTTGTTGGGGACGTAGACCGTGCCGTCGTTCGGAGCGACCTTGACGTGGCCGTGCAGGCCGCCGCAGTCGAGGAGCGAGTACATCGGGACCGCCGGCCCGAACGTCGTGCCGCCGTCATGGCTCGAGGCACAGTTGGCGTCGGCGATGTCCTGGCTGCAGTAGTAGACGGCGTTCGCGTAGCTGGAGGTCGGGAGTGCGCCGACACCGTTGGGAGAGTAGGGCCCTCCGCCGACCGTCTGGTGGTCGACGCCGGAGTTCAAGCCGCCTCCCTGGCTGGGCGACCACGTCTTCCCCTCGTCGTCCGAGTAGCACATCAGCGACGTCTTGCCCGCGAGCTGGCTCTCGAAGACGCGTCCCGTCCTTGGGTCGGTGAACCCGATCGGGTCGAGCGAGTTGAGGCCGCCGGTGAGGCACCCGTTGGTCGGCGTCGCCGACACGTTGGTCCACGTGACCTTCGAGGGGGTGACGCTGTCGTCCCACGTGGCCTTGTAGGTGTCGTAGAGCGCCTGGTAGAAGGTCGAGCCGGTGGTGTGGCTGCTGCCGATGGACGGCTCGCCCGCGTCGTGCGCCCGGGGGAAGGACTGGGGGGCGCCGTACTGGCTGTACGTCGGCGGCGTCGCCGTGCTCGGCGCCGGGTTGGCGGGGACCTCGGTCAGCGTCGCGGTGCCGGTCACGGACTCGCCGAGCGGCGCGTAGGGCACGACGCGCACCGTGTAGTCGCCGCTCGTGGGCGGCGTCACGATCGTCTCTGGGTCGGAGCTCGACGCGGAGGACGCCACGACCGCACCCTTCTGGTCGAGCAGGTAGATGTCGAAGTCCGCTGCTGCGTTCGCCCACCCGACCTTGACGGTCAGCTGATGGGTGTCGCCGTAGGTGCTCGGCGTCGACACGTGCAGCGCGAAGTCGTCGCAGAGCCCGGGACCGCACGTGACGGAGCCGGTCGTCCCGGTGACGTTGGGCGCGGCGAAGGGACCGGCCGTCCACTGGACGCTGGTGCTCGTGTCGGACACGGTGCCCGAGTCGGGCGTCGCGGCGAGCGCCGGGGCCGCCACGCCCAGGGCTCCGACGAGGCCGGCCGCCGCGATGAGCGGCAGGGCGCGCGATGGTTTCCTGCTGAACGAGGTGCGGAACGAGGTGGGCAACATGCGGGCAGCTCCTGGATCCAGGGACGGGGACACCCCCGAGGCGTCCGGCCGAGGCCGTCGAGCGGTGGCAAGCGCCCTCGCTCGACGGGTTCAACGAGCCAGCCGCCCGTCGGGCTACGCGCCGGTAGGTCAAGGGCTGGTCAGTTTCTGCTGGGTCGCGGCTGGGAGTCCGCTGGGGCAGCAGGCTGCGCCGCCGGGCACGACCCGAGGTCGACGTGACCGGCCCGACAGGGCCTGCGCCCCGACAGTCGGTGCGCCCGCGCCGCGATCGGCCTAGCGTCGAAGGGTGGACACCGGCGCTCGGCGGTCAGGTCGTCTCCTGCGCGACAGGATCGACCGGATCTCGCGCAACGACCTGACCACCCTGGTGAGCGACCGGGGCCCGGCCCCCATGAACATCGCCGCCGTCCTCGTGGTGGAGCAGGGTTCCAGCATCGAGAGGCCCGAGGTGCAGCGCGCCCTCGCAGCAGCGGCCGCCGACGTGCCCAGGCTGCACCACCGGCTCCAACCCGTCCCGCTCGGCTGCGGACGGCCGTACTGGGTGGACGACGACGTGCCGATCGAGCGACACGTCGCCTTCGGGCGCGTCGACGACGCACACCTGCTCACCGAGGTCGCGGCACTGGCGTGCCGGCGGCTCCCGTCCGACCGACCCCTGTGGCGGGCCACCTGGCTCACGGGGCTCGACGACGGAGCGGCCGCGCTCGTCGTCGTCGCGCACCACGTCCTGGCCGACGGGCTCTCGGGGCTGACGGTGCTTGCAGCCCTGGATGGAGGCGCTCGCGACAGGACGGGTGACCGGCGGCTGCGCCACCCGGCATACGCCCGCCGTGCCCTGGCACGCGACGCCTGGCGAGCGCGGATCAGCGACCTCGACACCCTGGCCGGACGGGTGCGGCTGGCGAGCGCCGGCGCCCGTGACCTCGGCGTCGACCGCCGGATCCCCCGGCTGTGCCCCCGCACGTCGTTCAACCGCCCCAGCGGGCCGCTGCGTCGGCTCACCCTCGTGGAGGCTCCCCTGCCCGAGATCGTCACCGCAGCCCACCGCGCCGGGGCGACCGTCAACGACGTCGTGCTCGCAGCGGTGTCCTCGGCGATGGGCCAGGCCCTGGCGGACCGCGGCGAGAGGCCACGCGAGCTCGTCGTCTCGGTCCCCTACTCGGGTCGTACGCCGGGCGATGCGGGCCGGCTCGGGAATGAGACGGGGGTGGTGCCCTTCCGCATCCCACTCGAGCTGGATCGCAAGTCCCGCCTCAGGGCGGTGGCGAGCCTGTCGCGGGCTCAGCGAGGTCGGCCGCGCGCGGCCTCCGCCGCACCCCTCGGTGCGGGTTTCAGGGCGCTCGCACGGCTGGGGGCGCTCCAGTGGTTCGTCGACCACCAGCGACTCGTCAACACCTTCGTCACGAACGTGCGTGGCCCCACCCAACCGTGGCGCTTCTGTGGGCACACCGTCAGCAGGGTGGTCCCCGTCGCCGTCACGCCGGGCAACGTCGGGGTGACGTTCGACGTGCTGTCGTATGCCGGCACCCTGGGGATCACGGTCGTCTCGGACCCGGACGTGGTGGCGGACCCAGGCAGCCTGGCGTCGCACCTCGAGGGGGAGCTCGCCGCCCTGACGGGGCTGTGACGGTGGTAGTGGGTGGGGAGGAGGTCCGACTCCCACCAGGGGATTCGTCTTCCGTCGAGGCCTGACGGCGGGCTCCAGGATCTTGACGAGAGTTCGAACATGTGTTCGACTGGAGCATGGACGACAGCACAACGGGGGCCGATGCCCGACCGCTGACGGCCCTCCACGAGGTCGACGGCACGCTGGAGCTCGAGCGCCTGGCCGACCTCTTCCGGAGCCGCGCGAGCCGTCGGGAGCCCGTCCGTCAGCGAGACCTGCCCCTGCTCGAGCGCACCCTGCGCAAGCACGTGGCCGAGTCCCTCCTCACCCACCTGGTGCCCGCGCTCGTGGGCGAGCTGCTCGACGCCGTCGCCGACGACCTCTCACCGCGCGCGGAGCAGGAGCCGCTCACGCAGCTCGAGGCCCAGGCGGATGCAGAGCTCAGGGTGGTCGAGTCGGTGGAGCGCTGCAAGGCGGTCCTCGACGCCGTCGGCCTCGAGGCGCTCGCTCGCCTGCGCTCGACCATCGAGTCGAGCGAGCTCGCGCGCTTCGCCGACCTCGGCCGGAAGAGGCCCGCCGGGTGGATCGACGCCGACGAGCTGACCGCCATGGAGGTGTGCACGGCAACCGGGCTCGGCGCGCACGACGTGCGCGCGCGCCTGGCCCTCGCCACCGCACCGACGCCGGGTGCCGCATCGTTGCGCGGTCGCCTTCAGCGAGGCGCCGTGAGTCTCTACCGTGCCTGCACCATTCAGAGCGAGATCGCTGCCTTGCCGCTCGAGTGCGGCCCTGACGTGGTCGACGCCACCCTGCGGCCCAAGGACGGGGCACCGCCCTCCCCCGCTCTCTTCCGTCAACGACTGACTCGGGCCTGCCTGGCAGCCGACCGCGAGGCCGCCGACCGTCGCCGCCGGGCCCGATGCCGCCGCGGGGCGCACGCACAGATCGACCGTGACGGTCTCGGCGTCCTCAACCTCGTCAACGACGCAGACAAGGTGGTGGCCGCCATGGAGCGCGTCGATGCCATCGCCCGGGCGGCGCGGGCGGCCGGCGACCCTCGCGACCTCGACTCGCTCCGCGCCGACATCATCACCGACACCCTGATGTTCGGCTGGCCCCAGAGCCCCGCCTGCGGTGGGACTCGTGAGCCGGCGACGACCTCAAAGGACACGTCCCCCGCGGCCCGTGACTGGTTCGAGCGACTGGGTCGCCGCCCGGCGGCCGTGGTGAGGCTCGTCGTGCCCTGGAGCACCGCCGTCGGCCTCACGGACGCACCGTGCGAGGTCGTCGGCCACGGGTGGGTGACGGCCGACCACGCCCGCCAGATGATGCTCAACGACGGCGCGACCTGGCAGCGCCTCGGCGTCGACGCCGAGAGCGGCGCTGCTCGCCAGCTCGAGCCGCGCGCCTATCGGCCGACCGCAACGATGCGCGCCCAGGTCGAAGCCGTCGACGGCACCTGCCGCGCCCCGGGCTGCACCGTGCCCGCCGCTCGGTGCGACCTCGACCACGACATCCCGTGGCCACACGGCCCGACCGAGGTCACCAACCTGACGAGCAAGCATCGCCACCACCACAACGTGCACACGCACGGCCACTGGCTCGTGCGACGCGAGGGCGACCGGGTGCGGTGGCGCACCAAGGCTGCTCGCATCTACGACAGCTACCCCAAGGACTGGCTCGAAGCGGTCCGTGACGCTGATCCCGTCTCGCCACCGGTGGTGAACACCGCCGGTCCCCGCTCCTCGCGGGACGACCCGCCGCCCTTCTGAGTCACGAGTCCGGCGGTTCAGTCCGGCATTCCGCACGGAGTTCCGCAAGGGCCTCCGGTCCGGCGTCAGGATGCTGCCGAGAGTGGCTCTGGCAGCCGGAAGACACCGTCGGTCGTCGCGAGGTAGTAGCCCAGGAGGGCGACCTCGTGCTCGGCACATCGAGCGATTGCCATCTCGTGCCAGGCTCGGTCGAGATCGTTCGGCGCGGCGCCGCGAGCCCGCCCGCGGCCGATGAGGACCGAGCCACCGCTCTCGGACACGAGGGGCAGCAGCAGATCGAGCAGCTGTGCCAGGCCGCTGACACCTGCGTCCGGCGGCACGTCGTGGAGCACGACCGGCTGGATGCCGCGGTGCTCGGCATCGCAGATCATGACGCCGACGCTGCCGTTGGCGCGGTCGGCGTCGCTGATGATGAGGTCGATGACGTCTGCGGCGACACGACGGTCGGTGAGGGCGATCTCGCTGGCCCGAGGCGGCAGGTCCTGAAAGGTCATGCCTGCCATGGTCACCGGTCCGGCCATCGTCTCGCCGGCGTTGTCCCCAGCCCTCGCGGTGGGCCGCCCGCCGCACCCTGCCGCCTACCCGCAGGGGCGTCAGGAGGTGGCTCAGGCGATGCCGAGACGGTGCGCGACCTCGTCGCCGCCGATCTCCCGGATGACGTCGGGGTCACCGACGACGACGAGCTGGTCCGTGGCTCGGGACATCCCCACGTAGAGCATCTCGCGGGCGCGGTCGGTGCTCTTGGCGTTCACACAGAGCACGACCGCGCGACGTTCGAGACCCTTGCACCCGAGGACGTGGCCGTAGAAGACGTCATCGTCGTCCCAGAAGGACCGCCAGTAGCCGACATGGCCGTCTGCCTCCTGACGTTCGACCTGCGCGGGGTGGCGTGATCCCATCGTCAGCAGGGCCACGTGCTGGGGCTGCCAGCCGGCCTCGAGGAGCAGGTCCACCTGGTCGTCGGAGGTGCTGATCGCCTCCTCCTGAGCGCACGGCACACATCGGACGTCGGCTCCCGAGCCCCCGCGCAGGTGCATCCGCATGGGAGCGAGCGGCCCGAAGGCGCGAGCGATCTGCTGGGTGTTGCGCAGGTTGTGGTCCAGCACGAGCGGGACGAGGGGCACCGGGGGCTGGCCGAACCGGGCGAAGATCCGCTGGTTCTCGTCCGAGTAGACGTAGAGGCCGCCCTCGTCCTCGTCGCGGAGCGCCGCCATGAGGGGGCGCCACCAGTGGTCGGCGAAGTCCTGCGCCTCGTCGACGATCACGGCGTCGAACTTCTTGCCGTCAGGCAGGCCCGCAGCGATCTCCGCCATGCTTGCTGCGAGGTCTCTCTCCCAGAAGTCGGCATCGTTGCGGTCGTGCGAGGCCGTGTCGATGCCCCACTCGTTGGCGAGATCCTCGAACGACCCCACGAAGGCCGGCCGGTGGTGGCGCGGCACCCCCGCCAGCTGCCGCTTGAAGTACTGCGAGAGCCCGATCGAGTAGCAGACGAGAGCGACGCGCTGGGCCTTGCGCTCCCCCTGGCCTCGGGTCAGGTCCTTGGCCTGGGTCAGGGCCAGGATCGTCTTCCCGCTGCCGGCTCCCCCGCGGATCTCCATGCGCCGGATGAGCCTCGTCACCGACAGCAGCGTCGCCTGCTCCTGCGTGAGTCGGTCGGCAGCGGCCTCCCGCTCGTCGGCCTCACCGGCGAGGTCGTACACGGGGAAGCTCCGGCCGGTGAGGATCTCGAGGCTGAGCTCGACGTCGTCGGCGTTGGGGACCCGCTGCGAGTTCTCCTGCAGCGCACACACGTCCACCAGCCGCTCGGCCAGGTCATCCAGGTCAGCGCGTCCACTGATCATCCACCGGGGACAGTCGGTGGTCGCGAAGTCGTCGGCGATGTCGGTGTAGGGCACGACGATCGCGTGCCCCCACCGGACCCGGCTGTGCCTGGCCTTCCACCGAGGGTCGGCCTCGACGAACGTCCGCAACACGTACTTGCCGTCGCGGCACTGGTCGACCGGGCGGCTGCGGCGGGTGCCGCCCCCGGTCCACCACTGCCCCTGCGGGTCGACGGAGACGCTGCCGCCCTTGACCTCCACGACGACCACACCCACCCCGGGCATGATGAAGACGACATCGAGCTCGTGGTCCTTCAGCGCCGAGGTCAGCCTCAGGTTGGGGATGAGCACCGTGTCGTCGGCCGCCGAGCGACACAGACGGTCCCAGACCAACCGCTCGGACTCGTGCGCGAAGCGCGGCGTCTCCCCCACGACCCTGACCATGGCGTGACCGTAGCGGGAGGGGACGGCAAGGAGGGCGTATGCCGTGCGGCGCGTCCTGACGGAACGCGGCGGGACGGCATACGCCCTCGTCTGTCAGCCCCTCTCAGGGGGCGATCATCAGGCGACGCGCTGCTGGGGCGCGGTCTCCCTGGTCTTGCCCGGGTCCTTCTCGACGATGTCGCCGAGGACGTCGTCGATCTTCGTCATGAGCTCCGGCTCGAGCTTCACGCCGGCGGCCTTGACGTTCTCGCCGACCTGCTCGGGACGCGAGGCGCCGACGAGCGCCGCCGCGACGTTGGGGTTCTGGAGCACCCAGGCGACGGCCAGCTGTGCCATGGTCAGGCCCGCCTCGTCGGCGATCGGCTTGAGGTTCTGCACGCGGGTCAGCACGTCGTCGTTCATGAAGCGCTTGATCATGTCGGCGCCGCCCTTCTCGTCGGCGGCGCGCGAGCCCTCGGGCGGCTGCTGGCCGGGCTGGTACTTGCCCGTCAGCACGCCCTGCGCGATGGGGCTCCACACGATCTGGCTGACACCGAGCTCCTCGCACGTCGGGACGACCTCGTCCTCGATGACGCGCCACAGCATGGAGTACTGCGGCTGGCTCGAGATGAGCTGGAAGCCGAGCTCCTTTGCGAGAGTGACGCCCTCGCGGATCTGGTCGGCCGTCCACTCGCTGACGCCGATGTAGAGGGCCTTGCCCTGGCGCACGACGTCGGCGAACGCCTGCATCGTCTCCTCGAGCGGCGTCTCGGTGTCGTAGCGGTGGGCCTGGTAGAGGTCGACGTAGTCGGTCTGCAGGCGCTCGAGCGAGCCGTTGATCGACTCCATGATGTGCTTGCGAGACAGGCCGGTGTCGTTCTTGCCCCCCGGGCCGGTGGGCCAGTAGACCTTCGTGAAGATCTCGAGGCTCTCGCGTCGCTCGCCCTTGAGGGCCTCGCCGAGGACCGTCTCGGCCTTGGTGTTGGCGTAGACGTCGGCCGTGTCGAAGGTGCTGATGCCGGCGTCGAGGGCAGCCTGCACGCACTGGGTCGCGACGTCGTTCTCGACCTGCGAGCCGTGGGTGAGCCAGTTGCCGTAGGTGATCTCGGAGATCTTGAGTCCGCTGTTGCCGAGGTATCGGAAGTTCATCCTTCCACCGTATGCCGTCACCGAGGTTGCGCCGACCCCGCTCCCGCAGGGCGCGACGCACGTACGATCGGCACGTGACGCTTCTCGAGCGCGTCGAGCACCTGCGCGCCGTCGCCGGGTACCTGGACGACGCCCGTGCGGGGCACGGGAGGCTCGTCTACGTCTCGGGCGAGGCCGGGATCGGCAAGACGAGCTTCGTCACCGCTTCCGCCACCGCGGCCCGGTCCGCGGCGCGCGTCGCCGTCGGTGGCTGCGACGGCTCCGCCACCCCGGTCCCGCTCGGCCCGCTCCGCGACATGCTGCCACTGCTCCCGGCCGACCTGTGGCCGGACGGGGCCGACCGCCAGGACGTCTTCACGCGACTCGTCGACGTCCTGCGGACGCCGCCACGGCAGGAGCCCTACCTGCTGGTGGTCGAGGACGCGCACTGGGCCGACGAGGCGACCCTCGACCTCCTGCGCCACCTGGCTCGTCGCATCCACGGCTGCCGTGCGCTCGTGCTCGTGACCTACCGCCCGGAGGATGCCACGGCGGGTGGTGCCCTCCGGATGCTCCTGGGAGACACCGCATCCGCCAGCGGGACGCGACGCATCGACCTGCCCCCGCTCAGCCCGCGAGCGGTCGCCACGCTCATGGCCGAACGCTCGGGCGACCACTCGCACGCCGGAGCCGTCGACGCGGCGCGGCTGCACGACGTCACCGGCGGCAACTCCTTCTTCGTCACCGAGGTGCTCTCCGGAGACTCCGTCGGCGTGCCGCCCACCGTGCGCGACGCGGTGCTCGCCCGGGTCGCGCGCCTCGACGAGAGCTCCCGAAGGGCCCTCGAGGTCGTGGCCCTCGCCGGTTCGAGAGCCGAGACCGACCTCCTCGAGGGGCTGCTGAGCGACGGGCTGTCCGTCCTCGACGAGCCGCTCGACCGGGGACTGCTCGTCATGACCGGCCACGAGGTCATGTTCCGTCACGAGCTCGGCCGGCTCGCGGTCGCCGGCGAGGTGCCGGCCGGTCGGCGGATCCACATCCACCGGCGGCTCCTCGCCGCGCTCGAGAGCCGAGGCGCCGACCCCGCACGCCTCGCGCACCACGCCGACGTCGCCGGCGACAGCCGCTCGGTGCTGGCACACGCCCCGGAGGCCGCGGCGCGGGCCGCTCGGCTGGGTGCCCACCGGGAGGCCGTCGACCAGTACCGACGCGCGCTGCACCACGCGGCAGCCCTGCCCGTCGACGAGGTGGCCCCGGCGCGTCGGGCCGAGCTGTTGTGGTCACTCGGCTACGAGCTCTACCTCACCGACCACATCGAGGACGCGATCGAGTCCGTCGAGGCGGCGCGCCGCATCTGGGACGGCGCCGGCGACGCCACCCGGGTCGGGGACGCCTGGCGATGCCTCTCGAGGCTCAGCTGGTTCGCCGGGCGCAAGGACGACGCGGAGGCCCAGGCGGCCATCGCCATCGACGTGCTCGAGGGGTCGGCGTCGTTCGAGCTGGCACTGGCCTACAGCAACCGTGCCCAGCTCCGGATGCTGGCCACCGACCTGGCTGGCACCCGCGAGTGGGCCCACCGCACCCTGGACCTCGCCGACCGGCTCGATGACGGAGCCGGGCGCACGGAGGTGCGCGTGCACGCCCTCAACAACCTGGGCACGATCGAGATGGCTGCCGGCGACTTCGTCTCCGGATCCGTGATGCTCACCGACAGCCTGCAGCAGGCACGCGCATCCGACCTCCACGAGCACGCAGCGCGCGCCTACTGCAACTTGGCGTCCAGCGCCGTGCTCCAGCGGCGGCACGAGGACGCCCGGCGCTACTTCCGGGAGGGCATCGAGTACTGCTCCGACCGCGACCTCGACTCGTGGACGCTGTATCTCGAGGGTTGGCAGGCACAGCTGGACCTCGACAGCGGGCATCTCGCTGCGGCCCGCGACCAGGCCGAGTCGCTGCTGCGGCATCCCGACATCGCCAGCGTCGGCGAAGTCGAGCCCCTCGTCGCGCTCGCCCACGTGCGCGGTCGGGTCGGGGACGCCGGGGCAGACGAGCTGCTGGACCGCGCGTGGTCCTTGGCGTGGGGCATGCAGGAGCTGCAGCGGGTGGCGCCGGTCGTCGCGGTTCGATGCGAGTTCGCTTGGCTCGCAGGCGATCTCGGTGAAGCAACTCGTGTCGCCGCCGAGGCGTGGCCGCTGGCCGAGTCTGCCGACTGCCCGTGGAACCGCGGGTCCGTGGCGCGGTGGCTCGTCGGCCCAGGCGCAGACGGGGCCGGAGGCGCCCAGGGCGGCGCCCCGGGTTCGGTCGGTCCCGTCGGCCCCGTCGAGACGCTGGTCCGGTCTGCGGTGGCCGGACCCCTGGCTCCGCCGTTCGCGGCGGAGGTCGCGGGTGCCTGGCGTGAGGCCGCGACCATCTGGCGGTCCCTCGGATGCCCCTTCGACGAGGGCCTGGCGCTGGCGCGCAGCGGTGACCGCGACTCGCTCACCGAGGCCGTCGCGATCTTCGAGCGGATCGGTGCGCATGCCGCTGCCGCCCGAGCGCGAGCCGACCTGCGCGCCAGGGGCTGGACCGCGCCACGCGCGCCCCGGCCGGCGACGCGCAAGCACCCCTCGGGGCTGACCCCGCGTGAGACCGAGGTCCTGGAGCTGCTGGAGCAGGGTCACACCGATGCCGGGATCGCCGAATGCCTCGTCATCTCCCGCCGCACGGCCGAGCACCACGTCGCCTCCGTCCTGACGAAGCTCGGGGTGGAGAGTCGGCGCGAGCTGCTCAAGATGGGTGGGGCGACGGCGTGAGTGGGTAGCCGCCACCCATGACCCGCCGAGTCCTCGGGGTCGACGCTGGAGCATCCCAGTTCGCAACCGGAAAGGACCACGAGCATGCCGCTCTTCATGGACGTCCACACCCTCGGAGACGGGGTCACCATGGACGCCGTCGCCCAGGCCCACCAGGCCGACCTCGCCACCCAGGAGCCCCATGGCGTCAACTACCTGCGCTACTGGGTGGACGAGCGCAGGGGCCAGATCTTCTGCCTTGTCGAGGCGCCCGACGCCGAGGCCGCGAACACCGTGCACCGGGACGCTCACGGGCTCGTCGCCGACTCCATCTACGAGGTGCAGGAGGGCGTCTGACCGCCCGAGCGCCCCGAAGCACGCAGCCGTGTGCCGCCACCGGACGGAGGCGGCACACGGCTGCGTCCATGACCCCGTCAGGACGCAGGTCGTGGCGTCCGCGAGGTGCGCTCGGCGTGTGACCAGAACGTTGTCCAGCCTGTGGAACCGGGGGGTCGTCCGGCGCGTTGGGCGGGTAGTGACCAGTCACCACCTCGACGGAATCTTCAAGCAGACTTGAATGTTGATACCGGCAAGGTGAGCGTGGGCACCGTGCCCACGACCAACCCGAAGGGGGTGCACCATGAGGCGAAGGAAGTACGAGGAGTTCGAGGCTGACAACGGAACCGTGCTGCGCTACGCCCGCCACGACAACGGTGGCGGTTTCGTGGAGTCGCACGCCCACGTCGACCCGACGGCCTACATCGGTGAGTCGGCCTACGTCGACCGCGGCGCCGTGGTCGGTACCGGCGTCCGAGTCGCGAACGGCGCCTGGATCGAGCGCGACGCCGTCATCCACTCCGGAGCCGCCATCGGGACCGGCGCGCACGTCGCGTCCGGCGCGGTCATCGGCCGCGACGCACGCATCGGTGCACGAGCGAAGATCGGCTCCGACACCCACGTCTGGGACGGAGCGCGCGTCGACTCCGACGAGCTCGTCCCGAGTGGCGCCGTGGTACGCGCCGGCTCCAGCCGCCGCCGCGCTGCCTGACGACGCGCCGCCGTCCTGCCCGGGTGCGGCTCCTCACGTCCGACGTCAGGAGCCGCCCCGCTGGGCGAGCTCGCGCACCGACGTGCCGGGCAGCCACGGGTAGGCCTCCCTGCCGGTCGAGGCCTCGAAGCGCAGGTCGGTGCTGTCCATCGTCGCGGCCGCCCGGGCCAGCCGTGCGAACGAGGGTCGTACGGGTCGGGCGAGCTGACCCAGGACGCGCAGGGCAGCGCGGGGCACATGACGCGGAGGCAGGTCCGGGCGAACGAGGCGGGCCAGCTCGTTGAGCGTCAGGTCCTCACCCCCGACCTCGATGGTCCGGCCTCGCAACGAACGGTCGGTCGCTGCCCGTGCGGCCGCCACGGCCACGTCGTCGACACTCACGAAGTTGATCGGGTTGTCGCCCGCTCCGAAGACCTGCGGGCCCTTCCCACCTCTGGCCGAGTCCCCCAGCAGCTCCAGCCACATCTCGGCGAAGGCCGAGGCCCTCACGATCGTCCACGACGCGCTGCTGGCCCTCAGGTGCTGCTCCGCCGCCCACTTCATCCGGAACAGCTCCAGCGGGTGGTCCGCGGCGGCGCCGACCACGGAGAGCAGGACGACGTCCGTTCCGCGGCCCGAGGCGACGTCGATCAGGGCGACGTTCCCGTCGCGGTCGATCTCGGCCGGCGACTCGCCCCTGCCCGGGTCCATGCCGTGCGCCGCGGCGACGACGACATCGGCCCCGTCGAGCGCCGGCGGCAGCGTGCTCGGGTCGCGCAGGTCTGCTGCGGCGAAGTGCGCCCCCGGAACGCGCCTGTCCGGGGCCGAGCGGGCCACGACCCTGACCTGCTCGCCCTGGTCGACGAGGCGTTCGGTGACGAGACGACCGAGGCGGCCGGTGCCGCCGATGACCGCGATCATGGCCCTGTCCTTCCGGAGCTGCCCGTGCGGCGCGGGAGGTACTCGCGTCCCTCTCAGGTTGCCACCGGCGCGCGCGGTCGTCACGGGGTTCGCTCGGGCCGTCCATCACCGCCGGGGACCGCGCGCTGCTGCCCGGCGGCGCCGTCACCGGCGGCCGTGCCCGGGCTCACGGACGACCGGTGGGCCCGGTTGCCGAGTCCGCACGGTGCGGCCTAGGCAGAGCCGGCGACACGGCATACGGCCGCGGCGACCGCAGGGGCCACGGTGGCATCGAACACGCTCGGGATGATGAAGCTCGCGTTCAGCTCCTCCGGCTGGACCGAGTCGGCGATCGCGGTGGCGGCCGCCACCATCATGGCGTCGGTGATGTCGGAGACGTGGGCGTCGAGCAGCCCGCGGAAGAAGCCGGGGAAGACGAGGACGTTGTTGATCTGGTTCGGGGCGTCGGAGCGGCCGGTCGCGACGACGGCGGCGTGCTCGCTCGCCGCGATGGGGTCCACCTCGGGGACGGGGTTGGCCAGGGCGAAGACGATCGCGTCGGGCGCCATGGTCGCGACGTCGTCACCGGTGAGCAGGTCCGGCGCCGAGACACCGATGAAGACGTCCGCGCCGACGAGGACCTCCTTGAGGCTGCCACTCTCGTGACCGGCGTTGGTGTGGTCGGCGATCCACTGGCGGAACGGCTCCATCCCCTCGTTGCCGTTGTGGACCGCACCCGCGCGTCCGCACGCCACGATGTCCCTGGCTCCCTGGGTGAGCAGCAGACGGATGATCGCGTGGCCCGCCGCCCCGACGCCGGAGACGACGATCCGCACGTCGTCGATGGACTTGTGGACCACCCGGAGCGCGTTCTTCAGGGCGGCGAGCACGACGATGGCCGTGCCGTGCTGGTCGTCGTGGAAGACGGGGATGTCCAGCAGCTCCCTCAGCCGGGCCTCGATCTCGAAACACCGCGGGGCAGAGATGTCCTCGAGGTTGATCCCGCCGTAGACCGGAGCGATCGCCCTCACGGTGGCGACGATGGCGTCGGGGTCCTGCGTGTCGAGGCAGACGGGCCAGGCGTCGACGCCCCCGAACTGCTTGAAGAGCGCCGCCTTGCCCTCCATGACCGGTAGTGCCGCGAGAGGGCCGATGTTCCCCAGCCCCAGCACGGCCGAGCCGTCGGTGACGACGGCGACGGTGTTGCGCTTGATCGTGAGCCGGCGGGCGTCCTCCGGATGCTCCGCGATGGCCCGGCAGATGCGCGCCACGCCCGGCGTGTAGGCCCGCGACAGGTCGTCACGGTGCTTCAGCGGCACCTTCGGGTTGACCTCGATCTTGCCGCCGAGGTGCAGCAGGAACGTCTGGTCGCTGACCTTGTGGACCACTGCGCCGGGGATCGCCGCGATCGCGTCCGTGATGAGGTGCCCGTGCGCCTCGTCACGGGTGTCGCACGTGACGTCGACGACGAGACGGTCGGTGCGGCTCTCGGCGACGTCGAGCGCCGTCAGTGCACCACCCGTCGAGGCGACAGCCGTGGTGAGGGCCGCGGTCGCGTTGGCCGCGGCAGGCACCTCGACGCGGACGGTGATCGAGTAGCCAGGGCTCGGGGTGGCCATGTCAGTCCTCTCGTGCGAAGCGGCAGTGCCTCACCGGCCCATCCTCCACCCGAGAGGCGCGATCAGGTCAGGGTGTCGCGAGTGTCTCGTCGAGCACATCGGCGCTCCAGGGGCGGCGTCATGGCGTGGGATGGAGGAGGAGGAACCATGACCGGCCGCACCGCGCGGCTGCGGCTCCTGACCGCGGCTGCCACGCTCGCCCTGGCACTCAGCGCCTGCCAGGGCTCGGGCGGACCCGCGCCCGCGACGTCGGCCACCTCACCCACGGGCGCCACCAGCTCGACGTCGGGCGCGTCACCCTCCACGACGAGCAGTCCGGTCACCACCCGGCCGACGTCGACCGGCACCCGTCCTGCCCCGCCGACCTCTCAACGCCCCACGCCACGCCCCACGACACGCCCCACGCCACGCCCCACGACGCCGAGGCCCACGGCATCCACCCCGACCGCCCGACCGACGGCCACGCCGACGAGGACGACCACCGTCCCGCCCGCGACCTGCTCGATCCCCACGCGACTGCTGGGTCGTGACCTGACCACGCTGGGCACCGATCGCAAGGTCGTGGCCCTGACCTTCGACGCCGGCAGCGGCAACGAGGGCGTCGCCTCCATTCTCCGGACGCTCGAGGCCCAGCACGTGCCGGCCAGCTTCTTCCTCACCGGCCAGTTCGTCGACGCCTTCCCCGCGAGCGCGCGGGCCATCGCGTCGCGCTACCCCGTCGGCAACCACACCTATACCCACCCCGACCTGACCACGCTGTCGTCGTCGCGGGTCCGGAGCGAGATCCGCTCGGCCGCCACGCGCATCAAGGCCGTGACAGGCCAGGACCCCCGCCCGTGGTTCCGCTTCCCCTTCGGCGCCGTCGACGCTCGAACCATCTCGCTCGTCAACGCCGAGTGCTACGTGCCCTTCCGCTGGACCGTCGACACGCTCGGCTGGAAGGGGACCTCGAGCGGCCAGTCCGTCAGCACCGTCGTCTCCCGCGTCACGTCCGCGGCCCGGACCGGCGAGATCGTCCTGATGCACGTCGGCGCCCACCCGACGGACCACTCCACCCTCGACGCCGACGCGCTCCCCCGCATGATCGGTGAGCTGCGGGCTCGCGGCTACACGTTCGCGACGCTCGCCGCCGTGATCGGCCCCGCGCCCTGACCTCACGGCCGGGACGGCCGGGCCGACGTCGAGTGTCCGCTGCCACCCGGTGGCTGGTCAGCTCCCGCCGGCCGGAGTGGACCGTGTCGCCGCCCGTCACCGGTGCCCCTAACATCTGATCATGCGTTCAGATGAGAATGTGCTCGGGATGGACGGGTGCACCGACCACTGCGTCCACCCCGAGACGGTGCGGCACGTCCGATCTCGAGCCCTGCCCGAGCACGACCTCGTCCGGGTCTCTGCGGTCTTCAAGCTCCTCGGCGACCCGACGCGGGCCAAGCTTCTCTACGCGCTGCTCGAGGCGGGTGAGCTCTGCGTCTGCGATCTCGCCGCCTCCACGGGCGTCGCCGAGACCACCGTGTCGCAGTCCCTGCGTCTGCTGCGCGCCTCGCAGGTGGTGACGGCTCGTCGCGACGGTCGCCTCATGTACTACCGGCTCGCCGACGCCCACGTGCGCATGCTCCTCGACCTGACCCGTGAGCACATGACGCACGATCCTGCGGTGGGGAACGGGTCCGAGCAGGCCGCCGAGGTCGGCCGGGTCCAGCCTGCTCGCCGGGCCGCCGGCGCCCGGCGCACGGAGGTCCGGGCATGAGCCACGGGCACGGCCACGACCACGGCCGCTCCGCGGCGGGTGCGCACCGCTGGAGGCTGCAGCTCGCCTTCGGCCTCGTCGCGGTCTTCTTCGTCGTCGAGCTGGTGGTCGGTCTGAGCTCTCGCTCACTGGCCCTCATCAGCGACGCCGGCCACATGGCGGCGGACGTCGTGGCACTCGGCTCGGCCATCGTCGCCACACGCATCGCGACCCGCAAGGACACGACGGGGCGCCGGACCTTCGGCTCCTACCGGGCCGAGGTCTTCGCCTCCGGGCTGGCCGTCCTGCTCATGCTCGGCGTCGCCGTCTACATCTGCATCGAGGCCGTCGGCCGCATCGGCGCGGAAGCCGAGGTCGCATCTGGCCCGATGCTCGTCGTGGGCGCCCTCGGCCTCGTCGTCAACCTCGTCGGCGTCGCCCTGCTGCGCGGGGGCGCGAGCGAGAGCCTCAACGTCAAGGGCGCCTACCTCGAGGTCCTGGCCGACACGGTCGGCTCGGTCGGCGTCATCGCCGCCGCGATCCTCGTGGGCACCACGGGCCAACCGTGGTGGGACACCGTCGTGGCCCTGGCCATCGCTCTGTTCGTCGCGGTCCGGGCCGTCATGCTCGGGCGCGAGGTACTGGCCGTCCTCGGCCAGCACGCACCGGCGGGGATGCACCCGGACGAGGCCGAGCAGGCCCTCGCCGAGATCGTCGGCGTGGTCGAGGTGCACGACCTGCACGTGTGGACATTGACCTCCGGGATGAACGTGGCCACCGCGCACCTCGTCAGCGCGGCGGCACGGCCCGGCGGCGACCCCACGGACACCGGCGCGATCCTCACGCAGGCCGCGACCGTCATGCGCGAACGCTTCGGCATCGAGCACGCCACCCTCCAGGTCGAGCCCGCCGGGTCGAGCGCCTGCGCGCAGACGACCTGGTGACCCGAGGCACCGGTCACTGACGCCGCGCCGCGCCGGTGCGCTTGAGCCCCCACGTCACTTGAGGCGCTGAGTGCGCAGTCGCAGCGCGTTGCCGATGACGCTGACCGACGACAGCGCCATCGCAGCGGCAGCGATCATCGGGGACAGCAACAGGCCGAACGCCGGGTACAGCACCCCGGCGGCGAGCGGAATGCCGGCAGCGTTGTAGACGAACGCGAACACCAGGTTCTGGCGGATGTTCGACATGGTGGCCTCCGACAGGGCCCGGGCGCGGACGATACCGGTCAGGTCGCCCTTGAGGAGGGTGACGCCGGCGCTCTCGATGGCGACGTCGGTGCCGGTGCTCATCGCGATGCCGACATCGGCGGCGGTCAGCGCGGGTGCGTCGTTCACGCCGTCGCCGGCCATCGCCACGACCCGACCCTCGGCACGGAGGGCCTGGACGACGTCGCTCTTGTGGTCAGGCAGGACCTCGGCCTCGACGCGGCCGATGCCCAGCGTCCGTGCCACGGCCTGTGCCGTGACCCGGTTGTCGCCGGTCAGCATCACGACGTCGATTCCCTCTGCGCGCAACGCCTTCAGCGCTTCGGCGGTGGTCTCCTTGACGGGGTCGGCGATGGCGAGGACGCCCGCCACGACACCGTCGATGGCGACGTAGACCGCACTGGCTCCGTCGGCGCGCAGCCGGTCGGCCTCGGCGTCCATGCTGGCCGTGTCCGCACCCTGGGCGGCGAGGAAGGCGCTGCTGCCGACGAGGACCCGACGTCCCTCGACCGTCCCGGTCACGCCCTTGCCCACGGGAGCGTCGAAGTCCTCCACGTCCGGGACGTCCAGACCGGCCTCGCCGGCGGCGCGCACGACCGCCAGGCCGAGCGGGTGCTCGCTGACGCGCTCGACGGCTGCCGCCACCCGCAGGACCTCCTTCTCGTCCGTCGTCGCGGCGGCCGAGACGTGGGTGACGGACGGACGTCCCTGGGTCAGGGTGCCCGTCTTGTCGACCACGAGGGTGTCGACCTTCTCCAGGACCTCGAGCGCTTCGGCGTTCTTGATGAGCACCCCCAACGAGGCACCACGGCCCACGCCGACCATGATCGACACCGGCGTGGCCAGTCCGAGGGCACAGGGGCAGGCGATGATCAGGACGCTGACGGCGACGACGAGGGCGTGCGCCAGGCGGGGGTCGGGTCCCATGGTGGCCCAGACGACGAAGGCGATGAGCGCGGCCAGGATGACGGCGGGCACGAACACGGCGGACACCCGGTCGGCGAGGCGCTGGATGGGTGCACGCGAGCGCTGCGCGTCGGCGACCATCTGCACGATCCGCGCCAGCATCGTGTCGCGCCCGACCTTGTCTGCACGCACGACCAGCGAACCGGTCTGGTTCACGGTGCCACCGATGACAGCGTCACCGGCCGTCTTGGTGACCGGCATCGACTCACCGGTCACCATCGACTCGTCCAGGGTCGAACGCCCGTCCTGCACGGCGCCGTCGACGGGGATGGACTCCCCGGGGCGCACGCGCAGCAGGTCGCCCACCTGCACCTGGTCGAGAGTGACGTCGGACTCGGTCCCGTCGTGGTCGACCCGGTGGGCGGTCTTGGGGGTGAGGTCGAGCAGCGCCCGGATCGCGCCGGACGTGCTCTCCCGGGCGCGCAGCTCGAGGACCTGCCCGAGCAGGACGAGCGCGGTGATCACGGAAGCGGCCTCGAAGTAGACCGCGACCGCGCCGTCCATACGGAAGGCCTCGGGGAAGACCCCGGGCGCGAGGGTGGCGACCACGCTGAAGAGCCAGGCCACCCCGGTGCCCATCGCGATGAGGGTGAACATGTTCAGCTTCATGGTTCGCACCGAGGCCCACCCGCGCTGGAAGAACGGCCAGCCCGCCCACAGCACGACCGGCGTGGCCAGCACGAGCTGGGCCCAGTTGGCCACCGTCGGGGAGACGGCGTCCGCGAGCGCCGGGATCAGGTCGCGCCCCATCGAGAGGACGAGCACGGGGATGCTGAGGACGACCGCAACCGTGAATCGCCTTGTCATGTCGGCGAGCTCGGGGTTGGGGCCGCTGTCGGCCGTCACCATGACGGGTTCGAGCGCCATCCCGCAGATCGGGCAGCTGCCCGGGCCGGGCCGTCGGATCTCCGGGTGCATGGGACAGGTCCACTCCGCCACGTCGCCGGGAGCAGGCTCGCCTGCAGCCGCCCGACGGGCGTCATGCCCATGGCCGACCTGGTCGCCGTGGTCGACCTGGTCGCCGTGGTGGGAGTGGTCGTGTCCCGGACGCTGCTGGCCGGACGAGCCCGTCAGGAACGCGTTCGGGTCGGCCTCGAACCTGGCGCGGCAGCCGGCGGAGCAGAAGACGTGCTCGTGTCCGTCCAGCTCGAGGTGGTGCTCGCTGGTCGCAGGGTCGACGTCCATGCCACAGACGGGGTCCTTGACCAGCGATGTCGTCGACGATGCCGAGTGGTCGCTGTGTCTGTCCATACCTCCAAGGTACCCCCCTGGGGTATGAAGTCAAGATCGTTGCCGACGGCGCTCACGCCACCAGGCCCTCCGACGCCGTGGCGCGGGCGGTCGGTCGAGTGGTCAGCCCGTGCCCATGCGGTAGCCGACGCCCCTGACCGTGTCGACGTAGCGAGGACGGGACGAGTCGTCGCCGAGCTTGCGTCGGAGGTGTGCGACATGGACGTCGACGATGTGCTCGTCCCCGACCCAGCCGGGGTCCCAGACCTCGTCGATGAGCTGACGGCGTGAGTAGGCGAGCCGTGGCCGGTCGGTCAGGACCTCGAGGATGTCGAACTCCGTGCGGGTGAGCCCTACCGGACGACCCGCCACCTGGACCTGCCTCGCCTCGACGTCGACGCTGAGGTCGCCGAAGCGGCGCAGCGGCGTGTGGTCGCCGGACACGGCGGCAGCCCTGCGGGGTCGCCTCAGGACGACCTGCACCCGGGCGACGAGCTCGCGGGGGCTGAACGGTTTGGTGATGTAGTCGTCGGCACCCACCGAGAGTCCGACGAGCTTGTCCACCTCGTCGTCGCGCGCGGTGAGCATGAGGATGTAGCAGTCGGAGAATGTGCGCACCTGGCGGCACACCTCGATCCCGTCGAGTCTCGGCAGCCCGAGGTCCAGCACCATGGCATCCGGGGTGACGGCTCGAGCCGACGCGACGGCCTCGACGCCGTCGTGCACGAGCTCGACGGCATACCCGGCTCGTTCCAGGTAGGCGCCCACCATCCTCGCCAGGTCCGTCTCGTCCTCGACCACGAGGATGCGTGCACCCTCGGAGCTGTCTGTGGTCGTCATGGCCACAGTCTCTCCCGGCTCGAGCCGACCACCGGCTACCTGTGGCGAGCGCGCAGATTCTTCGTCAGATCTTCATGGAGCGAGAGTCGAACCGCGATGTCCCAGGCGCACGCTGGACCCATGATGTGGAACACCGGACTCGGGATGGGCGCGGGCCTGTGGCTCGTGATGGCACTCGGCACGGTGGCCTTCTGGGTCGTCGTCGCCATGGCGGTCCGCGGGCTGCTCAGCGCAAGGCCCCGCCCGCGGCGGGCCCCGGCCGCGGAGCCGCTCGACCCCGAGGCGCACCGCCGAGGGTCAATCTCCGGATCGACTGCCGCAGAACCCCACGCCGCACTCACCGTGCTCCAGGACCGACTCGCCCGCGGCGAGATCGACGTCGACGAGTACGCACGCATCCGGCGGACGCTCGTGCAGTCCCAGCCCTCGCTTGCGACCGACGTCGCCGACCCTGGCCATGCTGCCGAGGACAGGACGCGAGGCGATCTGCCCCACGCCTCGTGACGACGCGAGCCAGAGCGTGTCCTCACCTGGTCGTGACGGGCAGGGTCACGACGAAACGCGCCCCCTGCCCCGGCCCGTCGCTGCTGACGGTGATCGCGCCGTCGTGCGCATCGACGATGGCTTTGGCGATGGTCAACCCGATGCCACTGCCACGGTCGTCGCGCGTCCGTGCTGAGTCACCGCGGTAGAAGCGCTCGAAGACGTGGGGCAGCTGCTCGGGCGTGAGTCCCTCCCCCGTGTCCGCGACGACGACGCGCACCTCCTGGGTGGTGGCCCGGGCGGTCACCGTCACCTGCCCTCCCGACGGCGTATGCCGTAACGCGTTTGACAGCAGGTTGGACATGACCTGCCCGAGTCGTTCGCGGTCGGCCCGGACGGCGACGTCCCAGGCGGGGCTCGGCCGGGCTTCGAGTCCGACCCCCTTCGCGTCGAACGCCGACTCGGCCTGACGCGCCGCCGCGTGGAGGAGGTCCCCGACCCGGACGGGCGCGGGCGCCATGGGGAGGCGTCCCTCCTCGGCACGCGAGACCATGCCGATGTCGTCACAGAGCCGCGCGAGCCGGTCGTTGTGCGCCCGGAACAGCTGAGCCGTCTCCGGCCCCCAGTCGGTGACCCCGTCCTCGAGCCCGTCGAGGTAGGCACCGAGCGTCGCCACCGGGGTGCGCATCTCGTGGGCGACGTCGCTGAGCAGGCGGCGACGGGTGTCCTCCGTCGCGCCCAGCTGGGCCGCCATGGAGTTGAAGGCGTTGGCGAGGCTCGTGAGCTCGGGTCCCGCGCCGTCCACCTCGGCCCGCGCCTCGTAGTGGCCCCGGCCCATCTCGTCGGCGGCCTCGGTGAGGCTGGCCAGGGGTCGTTGCAGGCGGCCGTTGACGTAGTACGTCACCACCAGCGCGCAGACCAGCGCGATGACGAGCGCCACTCCGAGGGAGATCAGGCTGGCGTCCCTGAACGCCTCCTCGACGTGCATCATCTCGCTGCCGCCGGCGGTCGACGCTGCCTGCAGGAGGTGCTCGTGGAAGATGGGCGGCCCGGTGACCGCAGCGACGACGCTGGCGGTGACGATGCCCGCGGCCACGACGGCACCCTGGGCCAGCAGCAGACGGGTCGCCAGGGGTCGACCTGCAGGCTCGCGTGTGCCGTCAGCACCGCTGCCACCTCCACGGGACGACGAGACGCGGGGGCGGCGAGCAGCACTCATGCCGCCAGTCTCGCCGGGACACACGGTGCGCAGGTGGCGCGGCGGCGATCTTGACCAAACCTTCAGGAAAAGCCAGTCCGACCTGTACACCGGCGTCGCATGCTCGACAGCAGACGGCACCCCGACGGCGTCGGACCGTCGTACCCAGCTCGCGCTCGACCCAGGAAGGACCGATGGACAGTCACACCGACCGAGGCCCGCTGAGACGCCGCACCCTGCTCCTCGGAGGGCTCGGCCTGGCAGGCACGGCCGCCGTGGCCGCGTGCACGACGGCCCAGCCCGGGACGTCGAGCCCGACGGTGCTCGGCACCCGCACAGCGGTTCCGCCCTCGTCGACGCTCTCTCCCACGACGGGTCAGCGGGTCCGGGCCTTCACGCTCGAGCCTCGGCCGGTCACCGCTGACCTCGGAGGCGTGACGGTCAGGACGTGGGCCTACGGCGACCAGATCGCCGGCACCGCGCTCCGGGCGACCGCCGGGGACCTGCTGCGTGTCCACGTGCGCAACCGCCTGCCCGACCCCACGAGCGTGCACTGGCACGGCATACGGCTGCGCAACGTCGCCGACGGCGTCCCCGGGCTGACCCAGGCGCCGATCGCGCCGGGGGCGGACTACGACTACGAGTTCACCGCCCCCGACCCGGGCACCTACTTCTTCCACCCGCACGTCGGGGTGCAGCTCGACCGGGGCCTCTACGGGCCGCTCGTCATCGACGACCCCCACGAACCCGGGGCGTACGACCACGAGTGGTTGCTCGTGCTGGACGACTGGCTCGACGGGACGGGCCGCACGGCCCGACCAGGTGCTGGCGCAGCTGCAGGGCGCCACGTCGCCGAAAGGCACCGACACCGGGGGCACGGGCGGCATGGGCGGCATGGGCGGCATGGGCGGCATGGACCACTCAGGCGTAAGCGGCTCCGGCATGGGCGGCTCGATGGGTGGGGACGGCGGTGACATCGCCTACCCGTACATCCTCGTCAACGGGCGGATCTCCACGTCGCCCGAGACGTTCACTGCCAAGCCCGGCGACCGCATCCGGCTGCGGATCATCAACGCCGCCTCGGACACGTTCTTCACCGTCGCCCTCGGCGGCCACGAGATGACCGTGACCCACGCCGACGGGTATGCCGTCAGGCCGACGAGCGCGGACGGGCTCTACGTCGGGATGGGCGAGCGCTACGACGTCACGGTCACCGCCAAGGACGGGGTCTTCCCGTTCCTCGCGGTGCCGCTCGCGAAGCAGCCGATGGCCGGTCCGGCCGCGGGCCAGGCGATGGCGCTGCTGCGCACCGGGTCCGGCTCCCCGCCGCCTCCGAGCGTTCGACCTCCCCAGCTGAGCGGCCGGGTGCTCATGGTGCACGACCTGACTCCGGTCGACGACGCCCGCCTGCCGGCGCGCACCCCGGACCGCAGCACCCCGCTGACCTTCGACGGGCAGATGGCGCCGTACGCATGGGGCATCAACGGCGCCCCCTACGGCAGCAACGCCCCCGTGATGGTGGCGGAGGGCGAGCGCGTACGGCTCGACGTGTCGAACCGGACGATGATGATGCACCCGCTGCACGTGCACGGCCACACCTTCGCGCTCGCGGACAGCGGGGTGCGCAAGGACACCGTCGTGCTGCGACCGATGGAGCGTCTCTCGCTGGACCTGGAGGCTGACAACCTCGGTCGATGGATGCTCCACTGCCACAACATCTACCACGCCGAGTCCGGGATGATGATCGAGCTCCGGTATGCGTGAGTGCGACGGCCGGCCCAGCCGCTGGATGTGGACGCACCCTGCCCCGAGCTGGTCGCCGGGTGGCGGGACCACGGACGCCCACCCCCGCTGAGCCGCCTGCGACGCCCTCGACGGCGACGCCTTCGACCACCGCCAGCCACACACCGCTCCCCGCGTGGAACCAGAGCGCGCGTCCCGACACCGCGCCCCGCGTGACCCAACGAGGAAGGAACCCGATGAACCGCACCCTCCGAACCCTTGCCGCAGCAGCCGCCCTGGCCACCACCCTTGCCGTAGGTGCCTGCAGCTCAGGGACGCCCGGCGCGTCACACGACTCCGGGCACGGGATGGGAGGAGCGCCGACGGCCTTGCAGGGAAGCACGTCCGGCTCCACGGCCTCCTCCGACGGCACGGCCGGACAGAACCAGGCCGACGTCACCTTCGCCTCGAGCATGGTGCCCCACCACCAGCAGGCCATCGCCATGGCCGACCTCGCCCTGGCCCAGGCGACGGACCCGCGCGTCAAGCAGCTTGCCGCGCAGATCAAGGACGCCCAGGACCCCGAGATCAGGACGATGACGGGATGGCTCACCTCGTGGGGCAGCGCCCCGATGCCCAGCGGCCACGACATGGGCGGCATGGAGATGGACGGCATGATGACCGACCAGCAGATGCACGACCTCGAGCAGTCGTCCGGCGCGGCCTTCGACCGGATGTGGCTGCAGATGATGATCCAGCACCATCAGGGCGCCGTCGCGATGGCCCGCACGCAGCTGGAGCAGGGGCGGCTCCCCGAGGTCAAGACGCTCTCCCGGGCGGTCATCGACGGCCAGACCAAGGAGATCGACACCATGACCCGGCTGGTCGACCTGATGCGCTGAGTGCGGCACACGGCGTTCAGGCGTGTTTCAGCCGTCCGCCCCCAGGATGTCGCGTGTGACGACACGCGAGACGATGTCGAGGTGACGGCCTCTTCCCTGCTGACCCGGTGGCGCGTGCGGTCGCTGCGCTTCCGCATCCTCGCGGTCACCGCGGCGGCGGCCTCCGTCGCCCTCGTAGTGGCCCTCGGTGCCTACGAGAAGACGCTCGAGGCCGTCGTGGGGAACACGACGACCACGGCGGTGACGGAGCAGGCGAACCAGATCGCCTCGATCATCGTCGCCGCCAAGGAACCGGCCTCGACGCTGCGCTCGGTGCCGGCGCGAGGGTCCGTCCTGCAGCTGCTCGGAAGCGACGGGCGGGTGCTGTCGTACAACGACGTCGCTGCGGCGAACCAGCCGCTCGCCGACCTGCACCCAGCCCCGGGTCAGGTGGTGAGCACGCGCGTCGACGGCATACCGACGAACGAGCACGAGGCATACGTCGTCGTCGGGCGCGGACTCGGCACCGGCTCCGAGGGTGCCCCCGTCGGGACTGGGACGACCCTGCTCGTGGCGACCCCGCTGCAGACCGAGTCGCTGCTCATCGAGGGGGCGACCACGGCGCTCGGCGTGCTCGCACTGCTGCTGCTCGCGGGCCTGCTCTGGTTGATCAACCGGGTGCTGAGCAGCGCCCTGGGACGCGTCGAGCGGATCAGGGCCTCCGTCTCGGAGATCGGCGCGACCCGATCCCCGGTGCGCGTGCCTGTCCCCCCGGGCGGTGACGAGATCACCCTTTTGGCCCAGACGATGAACGAGATGCTGGACCGCTTGCAGCGCGCCGACGCTGCGCAACGCGCCTTCGTCAGCAACGCCTCGCACGAGCTGCGCAGCCCGCTGACCGCCATCCGTGTCATCAGCGAGAGCTCACCTCACGGGATCGACGCGGCGGGCACCGCGGTCGTGAGCGGCGAGGCCCTGCGCATGCAGCGCCTCGTCGAGGACCTGCTCACCCTCGCCAAGGCGGACGACCAGGGGATCGTGCTGCAGCACAAGGACGTCGACCTCGACGACCTGCTGATCGAGGAGATCCGACACCTTCGGGCGACGAGCGCGCTCACCGTCACCGGCGACATCCATGCCGCCCGCGTCAGCGGAGACCCGGACCGGCTCGCCCAGGTCGTGCGCAACCTCGTCGACAACGCGTCGCGGCACGCCCGCAGCTCCATCCGGCTGGAGTGCGGGCCGGGACCCGATGCCAGTGTCGTCGTCACGGTCGACAACGACGGCGACGTGGTGCCGGCCGATCGGCGTGAGGCGATCTTCGACCGCTTCATCCGCCTCCAGGAGTCCCGGGACCGGGACACCGGCGGAAGTGGCCTGGGCCTGTCCATCGTGAAGGCTCTGGCGGAGGCCCATGGCGGGTCCGTCAGGACGGACGTCGCCCCGGACGGGTGGTGCCGTTTCGAGGTCCGGCTGCCGGCACCGGCCTGACGCGGCGTGCTGTCAGGTCACGTCGGGTCGAGGCGGGGGGCATCCTCCGGCGCGAGACCCTCCCGCGGCGAGACGGGCGCCCTGCCCCGCTGGAGCCTCCAGGCGCTGAAGAGCGCCGTCAGAGCCGCGAGCCACGCTGCACCCAGGACGAACCCGCCGACCACGTCGGAGACGTAGTGGGCGGCGAGGGCCACCCGGGAGAAGCCGATCCCCACGACGACAAGCGCCGCCACCGCCACGACGGGACGTCGCCACCTGACGGGCAGCACCGGAAGGAAGACCAGCAGCAGGACGCCGTAGCCCACGATCGCCGCCTGGGCGTGCCCGCTCGGGAAGCTGGCCCCGGCCTCGTGGACGAACGGGTGGTCGACCACGGGTCGGGTCCGGTGCACCAGGGCCTTGACGGCGCTGTTGAGCAGCGAGGAGCCGGCGACGGTCACCGCGGTGAAGATGGCGAGCCGCCAGAGGCGACGCCAGAGGAGCCACACGACGCAGGCACCGATGACGACCTGCCACGCCAGCGCCGACCCCGAGTCGCTGAGCACCCGCATGACCTCGACGAAGAGCGGACGGGTCAGCCCGAAGCGATGCAGGCTGTCCCGGGCGCCCTGGTCCGCTGCCAGCATGGGACCGAAGTGGTCCTCGACGAGCAGGAGGAGCAGCGCGAAGGGCACGGCCACCAGGACCAGGGCGGCCCCCGCCCATGCCCATCGGGCGGCATCACGCCGGCGCGGCGACGACGGGGGCTCGGCAGCCCACGGTCGTGACGACATCTGGTGCTCCTTCGATCACGTGCTCGGTACCCGCCACGTGCAACCACGCGCGGATGAACCACCCACGATCGCGGGCCCCTGCTGAAGCCTTGCTGAACGGCACGTCCGTCCTGGCTCGGGTTCGCGGGCTACTGTGCCGCCTGAAGGAGGTGCCATACCGATGCGCGTGCTGCTCGTCGAGGACGAGGTGAACATCGCCGGAGCGCTCAAGCAGGCGCTGACCGCCGAGGGCTTCGTCGTGGACGTGACCCATGACGGGGTCACCGGACAGTGGCTGGCAACCGAGAACCCCTACGACGTGGTCGTCCTCGACATCATGCTCCCGGGCCGCAACGGCTACGACGTGCTGCGCAACCTGCGCACCCAGCAGGTGTGGACACCCGTTCTGATGCTGACGGCCAAGGACGGCGAGTACGACCAGACCGACGCCTTCGACCTCGGCGCCGACGACTACCTGTCCAAGCCCTTCAGCTTGCCGGTCCTCGTGGCGCGACTGCGCGCCCTCGTGCGCCGAGGCGCCCCGGAGCGACCGGTGACGCTGACAGCCGGCGACCTCGACGTGGACCCCGCCCGCCACGTGGCCACGCGCGCCGGCACGGTGCTGCAGCTGACCGCGCGCGAGTTCGCGATCCTGCACTTCCTCGTGCGCCACGTCGGGGACGTCGTCTCCAAGGCCCAGATCCTCGACAACGTCTGGGACCCGACCTACGAGGGCGGCGACAACATCGTCGAGGTCTACGTCGGTCACCTGCGCAAGAAGATCGACGCCCCGTTCGGGACCGAGTCGCTCGAGACGGTCCGCGGCCGGGGGTACCGCCTGCGCGCCGTCACCGCCGGCAACGGCGGCACCGGCGGCACCGGCGGCAACGACGCCTGACCTCGACGGGGTCGTCACCCTCTCCTGGGGCGGGACACCGCAGGCTGGAGAGGTCGATGCTCGTGCCTCGGGTGGTGGGACCCCGGCGTCGTTCAGCATCGGTTCAGGCCGCGGGGGGCATTCTCGTGTGGCCCACCAGACGACCCGGGCACGAACCCGTGCCCGAGTGGTCGTCTCCTGCCCCTGCTCTCGAGAAGGACACCGGTGACTGCACCCGCCGACGCCAACCAGAACCTCTTCAGCCAGGTCAACGACCTGGCCCGGCACACCCCGTGGCTGCACGGCCTCGCCTCGGGCTACGCCGAGTACGGCGTCGCCCTCTTCGGCGTCCTGGTCCTGGTCGGCGTCTGGCAGGCCCGCCACGCAGATCACGGGCGGCTCGCGGCTGCCCTGTGGGCCGGCATCGCCACCGTCTTGGCCGTCGGGGTCAACCAGCCCGTCGTGTCGATGGTGGCCGAGCCCCGGCCCTACCAGACCCATCCGGGCATCCTCGTGCTCGTCGCGCGCAGCACCGACTGGTCCTTCCCGTCCGACCACTCCGTCATGGCCGGCGCCTGCGCTGTCGGGCTGCTCATCGCCTCGCGACGACTCGGCATCATCGCCGCGGCCTTGGCGCTGCTGATGGCGGCCACTCGCGTGTACGTCGGCGCCCACTACCCCATGGACGTCCTTGCGGGCCTGGTCCTCGGCGCGGGGGTGGCGGGCGTCGGCTGGCTCGTCCTGCGCAAGCCGCTCGCGCTCGCAGTCTCGCGGGTGCGCCACCTCTCGCCCGTCCGGGCCTGGTGCGAGCCCCGGCCCGGCATCTGACGGTCGTGCGGGCGCGTCGTCGACCAGCTCGACGACGCTCCCGCCGCAGGGCATGGCAGGGCAGAAAGCCCGTCTGCTTCGATGAAGCCTGCCCGCATCCACCCGAACCACGAGCGAGTGCGGCAGCCGTTGCATCGCCCACGTGGCGTCCACGCCGAAGGCCCCGGTTTCCTCGAGGAAACCGGGGCCTTCGCGCTAGCTCAGGGTCACGCTGGCCAGGTCAGTGGCACTGCCGACCAACCGGACGTCACTCGTCGCAGAGCTGTTCGTGACATCCGCCGACCGACGAGTCAGCTGTCATCGGTCACACCATGTCCGTTCGACAGTCACGTGACATTCTGGGCCTCGGAGCTGCCGCATGCGCGAAGTCCGTCGGTGTACGTCCGTGCTGCCGGACACGAATCAGTCAGGGGGCGCTCGGGGTGAGCGGGGCGATCACGGCATAGTCGGGACCGAAGTAGTCGTTCGGCTCGGCGAACATCTCGAGCTGGATCTGCTGGCCGGTGAACGGGCTGAGGTCAAGGGTGACGGTGGCGGCCCCGGTCGCGTCAGTCCAGAAGGCGACCGCGTGGCCGGCGCAACGGACGCCGACGCCGTAGAGGGCGTTGGCTCGCAGCCCCGTGAAGACCGCGGTGGCGGTGGTGCCGGCGAGGGTGATGGTGCCGGGCGAAGGGGGCTGCGTCGTGCTGATCGTGGTGGTCGTGGGCCCAGAGACGGTGCTGGTCTGGGTCGGGAGCTCCTCGCCGTGGCTGCCGGGGGCGCCGTGGTGCGCGGTCGTGGTCGTGGTCACGCTCGAGGGTGTGGTCGTGGTCGTCGTCCAGGCAGTCAGGACTGGCGCACCCGGGGTGCAGGCGCCCGCGATGTTCACTGCGTACTCGAGGTCGTAGGCCGGTCCGGATGTCGACGTGAACGTCGCGGGAGCCGGTGTGACGGTGACGATCGGGGTCCCCACCGTGCTCGTCGTCGTCGTACACGTGGTGATGCCCCGTGAGAAGGAGCAGCCGGCCGGGACCGCGGAGGCCGGGTTGCCCCCCGTGGCGGCACTGGCCGTGCCGGACATGACGGCGAGAAGTGCGACGGACGTGGCGAACGACGCGGCGATTCGGACCTGGTTCAAAGTGACTCCCAGCTGGTGCGACGTCAGGGACGACGTCGACGGTGTCCCGGCTGTCTGAACGATCAGCCGGACCCTCGCGGCGCGGTGAGGGGATCGGCGCTGGGGTTCACCCGGATCGTAGGAGGCGCCCAGCTGTCGCGGAGCCGTTTTGAGAAGAATGCCCGGCTCGCTTCGGCGATCGTCGGGGCGGACTGACCGTCATCCCCGATGCGGAAGACACGTGGGGCGGCACCGATGAACGGTGCCGCCCCAGCGCAGTCTCTATGTCAGGGTGACCAGACCCGTGACGGTGCTGACCAGACGAATGTCATCTGTGACCACGGCCCTGATGACATTCCTTGGCCGATGACATCAGCTGCAGCCGCTGGTGCTTCCGCAGCCCTCGCAGACATAGCAGGAGCCGGCGGGACGCATCTTGGTGCCGCAGGTCATGCAGATCGGAGCGTCGGCCGTGATGCCACCGAACTTCTCGAGGAGCTCGGCCGAGCTGTGCACGTCCGAGGACGCCTCACGGGCGGAGGCTGCACCGGCACCGGACTTGACCTCGGTCGCGTCGAGCTCGCTGCCCTTGGTCGAGTCGTCGGACTTCGGCTCGGCCTTCTTGGAGACCGGCGCCGACTGCTGGAGCGACTCGAGCTCGTCCTCGAGGTCCTCCGAGTCGTCGGACTCGGTGGCCTCGTAGGAGCCGGTCTCGACCTGACGGGCCCGCTCCGACGCCGTGTGGATGCCCATGAAGGAGCGGGTGTCGAAGTCGAGGTAGTCGAGTGCCAGGCGACGGAAGACGTAGTCCATGATCGACTGCGCCATGCGCACGTCCGGGTCGTCCGTGAGGCCGGCCGGCTCGAAGCGCAGGTTGGTGAACTTCTCGACGAACGTCTCGAGCGGCACGCCGTACTGCAGGCCGATGGAGACCGCGATCGAGAAGGCGTCCATCACGCCGGCGAGGGTCGAGCCCTGCTTGCCGAACTTGAGGAAGATCTCGCCGAGCTGCTGGTCGTCGTAGGTGCCGGCCGTGAGGTAGCCCTCGGCCCCGCCGACGGCGAACGACGTCGTCTGCGAGCTGCGGCGCTTGGGCAGGCGGCGACGGACCGGGCGGTACTCGATGACCTTCTCGACCTTGATGTCCGCGGCAGCGGCGTCGGCGGCGGCCTTGTTGTCCTTGGCCGTCGAGCCGCCGTCGGACAGAGGCTGGCCGACCTTGCAGTTGTCGCGGTAGATGGCGAGCGCCTTGATGCCGAGCTTCCAGCCCTGCATGTAGACGTCCTGGATCTCCTCGACCGTGGCCGTCTCGGGGAGGTTGACCGTCTTGGAGATGGCACCGGACAGGAACGGCTGCGTCGCGGCCATCATGCGGACGTGGCCCATGGCCGAGATCGAGCGGGCACCCATGGCGGTGTCGAAGACCTCGTAGTGCTCGGTCTTGAGGCCGGGAGCGTCGATGACGTGGCCCTTGTCGGCGATGTACTCGACGATGGCCTCGATCGACTCCTGCTGGTAGCCGAGCTTCTTGAGCGCACGCGGGATGGTGAGGTTGACGATCTGCATCGAGCCGCCACCGACGAGCTTCTTGAACTTGACCAGCGAGAAGTCCGGCTCGATGCCGGTCGTGTCGCAGTCCATCATGAAGCCGATGGTGCCGGTGGGCGCGAGGACCGACGCCTGGGCGTTGCGGTAGCCGTGCTTCTCACCGAGCTTGACGACGTCGTCCCACGCCTTCGTCGCGAGCTTGTGGACGTCGGAGTCCATCGCGTCGAGCGTCTTGATGTTGTCGTTGGCGGCCTGGTGCTTGCGCATGACCCGCTTGTGGGCGTCCGCGTTGCGGGCGTAGCCGGCGTATGCGCCGACGACCGAGGCCATCTCGGCGGAGCGCTTGTAGGCGGCACCGGTGAGCAGCGAGGTGATCGAGGCGGCGAGCGCGCGGCCACCCTCGGAGTCGTAGCCGTGTCCGGTGGCCATGAGCAGCGCGCCGAGGTTGGCGTAGCCGATGCCGAGCTGGCGGTAGTTGCGCGTCGTCTCACCGATCGGCTCGGTCGGGAAGTCCGCGAAGCAGATCGAGATGTCCATCGCCGTGATGACGAGCTCGACGACCTTCTGGAAGGTGACGGCGTCGAACGTGTCGTCGTCGCGCAGGAACTTCAGCAGGTTGAGCGAGGCGAGGTTGCACGAGGAGTTGTCGAGCGACATGTACTCCGAGCACGGGTTGGAGGCGGTGATGCGGCCCGTCTCGGGGTTGGTGTGCCACGCGTTGATCGTGTCGTCGTACTGGATGCCCGGGTCGGCGCACTCCCATGCGGCCTTGGCGATCTTGCCGAAGAGCTCACGCGCGTCGACGGTGTCGATGACCGAGCCGTCGGAGCGCGACCGCAGGCCGAACTCGGTGCCGTCCTCGACGGCCTTCATGAACTCGTCGTTGACGCGGACCGAGTTGTTGGCGTTCTGGTACTGGACGGAGACGATGTCCTTGCCGCCGAGGTCCATGTCGAAGCCGGCGTCGCGCAGGGCGCGGATCTTGTCCTCCTCGCGCGCCTTCGTCTCGACGAACTCCTCGATGTCCGGGTGGTCGACGTCGAGGACGACCATCTTGGCGGCACGACGCGTGGCGCCGCCCGACTTGATGGTGCCGGCGGACGCGTCGGCGCCGCGCATGAAGGAGACGGGGCCCGAGGCCGTGCCACCGGAGGAGAGCAGCTCCTTGGAGGAGCGGATGCGGGAGAGGTTGAGGCCGGCGCCGGAGCCGCCCTGGAAGATCTTCCCCTCCTCCTTGTACCAGTTGAGGATCGAGTCCATGGAGTCGTCGACGGAGAGGATGAAGCAGGCGGAGACCTGCTGCGGGCTCTTGGTGCCGACGTTGAACCAGACGGGCGAGTTGAACGAGAAGACCTGGTGCAGCAGCGCGTGGGTCAGCTCGTGCTCGAAGATCTCGGCGTCGTCGGGCGAGGCGAAGTAGCCGTTGCTCTTGCCGGCGGCGGCGTAGGTCAGCACGACGCGGTCGATGAGCTGCTTGAGCGAGACCTCGCGGGCCGCGGTGCCGACAGCGCCGCGGAAGTACTTGGTGGTGACGATGGTGCTGGCGTTGACCGACCAGAAGTCGGGGAACTCGACGCCGCGCTGCTCGAAGATCGTCGCGCCGGTCTTCCAGTTCTGCTGGACGACGTCGCGCTTCTCCCACGTGACCTCGTCGTACGGGTGCACGCCGGGCGTGGTGTAGATGCGCTCGATCTTGACGCCCTTGGCGCCAGCCTTCGAGCGTGAGCTGCGGTTACCGATCTCCGTCATGTCGTGCGGCCTCCCTGACCGAATCTGCTGCTGGGGATGAGTCTTGCGTGGAGCACCGACAGTGGGCGGGTGCTCCGGTGGTGCGTGGAGGGTGGTTACCGCTGGGCGTCGAGCGGGGTCGGAGCGGTGGGCTCCTCCCCCAGCGCGTCGCGCTCGGCTCGTAGGAGCGCGATGGCTCCCTCGAAGTCCTCGAGGCTCTCCCACGCCTGGTAGACGCTGGCGAACCTGAGGTATGCGACCTCGTCGAGCTCGCGGAGCGGTTCGAGGACGGCCATGCCGACCTCGTGCGCCTCGATCTCGGCGTTTCCCTGCGACCTGATGGCCTCCTCGACCTTCTGCGCGAGAAGGGCGAGGTCGTCCTCGCTGACGGGTCGGCCCTGGCATGACTTGCGCACGCCGGTGAGGACCTTGGCCCGACTGAACGGCTCGGAGGCGCCCGACCGCTTGATCACGTTGAGGCTCGAGGTCTCGAGCGTGGTGAAGCGGCGGTTGCACTCGGGACACTGGCGACGCCGGCGGATGCAGGCGCCGTCGTCGGTCGTGCGCGAGTCGATGACCCGCGAGTCGGTGTGGCGACAGAACGGACAGTGCACGTCTGGTCACCTTCCCTTCCCCGAGACCCAGTCGTTCAACGATGGACAGCCCTCCCGCATGCCGTCCCAACGCCGTACCGGGCGACCGGCCGGGTTCGTGGCGCCGGCCGAGGCTGGGGATGGGGCTGGGGATGACGTGGGGATGACCTGTGCGTAACCCCCCGTTTGCCTGGGGACTACATGTGGACGTCTTACATCTGTGTAACTACTAGATGTTGGGGTAACTGTAGGCATGGTGTGACCCCGATCGCAAGCGAATCGCCGACGTCCGGCGTGGCGTGTCGCTGACCTGCACAAACGCCACTCGAGTCACATCGGCATCGGGCGTGTCGGGCAGGTCGTCCACCACATGTTGGGGTCCGACCCGCCCGCGCATCCCGCATCTACCGCCGTGGCGCGGCTGCGTCGACCCTTGCGTATGCCGGGTGCCCGGGCGGGCGGGCGGGTCCCCTTCAGCGCAACCGGGCGATCCCGGGGCGGCACGCGAACCACAGGCAGAGCGCCGCCATGGCCGCCCCGTAGACGCACGCCGCGACGAGCACGGAGGCGCCCGCGGCGAGGGCCCCGAACGCCGGGATCGCGAGCGGCACGAGCGCCATGTCGCCGAGGCTGGAGACCGAGGACACCCGCCCGAGGTGGCTCGGCGCGATCGTGCGCTGGTAGGTCCCCGAGAGCCACACGGACGCCGTGCCGGCCGCCACCCCGATGAGCGCCATGGCCCCCATGAGCGTCACCCGTGAGCCGATCCCGGTGGCCGCGATGCACGCGCCCTGCACCACGAGGACGGTGAACCCCGCCTGCGCCGGCCTCCGGACGCGCCAGCGGATCGCGACGACGCTCCCGGCGATGGCACCGGTCGCGAACGCCGCGTCGGCCGCGCCGAGCCATCCCGGCCCCCACCCGGAGGTGCTGACGCGCAGGGCGACCCCCAGGGCGATGACGGGCGAGACGAAGACGTTGAGGGCCGCGAGCCCCAGCACGAGCAGCCGCGCGGACTCGTCGCGACGCAGGTATGCCGCGCCGTCCCGAAGGCTCGCGAGCCAGGTCGCGTGCGGCGACCGTGGCATGCGGTAGCGCGGGTGCACGACGAGCGCCAGGACGCCCGCGACCGCGACGAAGGTGACGGCATTCGCGAGCATCGCCCCAGAAGGGCCGACGACGGCGACGGCCACCCCACCCACGGGAGCGCCGAGCAGGCGGGCGAGTCGGCCGCCGATCTGGCTCCAGCCGCTCACGGTGGCGAGGTCGGACGAGCGCACCAGCTGCCGCGAGAGCGTGGCTCCGGCCGGAAGGGTGAGGCCGGTCGCGGTGCCCAGCAGGATCCCCATGGTCATGAGCAGCGCCGCACCCCGCACGCCGGCGGCCCACGCGACGGCGCCGGAGAGCAGGACGGCCGCCTGCACGAGGCGGCCCACGACGAGGACCCGCCGGGTGTCCCAAAGGTCGGCGATGACGCCGCCCACCAGCACGAAGACGGCCTGCGGAAGCATCTCGGCGCCCAGGACAACCCCCGCCATCGCGGGTGAGAGCGAGTGGACCGCCGTCCATGCCAGGGCCACCGTCCACACGGCGTCGCCGAACCACGACAGGGCCAGCGTGCCCACCCAGGTCTGCACCATGCGGTCCCGGGTGAGGGGCGGCGGCGGGGGCCCGAGAAGGGCCGGCTGGATTGCCTCGAGCATCTCGGTCGCATCCGCCGGCTCGGTCGCATCCGCCGGCTCGGTCGCATCCGCCGGCTCGGTCGCATCCGCCGGCTCGGTCGCTCCTTCCGGCCTGATCGGCAGTGTCGGCTGCGTCGGGCTCGGCACCCGCGCGTCGGAGCCGGGGCTCACGGCTTTGCCGGGGCGCTCGGAAAGACGCGCGCCGAGACACGCACGGGGAGTCGCGGCACGTCGGGACGCGCCTCGGCGTCGGCGCGGCACTCCTGCCCCCACTCGACCACGAGCTCGGTGAGCCGACGGCTGAGCTCGGCCATCTGCTCGAGGGTGGCAGCGACGAGGGAGTCGGTGGCCACGGCTGCGCGGCGCACGTCCGGAGGCGCGGACTCCCCATCGGCGAGCCACCGCTGCACGGCGCGCACGTGGTGCCGGAAGTTCTCCGCCTCGGCACTCGAGGCGATCCGGCGCGCCACGGTCCCCTCGCCGTAGTCCGTCGAGTCCCACGAGACCTGGCGCGGGCGGCTGCGCCACCAGCTCTCACGGGTGTCGCGGGCCAGCTCGGGGGCCGGCTCGACGAAGCCGTAGCGGTGCAGCGTCCCGAGGTGGTGGCTGACCGACCCCACCGCCAGACCGGTGCGCCGGGCCAGCTGCCCGACGGAGGCCGGGCCCTCGACCAGCAGCAGCTCGCACAGCCACCGGCGCGTCGGGTGGTGGAAGGCGGTCAGCACGTCGAGGAGCGCGCTGCCCGTCTCGCTGCCGAGCTGCCCCTCGGCGACGGGGGTCGTCCGGTCGTGTCGTTCGGATGCAGGGCGTCGAGGCATGTCCGCCACCTTCGCCTCGACCCGGCCACATGCACAAGACCTCTTGTATGACTTGTCACCCGAGGGTCGCCCGCGACATGACCTGGGCAGGTCCTTGCCCTCGGCGCCCTCCATGACAGAGTCTCCTACCGTGACAATCCGGACATCAGCGAACGACGTCCTCGACGCGCTGCAGCGACGTGAGGAGGCGCTCGCCGGTTACGACGTCCTCGGCAACGCGCCGCAGCGCGAGCTGCAGGCTCTGGTGGACATCGCAGCCCAGGTGTGCGCGGTCCCGCGCGCCGCCATCAACATCATCACCTCGACGCAGCAGCAGCAGATCGCCACGACCGGCTTCGCCGCCTCGATCTGCGCCCGCGAGGACTCGATGTGCGCGGCGGTGCTCGACCACACCGACCGTGTCGTGGTCCCGGACGCCAGCCTGGATGCGCGCTTCCGTGAGAACCCCTTCGTGACAGGGGTTCTCGGGACCGTCCGCTTCTACGCGTCCGCGCCGCTGACGACGCCGGGGGGTGTCATCATCGGCCGCCTGTGCGTCTTCGACTCGCAACCGCGGGCGTTGGTCGAGGCCCAGGAGGACGCCCTCGTCGCGATCGCCGAGCGCGTCGTCGACGTGCTCGAGCTGCGGCTGCGCACGCGCGAGCTGGAGGACTCACTCGTCGCCCTGACCGAGACGAGGGACGAGCTGCACCGCTCCAACGAGGCGCTGTCGGTCTTCGCCGGCCAGGTGAGCCACGACCTGCGCACACCGCTCACCGCGATCATGGCGAGCACCGAGATGCTCGGGCAGCAGGCGGGGGTCGCCGGCGACGTGTGGGCCGAGCGTCTTGTCGCCACAGCGCACCGTTCGGCGACGCGGATGGCCGGCATGATCGAGCAGATCCTCGCCCACGCGAAGGTCGGGGCCGAGCTGCACCGGACCGACACCGACCTCGGGACGGTGCTCGCCTCGGTGCTGGAGGACCTCGCCCCGACCCTCGAGTCACGTTCGGCCACGGTGGTGGCGGGAGACCTGCCGACGCTGCCGGCCGACGAACAGCAGCTCTACTCGGTGCTGCTCAACCTCGTCTCGAACGCGGTGAAGTACGCACGGCCAGGTGTGGCGCCCGCGGTCCGCGTGGGCTCGGAGCGCCGCGGCGACCGCTGGCACATCGAGGTCCACGACAACGGGATCGGCATCTCCTCAGCGGACCGCGACCGGGTGTTCGAGCTCTTCAACCGGGTCGAGACGTCGGTCGACGGCAGCGGGATCGGCCTCGCCACCGTCAAGCGGATCATCGAGGCCCACGGAGGCACGATCGGGATCAGCGGGGCCGAGGGCCCGGGGACCGTCGTGTGGTTCGAGCTGCCGGTCGAGGTCGTCAGGGACGCGGAGCCGGCAGCTCCCGCCGGCTCGGCACCGACGCGCGCGCGCGGATGAGGACGACGGCGCCCACCACCAGGGCGATGACCGTCCGCGGGTCCGTGACGGCGGCCTCGGCGACGATGACGGGATAGAGGGACCACACCGACTGCCCGCCTGCAGGACCGCCCCCGCCCAGGGCATCGGAGTAGGCCATGCGGTCGGCCAGAGAGGCCGCACTCGAGCCCGCCGCCATGGCCAGGGCGGCACCCACGGCCCAGCACAGTCGGCGCAGCCGGTCACTCCCCCGACCGCCCGAGAGCACCTGCCATTCTCGAAGCCCGTTATCAGGGCGGCGATCCGCCGGGCTCGAGGACGAGGCGGCGGAGGGGCCGGGATCGGGACCAGGACCCTGGGCAGGACGGGAACCGCCCGAGTGACGCCCGCCATCACCGTCGAGGCTGCGCACGGGACGCAGCCCCGGATGCAGGCCGGGACGCAGGCCGGGACGTGACAAGCCGGCAGCCAGCACGAGCCCGAACGCCACGACGCCGACGAGCGGCGCGGCGGACAGGGCGTAGAGCGCGGTCGATCCGGCTGATCGGCCTCCGTCGAGGAGGTAGGCGACGGCGACGAGCGGCAGCGCCTGCAGCACGGTCAGCACGAGGCACGCCGTCAGGACCATTCGGTCACGGCGTGCGCTCACGGCGAGTCCGTGCTCGACCGAACCGGCATCGAGGCCGACCGGGCCGGCGCCGACCGGATCGCTGCGGCAGGAGTGGATGCGGCAGGGGTCGAGTCGAAAGGGACCGCCGCGGAAGGGATCGGTGTCGGCACTCACGGGACCAGCCTCGGTAGGTGGAGGACGTCGAACCCGAGTCCCGGGCCGACGGTGGTGCAGGCTCGCTCGTCGGCGCCCTGGAGCACCCGGAGGTCGGGGCGGCCGGCAGCCACGGCGATGAGGTTGCGGGCGCTCTCGGTCCCCGCACGCAGGTAGTCGGAGTGCCCGACGGAGGTTCGGCCGACGTCGACGAAGTCCGCCCGGGCGCGCAGCCAGTGGTTGCACCCCGTCCCGGGCTCCTTCAGCGCGAACGTCGACAGGCGCGTGGCTCCGACCACCTCACCGGGGGCTGTGCCGTGCACGATCGACCCGTAGTCGAACACGTCGTCGCCCAGCGCCCCGAGCACGTTGAGGGAGCCGGGCTTGAGCGCCGTCGCCGACGCGTCGGAGAACGGCAGGCCCGGCGCACCGAAGACCGCGACGTCGTCGACGGCACTCGTGCGCAGGGAGGCGAAACCTGCGAGCAGGCCCCCATAGGAGTGGGCCCACACGGTCTGGTGCGCAGGCCGGTCCCGCGCGGCCTCCAGCCCTGTCGCGAAGTCGGCCAGTGATGCCGCGTTGTCGCGGGCGAGCTTGGCGTTCAGGACGTTCCGGTCGACAGAGGTCACGATCTCGCGCACCTGTGGCGCCTCGTAGCCCATCCACGTCACGATCGCGACGTCCTGCCCGCGAGCCGCCGCCCTGGTCTCGGCCCGCAGGCGCACGAACGTGTCGTCGTAGCGACGCAGGTCGGTGTCGACCATCGTGGACAGACCCCCGACGAACGTCACGACGTGCTCGGCGGTGTCGACGTCCCCGATGGCGACCACGGCCTTCGGATGGAGCCCGGTGGTGTCGACGAGCAGGAGGCGGCGCTCTCCGCCGTCCCTGCGGCTCAGGACGTCTCGGATCGCCTGCAACGCAGCGACCTCCTGCGAGGCGAGGCGGCGCCGCGGCTCGCTGCCGACCCACCCGCCGTCACGTGCCTCGAGGTAGCGCACCCGGGCTGCCTGCTCGGCCCGCCCGAGGAGCACGAGGTTCGCCGCGTGGCGTGCCGCGGCGGGAACACCGTCGCGAGGACCCACCCACTCGGGCCGGTCACGGACCACCGTGCGCCTCTCCTCGTCGGTCAGGGACCGCCACCACGCCGCTGAGGCGAACGCCTGTCCCCCGACGCCCACACTTGCGGCGGGAGGCGGTGGCGGTAGGGTGGCCGGGATCGACGCGCTGCCCCCGCCGGCGGCCGTCGCCCCGCGCGCGGAGGAGAGGAGCTGCCGCAGCAGCTCCTCGTCGGCCAGGCCGGCGGCGCGGCGGGCCTGGTCCAGACACGCATGCACCTCGGCGCGGAGCAGCTCGTCGAGGCAAGCCCGATGCGCCTCGAGCAACGGTTCGCCGAGCACCGCTCGGACCGGAAGGAACAGGCGCCCCTCGCCGTCGACCCACGCGCCCTCCTCCGCGGCACGTCGGTCGGCGCGACCGATGAGGTCCAGCGCCGCCTGCAGCTGGGCCGCGGCCCGCCCCAGGGCCTGGCCGGCGACGGCGATGCTCGAGGCCAACCCGCCGAGCCCGGCCACCACGAGGCCGTAGCGGTCCGCCGCGGCAGACGAGGCGGCACCCAACCATCGCGGCGCGGCCGAGCGTCGCCAGAGCACCAGCTCGGCCAGCACCAGCACCCGTCGTCGGCGATCCTCGAGTCCGCGGCCGACGGCCGCCAGGGTCTGGGGACGGCTCGAACGGATGTCCCGCACCGACAGGGTCACCGCCGATCCCCCGCCGATCACCGGGAGGCCCCCGACGCTCGACCGACGCCGGCCCGAGCCACCTGCTCGACGGCGTCGTAGGTGTCGGCCGCCACGGCCAGGGCACGCCCCAGCTCCTGCAGCTCCCAGCGCGTCGCCGCCAGCCGCGCAGCCCAGGCCGCCGAGACGTCACGCAGACCCGGCGCGCACCGGCCTTCCGGGAGCGCGGCCGCGATCGGCGCCAGCTCGTCGGTGATCCCGAGTGTCTGCACGCGCAGGACCACCTCACGGATCGAGGTGACGTCGTCGCGCAGGTCCGCCGTGTCCACGTCGTAGCGCATGCTCTCTCCTTCCCGAGGACTGCCACGCTAGGCCGACGGGAGGGTGGCGGACCGGCGCCATCCACAGGCTTGCCCCCGGCGCCGTGCGGCGGGCCAGGACCATCGACGGTTGCGCCTGACCGCAACGGAAGCCGTTGCGCCGCAAGGGGACTCGGACGGCACCTACTCGCGACGGGACAGCGAGACGAGACCCGAGTCGGGACGGTGAGACGAGACAGGGAGACGAGACAGCGACACGGGACAGCAGAACGCCGCACCCCTGGTCAGGGGTGCGGCGTCCGGGCAGGAGCGACGGGGTCGAAGCGCCGCCACCGCCAGCCGCTGAAGGTGGAGCCAACGCGGCAGATCGGGAGGGACGGGTGGATCGGCTGCCAGGGACACGGCATACGCGATCGACCGGCCCCAGGGGCCGACGGACTCAGCGCGCCGGAATGACCAGCTGCTGGCCGGCGTGGAGCGCCGTCGTGCTGAGGCCGTTGGCGACCTGGAGCTCGACGACACCGTCGGACACGGCGAGCTCCGGGAGCTCGCGGGCGGCGACCCCCGAGAGCGTCTGGCCCGACTGGACCGTCACGGTGCGCGGCTCACCCGAGGCCGAGGCGAGCTGGCCGGCGAGTCCCACGCCCAGGACGGAGACGACCGTCGCCACGAACAGGGACACGACGAGCCGTCCGAAGCGGGTCAGCCGCAGCGGCGGCTGTGCGTCCCCCACGGCGCGCGACCGTCGCACCTGGCGATCAGCGTCGGGCCCGGTGGGCACGAGGACGAGCCGGGGCCGGCCGGTCGGCGCGAGCCGTGCGGGCCCCTCGGCGTGCTGGTGACGAACGGCCTCGAGGACGATGGCGCTCATGGTGACCTCCCCTTGCTCCTGAACTTGCGAACACATGTTCGATAGAACGTCTGTACGAGTTGTAGCACGTATGTTCGATGAAGTCGAGACACGCCTCGAACAGGTGTTTGGCAACTGTGTTCGAACTCCGTAGTCTTTCCTCACACCACAGACCTCATCAGCCACCACTGACACTGGCCTCCCGCCCAGCGTCGGAGCACGGCCTGACGAGCCGACGAAGGGGACACCATGGGCGTGACCGAGCTTCCCGACCGCGAGACCGGTGACGGCCTGACCGTCCGCCAGCGGCGAGTGCTCGAGGTCATCCGCAACTCCGTCGACCGGCGCGGCTACCCGCCGAGCATGCGAGAGATCGGTGACGCGGTCGGGCTGGCCAGCCCCTCGAGCGTCTCGCACCAGCTCAACGCGCTCGTCGCCAAGGGCTACCTGCGGCGCGACCCCAACCGGCCGCGAGCCCTCGAGGTCGTCTCCCCCGACGCGAAGGCCGAGGAGCTCGGCTACCGCGGCGGTGACGCGACCCCGTTGCGACCCCGTGGCGACCAGTACGACACCGAGACCGACTCGGGCGACGCCCGCCCCGAGGCCTCCTACGTCCCCGTGCTGGGCCAGATCGCGGCCGGCGTCCCCATCACCGCCGAGGAGGTCGTCGAGGACGTCTTCCCCCTGCCCAAGCAGCTCGTGGGCGAGGGCGACCTCTTCCTGCTCAAGGTCAACGGCGACTCCATGGTCGACGCCGCGATCTGCGACGGCGACTGGGTCGTCGTGCGCCAGCAGCAGCACGCCGACAACGGCGACGTCGTGGCCGCGATGCTCGACAACGAGGCGACGGTGAAGACCTTCAAGCGCAAGGACGGTCACGTGTGGCTCATGCCGCACAACGACGACTTCTCCCCCATCGACGGCGACCACGCCACGATCCTCGGCAAGGTCACCGCGGTCCTGCGCCGCATCTGAGGCCGGGCCGATGCCCTCGTCACGCACCCGAGACGTCGTCCTGACCTACCGCTACCTGCGCGGTGCGATGATCGCGCTGCTGCTCATGCTGCTGCTCTCGGTCGGCTACCAGTGGTGGTGGGAGACGGGGCCACTCGTGCTGGCTCGGGTCGATCAGCGCCTACTACTACACCCCGGCCCGCGCGGTCTTCGTCGGCTCGCTGTGCGCCCTCGGGGCCAGCCTCGTCGCCTACAAGGGCCACTCACCGGAGGAGGACGTGCTGCTGGGATTCTCGGGGCTCATGGCCTTCGTCGTCGCCTTCGTGCCCACCGTCCCGGACGGACGCTGCGGCCCCAACGCCTACAGCCAGACCCCCGCCGAGATCGCGGCGGCCGTGCGCAACAACATCTGGTCGCTCGTCGTCGTGGCGGCCCTCGCGGCCGGCGTGACCGCCTGGCTCAAGCGCGGCACCGTGACGCGCGACTCGTCCGAACGGCCGACCGTGCGCTCGGTCGTGGTGACGGTCGTCTGCGGCGCGATCCTGCTCGGCGAGCTCGTCCTCTTCCTCGCCCTGCGTGACCGGTTCATCGCGCTGAGCCACGACATCGCCGCCGGGACCATGGTGGCCGGCGTCATCGCCGTGATGGTGCTGAGCGCGCTGCGCGCCGAGGACCGGCACCGGGGTGCCGGGGCGGGCACGGTCTACAAGCGCATATACATCGCGATCGCCGTGGCTCTCGCGGCCGCCCTCGGGACCACGGTCCTGGCGGCCCTGACGGTGCACGGCTTCGACCACCTGGTGCTCATCGCCGAGGTCATCGTCATCGTGCTCTTCGCCACCTACTGGGGCGTGCAGACCAAGGAGCTCTGGGACCTGCGTGCCGCCGACGGCCTCGAGGCCCGGCCGACTCAGGGCGTCGTCGAGTAGCCGCCCGGACGGACCGGGCGACGGGGCGAACCCCGAGCCCGACGAGCGGACAATCCGACGAGCCGGCGCCACGGCAGCCGCGGCGCTCAGTGGCCCAGCGCACCCCGCAGGTCGGTCAGGGTCGGGCCGAGCGGAGCGTGCAGGCGCAGCGTCGCCTCCGCGTCGCCGCGCGTCGCCGAGCGGGTGACGATCGCGACCGGCACGTCCCGCTGGTGGGCCCGGCGCACGAAGCGGTAGCCGCTCATCACCGACAGCGACGAGCCGAGCACGAGCACGGCCCCGGCTGCCTCGACGAGCGAGAAGCACTGCTCGACCAGGGCCTTGGGCACCGACTCGCCGAAGAAGACGACGTCGGGCTTGACCGTGTCGTGGCCGCAGACGAGGCAGCGGGGCGCGTGGAAGGACTCGACGAGCGAGTCGGCGAGCACGATGTCCCCGTCGGGTCGCACCTGCTCGCCCCACTGCGAGCCCACCGTCCGCGCCGCGTCGGCGAAGCGCTCCATGAAGCCGGGGTTCGCCTCGGTCATCCGCTCGTGCAAGCCGATTCGCGTCGTCCTCTCACCGCAGGTGAGGCAGACGGCACGATCGAGCGAGCCGTGCAGCTCGATGACGTCCGTGGCTCCCGAGGCCTGGTGCAGACCGTCGACGTTCTGGGTGATGATCGGCCCGACGTAGCCCGCCCGCTGCAGGTCGGTCACGACGCGGTGGCCCTCGTTGGGCCGGGCCGCGTTGAACCGCTGCCACCCGATGTAGCTGCGGGCCCAGTAGCGCCGCCGGGCAGCGCTCGACCCGGCGAACTCGCCGAAGGTCATCGGCTCGACCCGACGCGTGCCGTCCGGCCCCCGGTAGTCGGGGATGCCCGACTCGGTCGAGAGCCCTGCCCCGGAGAGGACGACCACGCCCCCGCCGCTGACGAGGTCGACGAGGTCGTCGAACGTGCCGAGGTCGTGCGTCTCGAGCGGAAGCGTGCGCGTCGTGGAGAGCCGGGTGACCGCGGTCGACTGCGGGGGTATGCCGTTCGGCTGCTTCACCCGGTCAGCCTACGTGCCGATCGACGACCCCTCGCGTGCCGCCAGGTTCGCCGCTTTTCCATAATCACCGGTTATGATTTTCCCATGATCGATGCTGCCGGCCTGCGGGTCATGAAGGCCATTGCCGACGAGGGAAGCTTCACGAGCGCCGCGAACGCCCTGGGCTTCACCCAGCCGGCCATCTCCCAGATGGTCCGGCGCCTCGAGCAGCGCACGGGGACGGTCCTCGTCGAGCGCTACGGTCGCCAGGTCCGCCTCACCGAGGCGGGTCAGGTGCTGGCACGCCACGCCGTCGGCGTCCTCGCCGCGCTCGACGCCGCCGAGGAGGAGATCACGGCCATCGCGGGGCTCCGGGCCGGGAGGGTGCGCCTGCAGGCCTTCCCCAGCTCCTCGGCGACGCTGGTCCCTCGGACGCTCGCCATCCTCAAGGCCCGCCACCCCGACATCACCGTCACCTTCACCGAGGCCGAGCCGCCCGAGTCGCTCGCCGCCCTTCGGCGCGGCGACTGCGACGTCGCGGTCGCGTTCGCCTACGAGGGGGGCGACCTCGGCGAGCTCGAGGAGGACCTCTCCCTGCTCGTGACGCGTCGCCTCATGGACGACGAGGTGCGGCTCGTCGTGCCCGGCACCCACCCGCACGCGGGCGACGAGGCCGCGACGCTCGCCGACTTCTCCGGTGAGGAGTGGATCGCCGGGTGTCCCCGCTGCCGCGGGCACCTGCTCTCCCTGGCCGACACCGCCGGCTTCCGACCCAACGTGGCCTTCGAGACCGAGGACTACGTCGCCCAGCTCGGCCTCGTCACCGCCGGCCTCGGCGTGGCCCTGGTGCCGGACCTGATCCTCAACGCCGCCAAGCACGACGAGGTCGCGACCCTGCCGCTCTCGCCGGCCTCGCGCCGCCAGATCCTGGCCGTCACCACTCCGGACCTGCTGCGCGTCCCCGCCGTCGCAGCAGCCCTCGACGCCCTGTGCGAGGCCGCCGGATCCGACCCCAAGGTCTCCCCCGCCCAGCTCGTGGGCGCCAAGGCCTGATAGCCGGCCAACCACTGGAACGCCGCTGGCCGGCCACTGACGGGCAGGGAGCACCACGGCGGCGCGATCGGGCGCGCCACGGGCGCGGAGGTCGCACCCGGCATACGGTGGCTCCATGGGTGACCGCGAGCGCATCTCCTACCTGCCCGTGCCCGACCGCGACACGGTCCCGGAGGGCGTGAGCCGCCTCTGGGACAAGGCGCAGGACGCCTTCGGCTTCGTGCCGAACGTCTTCCGCGCCCAGGCGGTCAACGGTGAGCAGTTCCTGGCGTGGTGGGGCTACTTCAACCTCCTCGTCAACAAGGAGGGACACCTGAGCAACGCCGACCGCGAGCTGCTCGCGGTCGTCGTCAGCAGCGTCAACCGTTGCACCTACTGCGAGGTGAGCCACGGAGCGGCCCTGCGCGAGCACATTGGAGACCCCGTGACGGCCGACCTCATCGCCTCGAACTGGCGCCAGGCCGGGCTCGCCGACCGAGAGCAGGCGATGGCCTCCTACGCAGAGAAGCTCACCCTGCACCCCGCCGACGTCACCGAGGCGGACCTGCAGCCGCTGCGCGACGTCGGCCTCGACGACCACCAGGTGGTCGAGCTCGTCCAGGTCGTCGGGATGTTCAACCTCACCAACCGCGTGTCGACGGCGCTCGGCTTCGTGCCGAACCCGGAGTACCACTCGAGCGGCAGAGCGACCTCATGACCCGGGTGGCGCTCGCAGCGCCCGGCCCGTCCGCCCTGCAGGCCGGGCTCGAGGTGGCCGCCGAGGGTGGCAACGCCGTCGACGCGGCGGTCTCCGCCTCCCTGGCGGCCATGAGCACCGAGCCCGGCGTCGTCAGCCTGATGGGCGGCGCCTTCGTCAACGTGTGGCTCGCCGGCGAGACGCCCGTCGTCATCGACGGCAACGTCGAGATGCCCGGCCGGGGACTCGCGCCGTCGGCCTTCGGTCACGGCGTGCGGCAGGTCCCCACCGACTACGGCGGCGGCGTGACCATCGGTGCGGGGCACGCCGCGGTGGCGAACTCCGGTGCGGTGCAGGCGCTCTCGGCCGCCAGGGACCGCTTCGGGCAGGTGCCGTGGCGTCGGCTCGTCGAGCCCTCGGCACGAGCCTGCCGCGAGGGCTACCGCGTCGGCGCTGCCGCCGCCCTCTACCTCGGCATCGTCCGCGACACGCTCTTCGGCGACAACCCCGAAGCGCACGCACTCGTCACGGGGGCGGACGGCGGCCCGCTCGAGCCGGGCGAGACCTCGCTCAACCTCGACCTCGCCGACATCCTGGACCTGCTTGCGGCACAGGGAGCCTCGCTCTTCACCACGGGCGCCGTCGGACGGGTGCTCGTCGAGGACATGGCCGCCAACGGCGGCCTCATCACGGCGGCCGACCTCACGGCATACGAGGCCGTCGTGCGCGAACCGACGATGCGCACCGTCGGGGCCTGGCACATCGCCCTGAACCCACCTCCCTCCGTGGGCGGGCCCATGCTCGCCGCGATGCTCGGGCAGCTCGCGCGGCACGAGAGCTGGACCTGGGCGGAGGTCATCGACATCCAGCGCCGCGTGCTCGCCTACCGGCTGTCCGTCCACGACCGGTCCCGAGACCTCGATGCGGACGGGCACGCCCTCCTCGAGGCGGTCGAACGACACGGACTGGCAGGCCTGCCCACGTCGGCGTCCACGGCGCACGTGTCCGCCGTCGACGAGCACGGGAACGCCTGTGCGATCACGATGTCCGCCGGCTACGGCGCCGGCATGGTGATCCCCGGCACCGGCATCCTGCTCAACAACGCGCTCGGTGAGCCCGAGCTCAACCGGCTCGGCGTGCACGCCGTCGCGCCCGGCACGCGCCTCGCCTCCAACATGGCGCCGACGACGGGACGCAGCTCCTCAGGTGCCGCCCTCGCCGTCGGGTCGCCGGGGGCCGACCGGATCACCACTGCGCTCATGCAGGTGCTCGGGCGAGGACTCCTGCGCGGCGACGACCTCCAGCACTCGATCGACGCGCCACGGCTGCACGTGCGGTTCATGGACGACGGCTCCCCGCGCGTCGAGCACGAGCCGTCGGACGACATCGCCGCGGCCGTCGAGGCAAGCGGCCTGCCCTCGCACCGCTATCCCGGTCCTCACATGTACTTCGGCGGCGTCGGTGCCGCGGTGCTGGGTCCGGACGGGCTCGTGGCGGCCGGGGACGCGAGACGGGAGGCGGCGGTGGGGGTATCTCCATGAGGGTGCGCAGCGCCGCCCCATCCGACGCGCGGCCGGCACCGAATCATCTCGCGTCGACCCCCAACGAGAGGCCACCCCGATGACCATGACCGACGACCGCCCCGACGCTCCCGCCCCCTCCGCAGCGTCCTCCCGCCCGAACGGCATCGGCGCCCGGCTGGCGGCCGTCGTCGAGCCGCTCTTCGGCGGCCAGCTGCCGGTGCGCCTCAAGGCGTGGGACGGCAGCGTCGCCGGACCGACCGACGCACCCACCGTCGTGCTCCGCGACCCCGCTGCCCTCCGTCGCCTCGTGCGCCACCCCGGCGAGCTGGGTCTCGCCCAGGCCTACGTCACCGGCGAGCTCGATGTCGAGGGCGACCTGCTCGACGGCTTCCGCCGCGTGTGGTCGACGGCGCGCACGCTCGCGGGCGGCCGGCCGTCCGCGATCACCGTCGCCGCCGTGGCGAAGAACGGCATCCGCACCGCCTTCGACCTCGGGGTCGTCGGGCTCCCGCCCGAGCCGCCCGTCTCGCAGGCCCGGTTGCGAGGGCGCCTGCACACCAAGAGCCGCGACCGCAGCGCCATCGAGCACCACTACAACCTGTCCAACGACTTCTACTCCCTCATCCTCGACCCGCACATGGCCTACTCCTGCGGCTACTGGACGAGCACCGAGCCCGGCTACACCGTCGAGGACTCGCAGCGCGACAAGCTCGACCTCGTCTGCCGCAAGCTGGGCATCGAGCCCGGCGGACGCCACCTCGACATCGGCTGCGGCTGGGGCTCCCTGTCGTTGCACGCCGCCGAGAAGTTCGGCGCGCAGGTCGTCGGCGTCACGATCTCCAGTGAGCAGAAGGCCTTCATCGACGAGCGCATCCGCGAGCGGGGCCTGCAGGACCGGGTCGAGATCCGGCTCCAGGACTACCGCGAGGTCCCCGACGGACCCTTCGACACGATCTCCTCGATCGAGATGGGCGAGCACGTCGGACAGCGCAACTACCCGACCTTCACGGGCCAGATCCACCGTCTGCTGAAGCCGGGAGGCCGGGCCCTGATCCAGCAGATGTCGCGCACGACCCGTCCCGGTGGCGGCCCCTTCATCGAGGCCTTCATCGCGCCCGACATGCACATGCGGCCCGTCGGGGAGACCGTCGACCTCATCGAGCAGGCCGGCCTCGAGGTCCGCGACGTCCACGCCCTGCGCGAGCACTACGTGTGGACCGTCAACGCCTGGTACGACACGTTCGAGGCCAACTGGGACAAGGTCGTCGAGATGGTCGGCGAGGAGGTCGGGCGGGTCTGGCGGCTCTACCTCGTCGGCGGCGCGCTCGCCTTCGAGGAGGGCCGCATGGGCGTCGACCAGATCCTCGCGGTCAAGCCGACGGCCGACGGCCGCAGCGGTATGCCGCCCGTCCGGGCCTGGTGACCGTCGTGTCGTCGGTCCGGACGACGATCGCCCCCGTCGTCGCTCCCGCCGCCGAAGCCGCGGGCTTCGACGGCGGGGCCTTCGGGCGCACCCTGCTGCTCACGGCGCTGGCAGTCGTCGTAGTCCTCGGCATCACGTTCGCCGTCGCCCTGCGCGTCGGCAAGCAGGCCGTCATCGACGTGACGTGGGGGCTCGGTTTCGTCGCCATCGCGCTCACGGCCTTCGCGACGAGCGGCGGCCACGGGGACGGGCTGCGACGCTGGCTCGCCCTCGGCCTCACAGCCGTGTGGGGGCTGCGGCTCGCCGCGCACATCTTCAGCCGGTCGCGGGGCAAGGGCGAGGACCCGCGCTACGAGGCGATGCTCGAGCGGGTCGACGGCAACACGAACGTCTACGCCCTGCTGCGCATCTACCTCCCGCAGGGCCTCATCATGTGGTTCGTCTCCCTGCCGGTCCAGATCGCGATGTTCGTCGAGGGCGGCGTCGGCGCGGTGCTGTGGGTGGGCGTCGTCCTGTGGGCGGTCGGCTTCTTCTTCGAGTCGGTCGGCGACCTGCAGCTGACACGCTTCCGCAACGACCCGGCCAACAAGGGGACGGTGCTCGACACCGGTCTCTGGCGCTACACCCGGCACCCGAACTACTTCGGCGACGCGAGCGTCTGGACAGGACTCTTCCTCGTGGCGGCCAGCGCCTGGCCGGGCGTGCTGACGATCCTGTCCCCGGCCGTCATGGTGTGGAACCTCTACGGGGGCACGGGCAAGAAGCTGCTCGAGAAGGACATCGGCGACCGCCGACCGGACTACGCCGACTACGTGCGACGCACGAGCGGCTTCTTCCCGTGGCCGCCGAAGCCTGCCGATCCCTCGGTGGCCCGCGACTGACGGCACGAGCTGCAGGTCGGGGATGATGGACCGCATGCGCCCGCCACTCGCCGACCTCCTCGACCTGCAGCCGCACCCCGAGGGTGGGTGGTACCGCCAGACGTGGGTCTCGCCCGAGAGCGTGACCCTGCCGGACGGCCGGGTGCGGGCGACCGCCACGCTCATCCACTTCCTGCTGCCCGCCGGGGAGTCCTCCGCCTGGCACCGCGTCTCCTCCGACGAGGTCTGGCTCGCGCACACCGGAACGGTCGTGCTGGAGCTCGGGGGCGACGGCGCCCGGCCCCCGGCCGACGCCGGAGCGAGCGTCGCGACCCTCGGTCTCGACCTGGCCGCGGGCGACGTGGCCCAGGTCGTCGTGCCGGCTGGTGTGTGGCAGCGCACCGTGCCCGGCTCGGCCGACGCCCTGGTCAGCTGCCTGGTCTCCCCCGGGTTCGACTTCGCAGACTTCCAGCTCAATGCCCCGGCGGCCCATGACGACGAGGTGCAGCGAGCCTCGGCCGGTCCCGACGACGCGCCCGTCGACCCGTCGGAGCCGACCAACCCGGCCTGAGCAGGCCCCCCTCGGTCCACGCCTCGCATCGGCTCGGCCCCGGGTGGCGTGCTTCGTCGCCGGCCCTGTGCGGCGCGGCTTCAGCCCCGGGCCGTCGCAGCTTCGGCGAGAGCTCGTCACCGGCGCTTCAACGACCCACCGCCCTCACCTCACCGCCCTCGGCGACGACGGCCACGTCGCCCTCGAGGTCGGTCCGGTGGACCTCGAACCCCCTCTGCTGCAAGGCATCGAGGGTCGCGGGTGCCGGATGACCGTAGTCGTTCCCCTCACCGACGCTGATGAGCGCGAGACGCCCGTCGACCCGGTCGAGCAGCCGGTCGTCGCGGTTGCTCGACCCGTGGTGCGCCACCTTGAGCACGTCGATGTGTCCCCAGAGCCGGGGATCCCGCTCTGCCTCCTTCAGCACCTGCGCGGCAGCCTCTCGCTCGATGTCACCCGCGAGCAGGATCGAGATCCCGCGGACGTGCATCGTCAGCACCACGGAGCCGTTGTTGGGCACCGATCCCGCGTCGATGCGACGCGCCGGCCACCAGACGTCGGCCGTGACCGCCCCCACGGTCAGTTGCTGTCCGGCGCGCAGCTCACCCATCGGCACCTTCGCCGCTGCCGCCAAGCGGGCCACGCGGGTCGCCTCCGCCGGCGGGTCGAGCACCGGCGACGCCCTGATCTCGGCGACCGGCAGCTCGAGGACCGCCGCCAGGCCACCGACGTGGTCGGCGTGGTAGTGGGTCAGCACCACGAGGTCGACGGCCCGGGCTCCGAGCCGGTCGAGACAGGAACGCATGGCCGCGGGGTCCGGGCCGGAGTCGATGACGACGACATGGCCGCCGCCGTTGTCGACGACGAGGCCGTCCCCCTGACCCACGTCGCAGGCGATGACGGCCCACCCCGGCGGAGGCCACGCGATCGGCGCGGTCGGCAGGCCCACCCCGGCGGTCAGCACCACGACCGCGAGGGCGACCGTGGGCCGGTGCCGGGTGCGGTGCCACGCCCACGGTGCAGTGGCGACGACCCCCGCGGTGAGGAGCGCGAGCAGCACTGCGGCACCTGCGGAGTCGCCCCAGCCGATGCTGCCGAAAGGGAGGTCGGCCGACCACCGGGCCACAGCCGCGATGGCCTGGGCGGGCACCGCTGCGGCCCAGGCCAGCCACCCGGCCCCGGTCACCCAGAGCACCGACACGAGCGCGACGACCACCCCGACGACGGTCGTCGGGGCGACGAAGGGTGCGGCCAGCAGGTTGGCGAGGACGGCCACGACCGAGACGCTGCCCTGGAGCGGCACGACGAGTGGAGCACAGACGGCCTGGGCCGCCACCGGGATGGCGAGCACCGGCCCGAGCGGCTTCAACCGACCCGGCAGGCGCCTCGCGATGGTGCGCCCCCAGGGTTGGGCGAGCACGAGCAGACCGAGGGTCGCGACGCTGGACAGGGCGAAGCCATAGGAGCGGGCGAGCCACGGGTCCCAGACGAGCATCACGGCGATGGCACCGGCCAGAGCCGGCACCCCGGCGCGTCGTCGTGAGGTCGACAGTGCGAGCAGACCCACGAGCCCCATGACCGCTGCCCTCACGACGCTCGGCTCCGGCCGGGCGAGGACGACGAAGCCGAGCAGTCCGAGCGCGGCAACGGGAGGTCGCCAGCGGCGTCGGACGCCGACCAGGCCGCACAGCCAGAGCACGGCGGCAAGCACGAACGTCACGTTGCTCCCGGACACGGCGCTGAGATGGCTGAGCCCGGTGTCGAGCATGGCGGCGGTCAGGTCGAGCGGGGTCTGAGAAGTGTCGCCGACAACGAGCGCAGGGACCAGACCCCGGGCATCCGGCCAGAGCGCGGTGGTGGCCGAACGGAACCGGTCGCGCACGGTGTCGGCGGCCTCGAAGACCCCGCCCGCTCCGGCCACCACCTGCACCGGGCCCTTCGGGGTCGCCACGGCGACGACGTCGTCGCCCGGCTCTGCCGGCCCCAGGCGCACGACGAGCCGCACGTGGTCGTGCCAACGCATGGCCGTCCACGCCGGCCCTCGACCGATGACGAGGACCGGCGCACTGACGCTCGTCGTGCGACCGCGACCGGTCACCTGCGACACCTCGAGCCGGACGACCGTGACCGCCGGGGCTGGGCGCCCGGCCCCGGCCGGCCCGGAACCGCGTACGGCACGCGGTTCGGCCGCGACCACGGCATCGAGGGTGACGACGGCCCGGTCCGACGCGAGGGCCTCGACGGGACCGGCAGTCCGGACCGCTCGATGGCCGGCCGCCGCGCCCAGCAGCAGACCGAGCACCGCAGCTGCGGCTGCAACGGCGCGAAGGCCGGGACGACCGGCCGTCCGTGGCGCGCGAGTCTCCGCACCCCGAGGCAAGGCCCCGCGCGCACCCGGTTGCTCCGAGGGCCGACGAGTCGTGCCGGCGACCCCCGTCAGGACACCGAGCGCGAGCGCCACGACGGCAGCCGTCGTCACGAGCCACACCGGCGCGACGAGTCCCCAGAACGCGACGACCGGCCACGCGATCACGACCGGCACCAGCAGGCGCAGGTCGAGCCGGAGGGCGGACCGGGGACGGACCCGGCGCACCGTTCGACGACCGGTCAGGACGACGAGCGACGGTCCGCGGGGACGCTGCTCGCGCTCCCTGGCCTCTCTGGCCTCTCTGGCCGGCCGAGGTGGCCGAGGTGGCCGAGGTGGCCGGGTCGGCGGCGCCGTCACAACGTCACCTTCGGGCGCAGCTGGGCCATGAGCTTGTCGCCGATGCCACTGACCTCCCCGAGCTCATCGACCGACGAGAAGCGGCCGTGCTCGGTGCGCCAGTCGATGATGCGCTGTGCGAGCACGGGCCCGACCCCGGGCAGCGAGTCGAGCGCCGCGGCGTCGGCCGAGTTGAGGCTCACCGGGGCTCCGGAGCCTCCCGCTGACCCGGAGCCACCTGCCGCGCCGGCGCCGGACGTCCCGGCCCCCGCAGCGCTGCCGGGTCCCGGCGTCTCGCCCGGCTTCGGCACCCGGATCTGCTCGCCGTCGACGACGGGTCGCGCGAGGTTGAGGGCTGCCAGGTCCGAGCCCGGGCGGGTGCCGCCGGCGGCCGCGATGGCATCGGCCACGCGGGCGCCCTGCCGAAGCCGGACCAGGCCCGGTCGCAGCACCTGCCCGACGACGTGCACAACGAGCTCGCCGCCGGTCGTCTGCGTGGCCGACCCAGCGCTCGACGGGCTCGCCAGACCGCCGGTGGCGCCCGACGGCCTGCCGACCGACGGCGCCGTGGCGGCCGCACCGCCGATGACCTGGACCGAGCGGGACGGGCCGCCGGTCGGGTCAGGGACCGACGCCGACCGCTCCGCCCAGAGGACCCGCAGCACGAACGCGCACCCCACGGCGACAGCGAGCGCCAGCAGGGACACGACCGCTGCGCTGCTCACCGTGCGCCGTCCGGTCCGCAGCTCGTCGGGCACCGTCAGCACACCTGGTCGACGTGCCCGGCGCAGGTCCGCGTCGAGCCGGGCCACCTCGTCGTCCTCGGTCGCCCGCTGGGTCAGCCGTCGGACGGCAGCCGACACCGAGCCCACCGCTTCGACCGCGCCAGACCCTGTGCCGTTCGTCCCACCCGTCTCAGGACTCCTGACGAGCGACCCGGGGTCGTGGTCCCAGTCATCGGCGGCAAGGCAGTCCGGGTCGCTCCGATCCGGCCCACTCCGATCCGGCCCGCTCGGGTCCGGCGTCCCCGGGGCTCGCGGTACCCAGCCGCCGCCGTCGCGCCCGCGCTGCTGCAGGTCCACCTTCGGGTCGCGCGGCCGGGCCCCGCCACGGTCTCCCCCCGCGCCGAGCACCCGGGCCACCCGCTCGAGGTCAGGTGGTCGCTGGGAGGGTCGGAACGGCATACCCCGACGCTAGGAACCCGCCGACCCCTCGACCGGGCGGCCGGCGCCCGCTGGGGACAACCCGCCTTGCGCCTGAAGGGGTGTGGACGGCCACAGCCCGAGACGCCCCGCGCGTCGATTCACTCCCCCGCGCCCGGCTGGTCCAGACTGCTCCAATGGCTCGGCACATCATGACCCTCACCTGCGACGACCGACCCGGCATCGTGGCGGCCGTGTCCGCGGCGCTGCTCGCCGTCGACGCGAACATCGTCGAGAACCAGCAGTACTCCGACGAGGACACCGACCTCTTCTTCATGCGCACCGTCTTCGACGCCGAGCCGCACGAGGTCGAGCAGGTCCTGTCGGCCATCCGCGACAGCCCCGCCATCGCGCACCACCACCTCTCGGCACGCCCCGAGGACGAGCACTGCCGGACCGTCATCCTCGTCAGCAAGTTCGACCACTGCCTGCTCGACCTGCTCTACCGCTGGAAGTCCGGCGACCTGCCCATCGACATCGTCGGCGTCGTCAGCAACCACGAGGACTGCCGCGGGCTCGTCGAGTACTACGGCCTGCCGTTCACCGTCATCCCCGTCACGCAGGACACGAAGGCCGACGCGGAGGCCGAGCTGCTGCGCCTCGTCGAGACCGAGGACGTCGGCCTCGTCGTGCTCGCCCGCTACATGCAGATCCTCAGCGACGGCCTGTGCCGTGCCCTCGAGGGACGCGCCATCAACATCCACCACTCTTTCCTGCCGGGCTTCAAGGGCGCCAAGCCCTACCACCAGGCTCACGACCGGGGCGTCAAGCTCATCGGGGCCTCGGCGCACTACGTCACGGCCGACCTCGACGAGGGGCCGATCATCGAGCAGGACGTCGTCCGGGTCACCCACGCCGAGTCGCCGGAGCGCCTCGTCGCCATCGGGCGGGACGTCGAGCGCCGGGTGCTCTCGCGCGCGGTCCGCGACCACGCCGAGTCCCGGATCTTCCTCTCGGGCCGCCGGACCATCGTCTTCTGACCCGGCACCAGCCGCGGGTGTATGCCGTGTGGCCGGGTGCGCCGACCGCGCACCGGCCGCCCGCCCGCACGACGCACGACGCACGACGGACGCCAGGGCCGCCCGGTCGGTAGCGTGCGGGCATGAGCGGTGCGAGGTTCGTCGTCGGTGAACCCCACTTCGGGCGGTTCACCCGGACGGCGGACGAGAACGAAGCGGCTGTCGAGGCCGCTCGCCGCGACCTCACGTCCGCCGTCGAGGCAGCGCCGGGCGCCGGGGCTGGCGGCGCAGTACTGGACGCGGCCGTCGACCTGGCCGAGGCGCTCACCGTCGCGGGACACGAGCAGGAGGCCCTGGCGCTGGCCCGTCCAGCGGTCCGCGTCGCGAGGCACGGCGGCCACGGCGGCCACGGCGAGACGCTCCGCTGGGCCCTGCTCGTGCTCGCGACGGCGGAGCACTACGCCGGCGAGGCGTCGGATGCCGAGACGCGCTTCCGCGAGGCGCTCGAGCACGCCCGCGCGTCCGGCGACCGGGTGCTCGAGCACTACACGTTGCACCACCTGGGCCGGCTCCTCGTCGACGAGGGACGCCTCGACGAGGCCGTCGCGTGCTTCGAGGCGTGCCTCGTGATCCGTGACGAGCTGGGCGAGGCCCGGGCCGAGTCGACCCGTGCGGCCCTCGCCGCACTGGCCTCCTCGACCTGACCCTGATGGTCCGGATGGGCCCGGTGGTCCCGGTGACCTCGGCGGGCCGCATGCTCACGACGGACCGCAAGGGACAGGTTTCCCGGGGCAGCGGGCCGTCCCGTCGTGGCGGGAGCACCACGACGGGACGGACTCCTCCGGCGTCAGGACGTCAGAGGCCGAAGGCGTACAGCTTGTGGTTCGGGGTGCCGAAACCGAAGTTGCTGTAGCCGGACCCCCAGTAGACGGTGCCGTTCGAGATGGCTGCGCCCGACAGGCACGACCCACCGCTCTCGAAGCTCCAGAGGATGGTGCCCGTCTCCGCGTCGAGCGCATACATCCAGCCCCCGGGGTCGAGCGAGCAGCCGAAGACGACGCCGTTCGCGGTCGTGGCCGGCCCTGACGTGCCACCTCCGTGGGGCGGACGGGTCTGCCAGAGGATCTCGCCCGTCACCGCGTCGAGGCCGGACCAGATGCCGCGCGTGTCGGTCGAGCCGACCGGCCACGGCTTGCGGTCGCTGTTCGCGTTGGCGGTGTAGATCCGCTTGCCGTCCACGGCCGAGCCCCACTGCAGGCCGCCGGCCGTGCCGCCGGGACCCGTGGTCGTCTTCCACACGACCGCCCCCGTGTCCGGGTCGAGCGCCCAGTAGTCCCCGCTCTTCTGGCCGGCCCCGACGAAGTCACGCCGCTTGCCCTCGACGACGGCTGTGTACAGGGCTGGTGCCTGGCCGAAGTCGTAGTCCGGTCCCGACGGTTGTGGACAGTTGGCGGGGTTGCCGAAGATGCACGAGACCGTCCACGCATCGAACGGCAGGGCACGGGTCGCCCACTTGACGGCCCCGGTCCTCATGTCGAGAGCGAGGATCGAGTCGAAGTAGTCGTTCGCGGGCAGGCAGGCGGCTTGGGCCGTCGTGTCGGTCCCCGCGTCCGTGACGCACTGCAGCACCGACTCCGGCACGTCGTAGTTGTTGCCCGTGGCGATGTAGACCGACCCGCGTTTGGTGTCGATGGCCGGTGAGCTGCCCCAGACGGCGTTGCCCGGGTAGCCCTCGGGAGTCGTGTAGGTCTTCCAGAGGATGTGACCCGTCGCGAGGTCGAGCGCGAGCATGCTCCCCCGGAAGCTGCAGCAGACGTAGCCCGGCGTGAGCGCCGAGTAGGCCTCCTCCTGGGACGCGACCCCGACGTAGACCACGCCGTCGAACACGGTTGCCGACTGGGTGATGATCGCTCCGGGGTTGGGGTCGGCCTGGGTCTTCCAGAGCAGGGCGCCCGTGTCCTTGTTGATCGCCATGACGGCGCCCCCGCCACCGAAGGGACCCTGGTTGCCGATGACGATGGCGTCGTCGGTCACCGCCGGGGTGGCGCGGGCCTTGTCACCGGGGATCCCGGTGTAGTCCGAGATCGTGTGCTGCCACACGACAGCGCCGGTGGTGCGGTTGACGGCATACAGGTTCCCGGCCCAGTCGGGCACGTAGACCCGGTTGCCGTCGACGGCGGGAGTGGCCGACACGTCCCCTCCGGTCGTCAGCTCCCACTTCTTCGTCAGCCCGCCGACGGTCGTCGGCGAGATCTTCGACTCGTTGGCGGCGTCTCTCGTGTTCTGCCGGTCCCCGCCGGCCGAGTTCCACCCGACTCCCCCTGGGGCGGCTGCTGCCTGTGCCCCGAACAGCAGGGTCCCCGCGACCCCGGCTGCCAGCAACAACCGTGCATGGTGCCATGTCCTGGCCATCTCTGCTCCTAGCTTTGACGGCCACGAGGGGCCGTCGAGTGACCCCTGTTGGACGAGCCCAAAACTAGACCTCGGCGTGGTCGGCCGTACGCCCTTCCCGACGGACCGGTCAGGATTGGCGGGACGCATCGGGTGAAGGTGGGCATACCAGCCGGTGTCGCCCGATTCCCATGTGCCACAGGCATGTTCGCGTGCCTCTCGAAGCGCGCCACGATCCTGGCTCTCGAGCAGGCGACAGGTCGGGGGCTCGTATGCCGTGTGGGAGCGTCCGAGGGTGACGCGCGGTGACGCTCCTCGCCGCACCGCCGACGCGGACGGGCCGCTCAGCGGGCTCGTGGACAACACATAGCCTGCTGATAGCAACGGCCACCACTTCTTCCAGCCTGCCGACCTACGTTCACGCCTGACAGGGACGTTCGGGAGCGCGAGACGGCGGAGAGCAGATGGCCAGGGCACGGCACGGAAACGGGTGGCACAGCCGGAGGGTGGTCGTCATCGCGGCGGGGGCGCTCGTCCTGGCGGGCGGTGGCGTGGCCTTCGCGGTCAACCACGGGACCGCGAGTGCGCAGACGCAGCCGCGCACCGTCACCGTCTCGCACGGCACCGTGCAGCAGACCGTCTCGGCGAGCGGCACCATCGAGCCGGCCACCGAGGACGACCTGTCCTTCCAGTCCGCCGGCACCGTCGACAGCGTCGGGGTCGACGTCGGTCAGCACGTGACCAAGGGCGAGGTCCTCGCCTCCATCGACGCGACGTCGTTGCAGAGCCAGGTGACCCTCGCCCAGGCCGTCGTCACCCAGGCCCAGGCCCAGGTGACCGCGGCCGGGTCCAGCGGGTCCGCCAGCCAGGTCGCCGCCGCCGATGCCCAGCTCGCCTCGGCTCAGGCCAAGCTCGTGGCGGCGCAGCAGTCGCTGTAGCAGGCGCGGCTCACCTCCCCCATCGACGGGGTCGTGGCCGCCGTGAACGTCAAGGTCGGCTCGACCGTCGGTGGCTCGGGCGGGACCGGAGGCTCCTCCTCGACGGCCGGATCGACCTCGGGTCGAGGCACGGGCGGCGCCGGTGGGTCCGGCGGGTCCGGCGGGTCCGGGGCCTCGGGCTCCGGCGGCGCGGCGAGCACGACCGGGTCGTCGACGGGCTCGGCGGCCGTCTCGGTCATCTCGACGAACGCGTGGGTCGTGCAGACCCAGGTCGCCAACGCCGACCTCGCGAGCCTCAAGAAGGGCCTGCAGGCACAGATCCTGCCCACCGGGTCACGCACGACGATCTTCGGCACGGTGCAGGCCATCGGCATCGTCGCCTCGTCGAGCTCGAGCGGGACGTCCCAGTTCCCCGTCACCGTCGCCGTCACCGGCACCCCTGCCGGACTGTATGCCGGCACGGCCGCCACCGTCTCCATCGTGGTCAAGCAGCTCGACAACGTCCTGACCGTGCCGACCGTGGCCCTCAGCAGCTCCGGCGGCCGCACGACGGTGACGGTGCTCCGGGCAGGTCAGCAGGTCACCATGGCCGTGACCGTGGGGCGCACCTTCGGCGCCCGGACCGAGATCACCGGCGGCCTGTCGGACGGCGCCCAGGTGGTGCTGCCCACGACGTTCGGCACACGCGGTACCGGCACCGGGACCGGCTCAAGGACAGGCGGTTTCGGTGGCGGTGGCGGGTTCGGCGGGGGCGGCGGCTTCGGGGGCGGCGCCGGCTTCGGCGGAGGCGGTGGAGCCGGCACCGGCATCGGCGCGCGGAACGGAGGCTGAGCCGTGGCCGAGCTACCCCTGCACACCGAGATCCTCCAGCACCGTCCGGCCCGGTCCGAGGACGGGGTCGGCGAGGCGACGAGCCGACCGGCACCCATCCTCGACCTCGTCGAGGTCGGCAAGACCTATCGCAGCGGGTCGCTCGCTGTCGATGCCCTGCGGGGTGTCGACCTCACCGTCGAGGAGGGTGAGTACGTCGCGGTCATGGGCCCGTCGGGCTCGGGCAAGTCGACCCTGATGCACATCCTCGGCTGTCTCGACGTCCCCTCGAGCGGCCGCTACCGGCTCGCCGGCGAGGACGTCAGCGACATGGAGGAGCGGCAGCTGGCCGACATCCGAAACCGCCGGATCGGCTTCGTGTTCCAGCAGTTCAACCTGCTTCCCGCCATGTCCGCGTGGCGCAACGTCGAGCTCCCGCTGGTGTATGCCGGGGTGCCGCGTGCCGAACGCCGCGCTCGCGCCCTCGAGGCGCTCGGACGGGTCGGCCTGTCCGAGAGGGTGGCCCACCGTCCGGGAGAGCTGAGCGGCGGTCAGCAGCAACGCGTCTCGGTCGCGCGGGCGCTCGTCACGGACCCCAGCCTGATCCTGGCCGACGAGCCAACGGGCAACCTCGACTCCGTCTCGACGACCGACGTCCTCGGTCTCTTCCGCGAGCTGCACGAACAAGGGCGAACCGTGGTGCTCATCACCCACGAACCCGACGTGGCGGCGCAGGCGGAGCGGGTCATCCACATCCTCGACGGGCAGGTCGTCGACGACCAGCTCGTGACGACGGGGACGAGCTCATGACGTGGGCGGAGACGCTGCGCACGGCATACGACGCGATCCGGACCCGGCGCATGCGGTCGGCGCTGACGGTGCTCGGCATCCTCATCGGGATCGCCGCCGTGATGCTGACCGTGGGCCTGGGCCAGGGCGCACAGGCCCAGGTCGCCAGCCAGATCAACGCCCTCGGGTCCAACCTGCTCATCGTCACCCCCGGCAGCAGCACCCAGGTCGGCGGGGTCCGGGGTGGGCGCGGATCCGCCACGACGCTGACAACCGCCGATGCGGCGGTGCTCTCGAACCGGCAGGTCGTGCCCGACGTCGCGGCCGTCGCCCCGGTCTCCACCTCGTCGCAGAGCGTCGTCGCCAACGGCCAGAACTGGACGACGGGCATCGTCGGCACCACCCCTCAGTGGCCGACGGTCCGCGCCCGCTCGACCGACACCGGCCGCTTCTTCAGCCAGTCGGAGATGGGCGCCGCCGCCCCGGTGGCGGTGCTGGGGTCGACGACGGCGCAGCAGCTCTTCGGCGCGCGCTCCCCCGTCGGCGAGACCCTCTCCGTCGGTGGGGTGCAGCTGACCGTCATCGGTGAGCTCAACACCGCCGGGTCCACCGTCGGCGGCGACCAGGACGACCAGGTCGTCATCCCCGCGACGACGTTCGCCGACGACTTCTCCTCCGGCGGGACGTCGGTCTCCTCGATCTACCTCCAGGCAGCCGGGCAGCAGGACCTCTCCGCGGCCTACCAGGAGACGAACAACGCGATGCTCACGGCGCACGGCGTGACGGCTGCGTCCGCCGACTTCCAGGTCAGCAGCCAGGCGTCCCTCGTGCAGACCGCGACGAGCACCGCCCGCACCCTCACCGTGCTGCTCGGCGGCATCGCCGCGATCTCGCTGCTCGTCGGCGGCATCGGGGTCATGAACATCATGCTCGTCTCCGTCACCGAGCGCGTCCGCGAGATCGGCCTGCGCAAGGCCCTCGGCGCCACCCCCCGGGTCATCCTGCGCCAGTTCCTTACCGAGGCAAGCCTGCTCGGTCTCGTCGGCGGAGTGCTGGGGGTCGGCCTCGGCATCGCCGGCGCGCTCACGCTCCCCCAGCTCCTCGGCCAGCCAGTCGCCCTCTCGGCAGCCGCTGCGCTCGGCGCGCTCGCCGTGTCCCTCGTCATCGGCATCGCTGCCGGGGTCTACCCCGCCAACCGCGCCGCCCGCCTCGCCCCCATCGACGCCCTGAGAAGTGAGTGAGTCCCATGAAGCGCACCCTGTCCGTCATCGTCGCCGCAGCTGCCGCCCTCGGTCTCGCCGGCTGCAGCAGCGCGACCCAGTCTGCTTCGGTGTCCGGCTCGGGCCAGACCGCCGCCACGGGCGCGTCCCCCGGCGCTCCCGGAGCCGGTAACGCCCGTTTCCCGGGGGTCTCCGGCCTCGTTGCGGCGGTCACGGGGACGACGGCACAGGTGCAGGGCCCGACCCAGCAGACCGCCGTCACCTGGGACCGGACCACACGGTTCACCGACCAGGTCGCGTCGACGGCCTCGGCCGTCAAGGTCGGCGAGTGCGTCATGGCGAGGCCCGCGCGCGGTGCCGTCGGCGGCAGCACGGGAGGCCCTCAGGCGAGCACGCCCTCGTCGACGACCGTCGCCGCCGCCACGGTCGAGTTGCTGCCCACCCAGGGCGGCACCTGCTCGTTCGGCGCACTCGGTGGCTTCGGTGGCCGCACGGGCACGCGACCGTCGGGCAGCCCCAGCGGGTCGACGTCCCCCCAGACAGGTGGAGCGGGCGGGCCTGCCGGAGCCGGACGTCGCGGCTTCGGGGCCGTCGGCACGGTCTCTGCCGTGGGCTCCGGCCAGTTCACCGTCACGCCGGTGAACCCCGCCGGGGGCGCCTCGTCCTCCGCTTCCTCCTCGCCAGTCACGGTCACCTACACGTCGTCGACCGTCTTCACCCGGCTCGCCGCGGCGAACGCGTCAGCCGTCAGGGTCGGCGTGTGCGTCACGGCCCAGGGCCGCACCGACGACACCGGCGCGCTGACGGCCAGGGCCGTGGCCATCAGCGCGCCCACCAACGGCACCTGCCAGAGCGGTTTCGGCGGACGCGGGTTCGGCGGCGGCCGCGGCACCGGTGGGGCCACCAGCACCGCGGGAGCCGGCAATGCCTGACCGCTCCGGAGTCGGGCGCGGACCGCTGGTCGCCGGCGCGAGCCTGCTCGCGGTCCTGCTCGCTGCGGGCGGGGTCTACTCGGCCTCGGCGAGCACGAGCAGCGCGAGCGCAGCGAACTACCGCACCGCGGTCGTGGGCCCGGGTCCAGTCGGTCAGGTGCTGACCCTGACCGGCACGGCCCAGCGCGTCGACCAGGTCACCGCCACGTTCCCGGCCAACGGCACCGTGACGCGCGTCCAGGTCGCGGTGGGCGACCACGTGACCTCCGGACAGGCCTTGGCAACCATTGACCCGACTGCGCTGCGAGCCGCCCTCCTCTCCGCACAGGCGACGCTGGCGCAGGACCAGACCTCGCTCATCGCCGACCAGACGGCGACGACCAGCACCAGCTCGGCCGCCGGCGCGACAGGCGCTGCGGCGGCCACGAGTGCGGGCGGGTCGAAGACGTCGGGCGGCGCCGCGTCGGGGTCCGGTTCCAGCTCTTCGGGCGGAACGTCCTCTGCCAGCGGCGGGACGGGCAGCGCCACGGGCTCGGCCGCCGGCGGCGGCACCACCGGCAGCGGCACTTCGTCCTCGTCGTCGGGGCACTCCGCGTCAGGCGTCGGTTCGACGGGCACGAAGGGCGGCACCGGCGGGACCGGCACGGGTCGCCCGGGCGGTTCAGGTGGCTCGGGCAGCGGTTCGACCCTCCCAGCCCTGAGCACGCGCTCGCTGCAGCGCTCGCTGGCCCTGGCCCAACAGGCGCTGCTGGCCGAGGCGCAGGCGTGTGCGCCCGTGCTCGGCGGGGGCTCGCCCGGCGGTGGTCACACCCGCCCACCGACCGGCACGCCCAGCCCCACCGGGACCCCGTCGGGGACCGGCTCGTCGACGCGCGCCAACCCGGCAGCCTTCACCCGGGCCACCACCCCCATCGCGACCCCGAGCGCGCCGGCGACCGCGTCGCCCACGTCGACCGGCACTCCCAGCTCGACGGGCACGCCGACCCCGACCTCCACCGGCAGCCCGACCGGCAGCCCGACCGGCAGCCCGACCGGAACGCCGACCTCGTCGCCGACCAGCCCACCTCCCGGCGGGAGCGCCCCCACCAGTGACCAGCTGCGCACCTGCGCGGCCGCGATGGCGTCCGTCGCGACGGCGCAGCACGCGGCAGAGACGGCCATGACCACCCTCGCCACCCAGATCGTCCACGAGCTCACCGTCATCATGCGGTCCGCTGCCGGTCAGGCGTCGGGGTCGGCCTCCACCGGGCACACCTCGACCCCAGGCTCGGGCGGCGGCTCGTCCACGTGGGGGACCGTGACGCCCGCGCCGGGCGCGACCGGCCGAACCACGGCCGGTGCCGGGTCCTCCACCGGGAAGGCTGTGACCTCGCGCGCTGCCACCGGCACCGCCGGCACCGTCGGCACCGGCACCTCGAGCACGGCTGCCGGCACCGCGTCCCGCTCGGGAGGCGGGACCGGGGGGACCAGCGGGGCCGCGAGCGGCGGCAGCAGCAGTCCCGCCGCCCGCGTCGCCTCCGACGAGGTGGCCATCCTGCAGGACCAGGCGGCCGTCACCCAGGCACGCTCCGACCTCGCCGGAGCCACGCTCAAGGCGCCGATCAGTGGCACCGTCGGCCGGATCGACCTCGCCGTCGGCCAGGCCTCCACGGCATCGACGGGCGTCGTCATCGTGGGGTCGGGGGCTGCCGACGTGACGGTCGACGTGCCGCTGGCCGACATGGGGATGGTCCACGCGGGCCTGGCAGCCGCCGTCACCCCGGCCGGTGACGTGGCCGTCGTGCCCGGAACCGTCGACAACGTGACGCTCCTGCCGGCGTCGTCCAACGCCACCACCCCGTCCTACCCCGCCGTCATCGTGCCCAGCCCGACCCGGTCCATGGCGAGCGGGTCGGTCGTGTCCGTCGCGATCACGGTGGGTCAGGCGGCGGACGCGGTGCGCGTGCCCGTCTCCGCCCTCTCGGGCGTGCAGTCCGGCTCCGCCGTGGTGCAGCTGCTGGCGGGGACCGGCACGAAGGCGCAGGCCGTCACGGTCGGCGCCGTCGGGGGTGGCTTCGCGCAGGTCCTCACCGGGCTCCAGCCCGGTGACCGCGTGGTCCTCGCCGACACCACGGCCCCGCTGCCCACGAACCAGACGACAGGTCTGCGCGGCCTGGGCGGCGGGGGCTTCGCCGGCCGTGGCGGCGCTGCCGGCACCGGCGGGGCCGGCGCCGGGGGTGCCGGCAGAGGGGCGGCGACCGGCGGGACGGCGGGCGGCTGACCCGGCTCAGCCGACGTGCCGCTGGCGCCACCAGCCGACGACGTTGTTCTTGTGGCGCAGCAGCACGACCAGCCCGATCCCCATCAACCACAAGCCGGTCCACGCATCGCCGGGCGCGTGGCCGGTCAAGATCAGGACGGCGACGACGCCCATCGCCAGGGCGCCGAAGATGGAGCCCGCAGCGACCCAGCGCGTGACGAGGACGGCGACCCCGAAGACGACGAGCACGACGAGCGCCACCCAGGGGTGCACCCCGAGGATGGCGCCGAGGGTGGTGGCGACGCCCTTGCCGCCGCGTCCCTTGAGGTAGGGCGACCAGATGTGCCCGAGCACCGCCGCGATACCGACGGCGTAGGCAGCGTGCGCACCGAAGAGATGACCCGCCACGAACGTCGGGACGAGGCCCTTGAGGACGTCGAGCACACCGACGACGACTCCCCACTTGCGTCCCAGTACCCGTCCGGCGTTGGTGGCCCCGGGGTTGCCCGACCCCGACGACGCGAGGTCCTTGCCGAGCAGACGGGCGATCATCGTGGCCGGGTTGAGCGAGCCGACGAGGAAGGCAGCAAGGACTCCCCCGGCCCAGGCGAACGCGGTGGCGAGGTTCACGACCCGGAGGCCTCACCCGGCGCCGGGGTCTCGGGCAACGGCTCGCCGGGACGCGGCGAGACGGCGATCGCGACGGTGCCGGGTCCGACGTGGGCGCCGACCACCGCTCCGAGCTCGACGACGAGGACCTCCGGCGGGCCGGGCACGAGCTCGCGCAGCTCGGCCGCGATCTGCTCCGCCCGGGCCGGCGCGTCGAGGTGGTGCACTGCGAGGTCCACCACGTGACCTCCCTTGGTGACCTGCTCGAGCACCATCGCCTCAATGCGCGCCACCGCCCGGGACGAGGTGCGCACCTTCTCGACCGGCACGATGCGGCCGGCACGCACCGCGAGGATGGGCTTGATGGCGAGAGCCGAGCCGAGCAGGGCCGAGGCCGCACCGATGCGGCCACCCCGGCGCAGGTGCTCGAGCGTGTCGACGTAGAAGAGCACACCGGACGGTCCGAGCCGTTCGTGCACGGCCTCGACGACGGTCGGCAGGTCTGCTCCGGCCGCCGCGGACTCGGCTGCAGCGACCACCGCGAATCCCATTGCCATGCCGATCGTCTCGCTGTCGACGACCTCGACGGGAACGGACACCTCGGCGGCCGCGAGCCGTGCAGCCTCGACGGTGCCCGACATCTGTGACGACAGGTGGATCGAGGCGATGCCGGTGGCGCCCTCGTCGACGAGACGGCGGTAGGTCTCGGCGAAGACCTGCGGCGTGGGCCGCGAGGTCGTGACGATCGTGTAGTCGCGCAGGGCGGCCGCGACCTGGGCCGCCGAGATGTCGCGGCCCTCGACGTAGTCCTTTCCGCCGACGACGACGTGGAGCGGGACGACCTCGATGTCGTGCCGCTCGACGACCTCCTTCGGGAGGTAGGCCGTCGAGTCGGTGATGATCCTCGTGGTCATGTCCCGCTCCTTCCGTCGCAGCCAGTCAGCGGTTCAGGCTCCGGCGAGCCAGCAGGTCAGGGGCTCGTCGGTGCACGGGCGCCGAACCGGTCAGAGCGGGACGACGTTGACGAGCTTGGGCGCCCGCACGATGACCGTCCTGATGCCGCCCTCGGTCGCCGACCTCACCCTGTCACGGGCCAGCGCCAGCTCGCGCAGGTCGTCCTCGGAGATGTCGGGGCTGACCTCGACCCGGTCGCGCACCTTGCCCTTGATCTGGATGACGCAGGTGACCTGCTCCTGCACGATCTTCGCGGGGTCGCTCACGGGGAACGCGGCATACGCCACCCCGCCGTCGTGACCGAGCCGCTGCCACATCTCCTCGGCGATGTGGGGGGCGACGGGCGCGAGCATGAGCACCATGGCCTCGACGACCTCGCGCGGCGGGGCGTCGAGCTTCGTCACGGCGTTGTTGAGCTCGATGAGCTTCGCGATCGCGGTGTTGAAGCGCAGCCCCTCGAAGTCCTCGCGGACGCCGGCGATGGTCTGGTGCAGCTGCGTCGTCAGGGCCTGGTCGAGGGGCGCGTCGACAACGCGCACCTGGCCGGTCGCCTCGTCGACGACGTTGCGCCACAGGCGCTGCAGGAAGCGCTGGCTGCCGACGACCGCGCGGATCTCCCACGGCTTGGACAGCTCGAGCGGGCCCATCGACATCTCGTAGACGCGGAAGGTGTCGGCGCCGTACGCGTCGTACATCTCGTCGGGGCTGACGGAGTTCTTCAGCGACTTGCCGATCTTGCCGTACTCGCGGCTCACGCGCTGGCCCTGCCACGTGAAGGTCGGCTCCTCGCCGTGGCTGCCGGGGTGCTCCTCGACCTCGGACGCGGTGACGTACTGACCACGGCTGTCGGTGTAGGCGTAGGCCTGGATGTAGCCCTGCGAGAAGTACTTCCGGAACGGCTCCCCGCTGCTGACGTGGCCGAGGTCGAAGAGCACCTTGTGCCAGAAGCGGGCGTAGAGCAGGTGCAGCACCGCGTGCTCGACACCGCCGACGTAGAGGTCGACGCCGCCCGGGTCACGCGTGCCCGCGGGGGCGCCGGCCACGGCCGTGTCGTGACGGCCCAGCCAGTACGCCTCGTTGGCCGCGTCGACGAACGCGTCGTGGTTGGCCGGGTCGAGGTAGCGCAGGTAGTACCAGCACGAGCCCGCCCAGTTGGGCATGGTGTTGGTCTCGCGGCGGAACGCCCGCAGTCCGCGACCGTCGCCGAGGTCCTTCTCGACCTCGACCCACTCGGGGACGCGGCTCAGCGGCGGCTCGGGGCTGCTCTGCGCGTCGTCCGGGTCGAAGGTCTTGGGGCTGTAGTCCGGCACGTCGGGAAGGGTCAGGGGCAGCTCGTCGTCGGGGACGGCATACGCGACCCCGTCCTCGTCGAACATGATCGGGAACGGCTCGCCCCAGTAGCGCTGGCGGCTGAAGAGCCAGTCGCGGATGCGATAGCTGATGGTGCCCTCGCCGATGCCCTCCGCGTCGAGGAAGTCGATGATCTTGGCCTTGGCGTCCTCGACGTGGAGGCCGTCGAGCGAGATGCGCTCGTTGGAGCTGTTGATCGCGACGCCGTCGCCGAGGAAGGGCTCGTCGTCCGGGTGGCCCTCGACCGGCTGGACGGTGCGGACGATCGGGATGCCGAACTTCTCCGCGAACTCCCAGTCGCGAGTGTCCTGCCCGGGCACGGCCATGATCGCGCCGGTGCCGTAGCCCATCAGGACGTAGTCCGCGACGAAGACCGGGATGCGCTCTCCCGTCAGGGGATTCGTGGCCCATGAGCCGGTGAAGACACCGGTCTTGTCCTTGCCCTCGGTCTGGCGCTCGACGTCACCCTTGCGCGACGCGGCCAGCTGGTATGCCGTCACGGCCTCCTTCGGGGTCGCGCTCGCACCGGCGTCCGCACCCTTCCAGGCGTCCTTGGTGCCGTCGGGCCAGTCACCCTGCGGCACCAGGGAATCCACAAGCGGGTGCTCCGGGGCGATGACCATGAAGGTCGCACCGAAGATCGTGTCGGGGCGCGTCGTGAAGACGTCGATGCCGTCGTCCTCGCCCGAGCCGGTGACGACCGGGAAGGTGACTCGGGCACCCTTGGACCGGCCGATCCAGTTGCGCTGCATGAGCTTGACCTTCTCGGGCCACTCGACCCCGTCGAGGTCGTCGGCCAGCCGGTCGGCATACGCCGTGATGCGCATCTTCCACTGGCTGAGGTTGCGGCGGATGACGGGGTAGTTGCCGCGCTCGGAACGGCCCTCGTTGGTGACCTCCTCGTTGGAGAGCACCGTGCCCAGGCCGGGGCACCAGTTGACCGGCGCCTCGTCGGTGTAGGCCAGACGGTGACGCTCGAGGACCGTGGCCCGCTCGGTGGCCGAGAGGTCGGCCCAGCCCCGGCCGTCGGCCTCGACGACGGCCCGCCGACCCGACTCGAACTCCTCGACCAGCTCGCTGATCGGGCGCGCCCTGCCGCGGCCACCGTCCTCGCGCACCGCGTCGGCGTCGTACCAGGCGTCCCAGATCTGCAGGAAGATCCACTGCGTCCAGCGGTAGTAGTCGTCGTCGATCGTGGCGAACGTGCGACGGTTGTCGAAGCCCAGCCCCAGCCGGCGCAGCTGGCGCTTCATGTTGGTCATGTTCTCCTCGGTGGTCTTCCGAGGGTGCTGCCCGGTCTGGACGGCGAACTGCTCCGCGGGCAGGCCGAAGGCGTCATAGCCCAGGGCGTGTAGGACGTTCTTGCCGAGCATCCGGTGGAAGCGGCTGTAGACGTCGGTGGCGATGTAGCCGAGCGGGTGGCCGACGTGGAGACCGACGCCGCTCGGGTAGGGGAACATGTCGAGGACGATGAGCTTCTCGCCGCGGGCAGCGACCTTCTCGGGCTCGGCCCACGGACCGGCGGGGTTGGGGGCGTTGAACGTGCCCTCCTCCTCCCAGCGGTCCTGCCAGGCGGTCTCGATCTGCTGCGCCATCGCCGCGGTGTAGCGGAACGGGGTGTCGTTGCTCTGCTCGCTCATGTCTTCTCTTTCGTCGCTGCTGGTCCCGGGCAAAAGAAAACCCCTCACACAGGAGGGGAAAGCCGCGTTGATGTCGGGAGTCCCGACCTTCGTCAACGCGGCTGCGGAAGAAGCAGCAGGCCAGCCATGCTCCCAAGGTTAGCGCAGCCCCTCCCACCCCCGACCTCGAGCGCCCTCCCCACCCGTCCAAACTCGAGTGGCCCCGCAGTCCCACCCGCCCCACCCTCGAGTGGCCCCGTCGTCACACGCCTCCCAAATTCGAGTGGCCCCGTCGTCACACAGGCAACCTCGAGTCAGGACCGCGCGGAGCGCTGCATCTCTCGCTGGATCGCCTGGTCGATGGCGTGGCTCGAGAAGAAGCGCGGCGTCACGTCCTGAGGGCGGAGACAGTCCGACGGAACGCGAAGGGCCGCCGCGAAGCGCTGCAGGGTCGAGACACGGGACTGCGAGCTGTTCAGATCCGCGTTCCACATCTCTTGGACGTCCCATCCATCGCAGGCCATCCCACTCCCGCGGATCCCGTCGTGGCGCCGCTGCTCGTCGCCGGAGTGGAAGAGCTCACCTTGGTACTCACCGACAACCTTGAGCAGGCCACCGTCCTCTGTGGGAACACGCCAGACCAGGTCTCCCACGCCCAGCAGCAGTCCCGGGTCCCACGAGGCGAAGATCGGCTCGTTGAGCTGCGGCTCGGGCAGACCCCCTCTCGTCAGGACCAGCCGCGCCAACGACTCGCGCGGTGACGCCGAGCCGACGCGGATCTCCTCGTAGGCCTCGAGCAAGGTGCGTTTGCCCCGCGGCCGGTTGCGCAGCAGGCAGGCCTGGATGAGAGGGACGCGCGAGCCGAGTCGAGTGGCGCACGCATCGCCGAGCACCACCAGGTCGTCGAGCCCTACCAATTTGCCCCGGCCGACGAGCTCTCCGAGGTCAACCCACGTGTCGGCGAGGTCTACGACCGGTAGCCCGCCGATCTCGACGACGCGCCGAGCATGCAGGGCACGGTGGCCGATCACGGAGGGGAGCCGCACGCGGTTGCTCGTGATCGGCCGCGTCACGTGGAGTCGGCAGTCCTCCTCCATCGCGTACGACAGCGGAAGTCCGTGGAGCTGCGCCGCGGTCACGTGCGAGAAGACGCTTCCGACGGGAAGCACCGACAGGGCCGCACGGCAGGCCTGCACGAGAGCTCGGTGAGCGCCGACGCTCGCTTCGTCCACGATCCAGCCGCGTCTCTGTCCCGGATCTCGCATCTCTCCAGCGTCCGGGCGCGCACGGCCTCTCGGTCGGGTGAGTCCCGGACCTGTGCACAGCTGCCTTGCCGACACGTGGGGTGTGGACGGGGGCGTGTGACGACGAGGCCACTCGACTTTCAGCGGAAGAGGGATACGAGGATGAGGGCCTGGGCGAGGTGGTAGGTGACGATGACCGTCAGTGGGGCCCAGCGCCGCTCGTGGACGAAGCGGTCGTGGCCCAGCACCGCGTCGGACGCGACGAAGACCGAGCAGCCCAGCACGAGCAGCCAGTCCCCCTTCCAGGCCGCGACGAGCACCAGAGCGCTGATGACGAGCTGGTAGACGAAGACCGGCACCCGCTGGGCACCCGAGTGGCGCACGATGTCGCGGCCGACGCCCGCGTGCAGGAGCACCAGCCCGGGCACGGCGACGAGCAGCGGCCACGGGAAGCCCACCACGCCCGGCGTCTCGAGGATCGCCCACACGTACGCGACGTGACCGAGCAGGAAGGCGCCGAGCCCGACGAGGAAGCGCACCTCGGTCGCACGCAGCAACGCAACGTCACCGACCAGGCAGCACCCGAGCGCCACGAGGACGGGTAGCAGGGGCGGTGACCCCGGGACCCAGCCGTCCCAGTGCAGCGACCAGGCCAGCGCCATGAGGAGGAGCACGACGAGCGGCTTGGTCAGGCGTTCGACGGCCTCGTCACCGCGCAGCACGGAGCGCCAGTTGAGGATCGCGGTCACCCCGAGCGCCACGCTGATAACCCACAGATGGGTGGTCACGACGCCACGTTCCCAGCCGACGCCCAGTTCCGGGGTGCAGACACGCCTGGGCGACCACGAGCGCCTGTCGTCCACCACCTGTCGAGACGAATCGGCGAACGTGCAGTTCTCTGCCAGACTCGTCCAATGCCCATGCGCAAGTTCCAGCACACGGTCACTGCCGACGACACATCCGCCTCGGTCGGCAGCGGTGACCTCGACGTCCTCGCGACACCGCGTCTGATCACGTGGTGCGAGAACGCCGCCTTCCAGGTCTGCCAGCAGACCATCGACGCCGACCACACGACGGTCGGGACGACGGTGAAGATCGAGCACGTGAAGGGCAGCGCGGTCGGCTCCGAGATCACCGTCCTGTGCGCCGAGCCGATCAACGACGGCCGGCGACTCGTGTGCCACGTGACCGTCAAGGACTCCGAGGGCGAGGAGCTCGCCCGGGGCGAGATCCACCGGGCCGTCGTCGACCCCGACCGCTTCATGAGCAAGTGCCAGCGGGTGCTCTGAGCCGCCTCCCAGCGGCTGTTGCGACGATGACCGAGTGACGCTCGGTCTGTTCGGCGCCCTCCTCGCGGCGCTCGCCTACGGCGCGGCCACCGTGCTGCAGGCGGTCGGCGTGCGCCGTGCTGCCGCCCTGCCGCCCGGCACCGCGGTCCTCGGGCGCGTCCGTGCCGCGTGGCCGTATGCCGTGGGCCTCGCTCTCGACGGCGTCGGTTTCCTCGCGTCCGTGGCGGCGTTGCGCACGCTGCCGCTCTTCCTCGTCGAGTCCGCCATCGCCTCGTCGGTGGCGGTCACCGCGGTGCTGTCCGTCCTCGTGCTCCACGTGCGCCTCGGCGTGCCGGAGGTCGTCGCGCTCCTCGCCGTCGGCGCCGGCCTGACGGGCCTCGCCCTCACGGCGGCGGACGGGCCGGCCGTGCATCCGGGGCCGGCGGCGACGTGGTGGCTGTTCGCAGCGGCCGTGCTCGTGGCTGTCCTGCTCGTCGTGGGCGTCCGGGACCGCAGCCGCGGCGCAGTCCTGCTCAGCGTCGCCGCAGGTCTCGGTTTCGGGGGTGTCGGTGTCGCTGCCCGGCTGCTCGAGATCCCCTCCCCCGTCTGGGCGCTCGCGACCGACGGCCTCGCCTGGGCGCTCGTCGTGCACGCGGTGCTGGCGACGGTCGCCTACGGCATGGCGCTCAGCCGAGGGCGCGTCACGACGGTCGCCGCCCTGACCTTCGCGACCGAGACGGTGCTGCCGGCGGCAGTGGGCCTGGTGGCGCTCGGGGACCGGGTCGGGCCGGGGCGCGCGCCCTGGGCTGCGGCGGCGTTCGTCGTCACTCTCGCCGGGTGCATCGCCCTGGCGAGCCGTGCCGAGCCGGGCGAGGCGGGAGACCCGGGCGGACGACCTGCCGCGAGCGCCACCGACCCTGCCGACAGCAGCCCGACGCCGCAGCCCGCCCCGGCGCAGGAGCACGACGCGTCGCGGCGCCCCTGACCGGGGGTCACCGACGCCGCAGCCGCTCCATCTCGTTCTCGATCTGCTCCTCCGTCGGCGCGTCCACCACGAAGGCGCCCACCGCGTTGGCCACGAGGCCGATGCCCCAGCCGGCGATGACGAAGGCGGGCCAGAAGAAGCCCGCCCCGGTCATGGCCCAGATGAGGACGAGCATGCCGTTGACGAGGGTGTAGATCAGCAGGTGGACCCGGAAGTCCGCCTTCTTCTTGAGCCGGCCGAGCGCTCTGCCGCGCAGGTCGTCCTCCGGGACGACGTGGTCGACGCTGGGGTCGGGCACGTCGGGATGGGGTTCGACCGGGACCTGGTTCGCGGTCATGGTGCTCACCGCTCCTTCGCGGGCCGCCGTGCAGCGGACCCACACGGCTCCTCACTCCAGCGTAGGCCTGGCGCCGACCCCCGGCGTGAGAGCGTGCGATGGATCACCCACTCCCCCAACGCGACTCGCCCAAAGCGCTCACCGTGGGTCAGAGCACGTAGGCGTCGCCGTCGCGGCGGAAGCCGAGGCTCTCGTAGTACGGCTCGACCATGTCAGGCGGTGTCAGGACGCGCCGGAACCCGCGTCGCCGGAACGGCCCCTCGGGTCCGAAAACGAACTCGCCCGGAGTGACGTCCCGGTACCGGGGCGTCACCCAGTCGAGCAGCAGCTGCGCGGTGGCGTCACCGGCGTCGCGCATGAGCACGACGCCGACCGTCTCGTCGCCCAGCAGCACGAGGTAGGACGGGTCGCCGGCGAAGGGGTCGTGCACGAACTGCGGGTTGTAGCGCCGGATGTCGCCCTCGTGCACCCGCAGCACATGCCGCAGGTACGTGTCGTCGCCGGCGACCTCGAGCACCTCGTAGACCTCGGCGTCGTGCTTCTGCCGCGACATCCGCGCGAGGTGGAAGACGTTGATGCCGGCGAGCACGACGTTGAGCCCGACCATCGGCCAGACGTGGTTGACGGCGTTGTAGCCGATGAGGACGACGCAGCCCACGAGGTTGATGAGCCGGAGCCGGCGCAGCTGCGTCTGCAGCAGCGACCACACGAGGACCGCCGAGCCTGCCCAGCCGACCGCCTCGAGCCACCAGGAACCCATGGCCGCGACCCTAGCGCTGCGGCGCCTGCCCGTCCGTGGATCGGCCCGAGCGCGCCGGCTCGTGACCGACCACCTTGAGGCCGACGACGGCGGCGACGATCCCGGTCAGCAGGAGCACCTTGGCGACCGAGAAGGACTCGCCGCCCGTCGTCATCGCCCACGTCACGGTGAGGGCCGCCCCGAGACCGGTCCACACGGCATACGCCGTCCCGATCGGGATCGAGCGCACCGCGCGGGCCAGGCCGACCATGCTCAGGGCGCCGGCGACGAGGAAGACGGCGGCCGGCAGCGGACGGGAGAGGCCGTCGGAGGCGGCGAGCGCCGACGCCCAGACCGCCTCGAGGACGGCGCTGGCGAGCAGCACGACCCACGGCATCACGCCACCACCTTGAGCCCGGCGACGCAGGCGACGAGGACGAGCAGCAGGGCGGCCCGGGCCGCACCCAGCCGCTCCTCGCCGCGGACCACGGCGAGCAGCACGGTGCCGACCGCGCCGATGCCGACCCACACGGCATACGCCGTCCCCGTCGGCAGGGCGGTCATGGCCCACGCGAGGCCGACCATGCTCAGCACGAGCGAGACGGCGAAGAGGGCGGTCGGGCGAGGACGGCGGAAGCCGTCGGACGCGGCGAGCGCGGTGGCCCAGACGGCCTCCAGCGTGCCGGCGAGGATGAGGACGAGCCAGTGCATGACGATCCGTTCCGGCCGTCTTGTCGCTGTGCGGGTACGGCTCCCTCGTCCGCGAACGCGGCTCGCGCGCTCGGAACCAGCCTAGCGAACAGGGGCCACCCGGACGAAACGACGTATCAGGGCCCCACCCCCGGCGTACTGTCGAGTGCAGGCGCGCTCCTGCGGACAGAGGATCGCCATGAGCCGTGACTATCTCGACTTCGACGTCGCCGTCACCCGTGAGGGCCAGGGGTATGCCGCTCACGTCCTCGCCTCGCCCGTCGGGCAGGCGTCGGCCCCCTTCACCCTCCCCTTCGCCGCCACGGACCTCGCCCAGTTCATGATCGCGGTCGGGCCACCACGGGTGTCCTCTCGACGGCTCGTGCCGGCGGAGGCGCGCGCCCTCGACGTCAAGGAGTACGGCCGCCGGCTCGGCGACGCCCTCCTCTCCGGCGAGGTGGGGCGCGCCTTCCGCGACAGCCTCGCGGCCGCCCGGGCCGACGGGCGCGACCTGCGGCTGCGGCTTCGGCTCGACGCCGTGCCCGACCTCGACCCGGTCCCCTGGGAGTACCTCTACGACACGGCGCTCGGACGCTTCCTCACGCTCTCGCAGGAGACCCCGGTGGTGCGGCTGCTCGACTCGCTCGAACGGCCCCCGGTCGTGCGGGTGGAGGCGCCGCTGCGCGTGCTGGTCATGATCTCCAGCCCGAGCGACATGCCCGAGCTCGCCGTCGAGCGCGAGCGACAGCTGCTCATGGCGACCACCGGCGACCTCGTCGCGAGCGGCCGGCTCACGGTCACCGTCCTTGAGGAGGCCACCCTGACGGCCCTGCAGCGGGCCCTGCTCGACGACTTCCACGTCTTCCACTTCATCGGTCACGGCGGCTTCGACCAGGACGCGCAGGAGGGCGTGCTCGTCCTCGAGCGCGACGACGGCACGGCGCACCGCGTGTCAGGGGCCCGGCTCGGCACGCTCCTGCACGACGCCCGCACCATGCAGCTCGCGGTCCTCAACGCCTGCGAGGGCGCGCGCACGTCGGGCCGTGACGCATTCTCCGGCGTGGCCCAGGCGCTCGTGCGCCAGGGACTGCCGGCCGTCGTCGCGATGCAGACCGAGATCTCCGACCGCGCCGCGCTCGTCTTCAGCCACGAGTTCTACTACTTCCTGACGCGTGGGCTCGGGATCGACGCCGCCATCTGCGAGGTGCGCAAGGCGATGGCGGTCTCCGACGAGGCCTCGGAGTGGGGCACCGCGGTGCTGCTCCGGTCGGGCGCCGACCAGCCCTTCTCGTTCACGGCCGGTGCCACGACCGGGACCGAGCGACCCGTGAGCCGCCTCGAGTCCCTGTACGACGCCGCGAAGGGGGCCCTGCAGGCGAGCGCCCCCGCGACGGCGCTGCCGCTGCTCGAGCAGATCGCGTCCGAGCACCCCGACTACCAGGACGTCACGCAGCTGCTCACCCGGATCCGTCCCGGGTCACCGCCCGACCCCGACGTGCCGACGCCGGGGCCCGACCGGCTCGCGCTGACGCAACCGTTGACGCAGCCGTTGACGCAGCCGCTGGCCAGGCCTTTGACGCAGCCGGACACCGCATCCGAGCCCGACACCCGGCTCCAGGACGACCCAGAAGCGGAGAGCCACCGCGAGGCAGAGCCAGAGCCCGAGCCTGAGCTCGAGCCTCGGCGACGTCGCCGCGGCAACGGCTTCGTGCGCAGCCTCGTCGGTCTCGTCGTGCTCTTCGGCCTCTTCTGGGTCGGGCTCACCCAGGTCCCCGGATGGTTCAAGAAGGCGACGGCCGACGTCACCTCGGCCTGCGGTCCGTCCGCGGCCGCCGCCCCGGCCGCTGCGTCCGCTGCGGCGACGACCTTCGTCGCCGGGTGCGCGACGAGCACCCCCACCATCGACGGCGACTTCGCCGACTGGAACGGTGTGCCGACGCTCCCGATCTCCCACGTCATCGCCCAGCGCGGCACACCCCAGCGCGGCTTCGGTGGCGACTGGCAGGTCGTCTGGGACACCGGCGCCCTCTACCTGCGGGTGCACGTCGACGACTCCGACCTGCGCGGCGTCGACGTCGCCCAGCCCGGCGCGTACTTCAACGGCGACGGGTTCTCGTTCGAGTTCGGTCCGGACGCACGCGACCTCGCCCCGACGGCGACGACCCGCCGCGGGCGGGACGTCAACGTCATGGTGGGCCTGTCGGACGACGCGCCGACCTCGGGCGTGGCGTCGATCAACCCGGCAGCCCGCGGCACCTTCGTGGCGGGCGCACGCCACCCGGAGATCACCGTCGGCAGGGCGGACGCCGTGAGCGGCTACGACCTCGAGGCCCGAGTGCCGTGGTCGGCGCTCCAGCTCGGCACGGCACCGGTCCGTGGCTCGGTCTTCTCGATGAACGTCAACATCAGCGACGCGACGACCGCCCCCGCCGCGTGGACGCTGCGCACGATGAAGAGCACGAACGCAGCCCGCACCTCCGACACCCAGGGCTTCCCGCACGGGTGGCAGACGATCACCCTGGCCGACTCGGCCTCCTGACATGAGCGGCCGCGTCCACGCCCTCCTCGTCGGGATCGACGCCTACCCGGCTCCGATCCCCCACCTGTCGGGCTGCGTCAACGACGTGACGCGCTTCGCCGAGGTGCTCCGTGACAGGGTGGGCGGCGACGCGCTCGACGTCGTCGTGCTGACGGACGCCGAGGCGACCCGGTCGGCGGTCACGACCCACCTGGCGGAGCACCTCGGGCGGGCCGCCGCCGAGGACGTCGCGCTCTTCTACTTCAGCGGGCACGGCTCGCAGCAGGTGGCTCCCGAGACGTCCTGGTCCCTCGAGCCGGACCACCGGGACGAGACGCTGGTGTGCGTCGACAGCCGCTCCCCCGGCAGCTGGGACCTGGCCGACAAGGAGCTCGCCGCCCTGCTCGGGACGGTCACGGCGTCGGGCGCCCACACTCTCGTCGTCCTCGACTGCTGCCACTCCGGCGGAGGCACCCGCGCCGACGAGGTGGTGCGGCTCGCGCCGCCGGATCCACGCCCGCGCCCACCCTCCACCTACGTCGGCCAGGACCTCGCGGCCACCGTCGACGTCGCCACCCAGGACGGCACGGGACCGGTCCGCGGAGCAGGTCGGTGGACGCCGCCCGGCCGTCACGTGCTGCTCGCGGCCTGTCGCGCCTCCGAGCAGGCGAAGGAGGTGACCGTCGACGGGGAGCGGCACGGCGCCCTGTCCGCCGCCCTCGCCGCGGCGCTGTCGGGCTCGGACGGGCGCCCCACCTACCGCGACGTGCTGCGCCAGGTCACGGCCGACGTGGCGAGCCGGGTCACCGACCAGCACCCGCAGGTCGAGACGGCCGATGCGACGGAGCTCGACCGGCCCTTCCTCGGGGGAGCCCTCGCGGCGACGACGCGGCCGCTCACCCTGAGCCGGCTCCCGGACGGGTGGTCCATCGACGTCGGCGCCGTGCACGGGGTCCCCGAGCCCATCGGCGAGGACACGACCGAGCTGGCCGTCTACCCGCTGTCGGGCGAGACGTCGGGCTCTCCGCTCGCGACGGCGATCGTCACGAGGGTCCTGACGGACCGGAGCCTGGTGGACCTCACCCCCGCGCTCGACGCCGCCTACGTCTACCGAGCCGTCGTGACCTCCATCCCGCTGGCACCCCTGCGGGTGGGCGTCCTCGGCGACGCCGCGGGAGCGGCCGCCCTGCGGGAGGCGGCCGCCCGGGCCGACGAGACGCTCGTCGAGCTGGTCGCACTCACCGACGGAACCGACGGAGCCCACGGCGACGCGAGCCACCCCGATGCCGACCTGCTCGTGCGCGCCACCCCGGACGGCTTCGTCATCACCCGTCCCGGCGTCATCCGGCCCCTCGTGCCCGTCGTCGCGGGGGCCGGGCGCGAGGAGCGCACCGTCCTCGCCCTCGAGCGTGTCGCGCGCTGGCTGCGCCTGTCCGCCCTGTCCAACCCGGCCACCCGGCTGGGCCCCGACTCCGTGCGCGTGGAGGTCGATGCGGGATCGGGAGTCGTCGGGGTGGGTGGCACCCTGACGATCGCGTATGCCGGGAGCGAGGCGCCGCGCTTCTCCGTCCGTCTCGCGAACACCACCTCCACCCCGCTCTGGGCGGCGCTGCTCGACCTGACGGAGACGTACGGCATCTTCACCGACGCCTTCCCGGCCGGGTCCGTCGCACTCGGGCCCGGCGAGTCGACCGCCGTCGAGCTGCTCGGCCAGGTGGCCGACCCCGCCTGGCAGGCAGGCACCCTCTCGCTGCGCGACCAGCTCATGGTCGTCACGAGCACGGTCGAGTTCGACCCGCGCTCCCTCGAGCAGGAGGAGCTCGACGTGAGCGCGCCACCCGCCGCGACCACGCGTAGCGCCGAGGTGCCGTCCACTCCCCGCTCCGGCCTCGATCGTGTCCTGGACGGCACCCGCACGAGGCGCCTCGGACCGAGGGCCGCTGCCGCTGCGGGCGCCGACTGGCGCACCGACTCCGTCTTCGTCGTCACCACGCGGCCACGCCGATGAGACCGGCCGGCCCCGCCTCGCCCCGGAGCGTTGACAGCACCGTTGCCGCGGCGTGGACTGGACTGCCATGACAGAGGGTTGGGCGTTCACCGGCGGCCCTCCCGCCTCGGGCAGCCTCGCGACGGTCTCCCTTGTCGAGGGCCGGTGCTTCTGCGTCTCCGGCCCGTCGGGCGACATCGGGACGGCCGGGGGCCACGGACTCGTCGTCAGGGACACCCGGTTCCTCGACCACCTCGAGCTGCGCGTCGACGGCGAGCCGCTCGAGCCCCTGACCGTCGAGCACATCGGGCCGCACGCCGCGACGTTCGTCACGCGCCGGCGACCACGCCCGGGCCTGGCGGACAGCACCCTCCTCGTCGTCCGGCGCCGCTACGTCGGGAACGGGATGGTCGAGGACGTGACGCTGGAGAACCTCAGCGGCGGCGCGGTCGACGTCACCCTGACCCTGACGGCCACCACCGACTTCGCCGGCCTCTTCGACGTCAAGGAGGGACGGCTCGACCGGCGCAAGGAACCGGTGGAGGTCACGACCGACGACGGCACCCTGCGTCGTCGCGTCGACCGGGCCGACTCCCGGGCCGTGGAGCTGAGCGCCACCGGTGGGTGCCAGGTGTTCAGCCACGGCCTCGTCTGGCACCTGGCGGTCCGGGCCCGGTCGACGACCACGTTCACGGTGCGGGTGGTCCCCGTCTTCCGCGACGTCCCCCTGCCGTCGCCCTACCGCACCGGGGTGGCGCGCCGCGAGAGCCACCCGGCGCAGGAGCACCGGCGGTGGCGCGAGCGCAGTCCCGTCGTCGCGGCAGCCGACCCCCGCCTCGACCGGCTCGTGCGCACGTGCACCGACGACCTGGCCGGGCTGCGGATCGACGACCCCCACCACCCCCGGCGCATCGTCCTCGCCGCGGGGGCGCCGTGGTTCATGACGCTCTTCGGGCGGGACTCGCTGCTGACCGCCTGGATGCTGCTCCCGCTCGACGCGCGCGTGGCCCGCGGCACGCTGGAGACCCTCGCCGAGAGCCAGGGCCGGGTGGTCGACCCCCGCACCGAGGAGGAGCCGGGACGCATCCTGCACGAGATCCGGTCCGGGCTGCCGGACGAGGCACGCGAGGGCGAGGAGACGGTCTACTACGGCACGGTCGACGCCACCCCCTTGTTCGTCATGCTCGCCGGAGAGCTGCACCGGTGGGGCGCCTCGAAGACCGAGACGGCCTCGCTCGCACCCCACGTCAAGCGGGCGCTGGCGTGGATCGAGCACCACGGCGACGCCGACGGCGACGGGTTCGTGGAGTACGCGCGAGCCACCGACCGCGGGCTGGTCAACCAGGGCTGGAAGGACTCCTTCGACGGCATCACCTACGACTCCGGAGAGGTCGCACAGGCGCCGTTGGCGCTCGCCGAGGTCCAGGGCTACGCCTACGCCGCCCAGCTCGCCGGTGCCGAGCTGGCCCGGGCGGCGCACGCCGAGAAGCGGCCCGTCGACTCCCTCGCCTCCAACATGGGCCACTGCCTGTGGACCGGCATCGTGGACGACGAGCACGCGGCACAGGTGGCTGAGGCGCTCATGTCGCCCGAGATGTTCACCGGCTTCGGCATCCGCACCCTGTCCTCGGCCGCCGGGGCCTACAACCCGATGAGCTACCACAACGGCTCGGTGTGGCCCCACGACAACGCCATCATCGCCGCCGGCCTGCGGCGCTACGGCTTCGTCGAGGAGGCGGGCCGGGTGGTGCTCGGCCTGCTCGACGCGGCCGCCGGCTTCGGCGACCACCTGCCCGAGCTCTTCTGCGGCTTCGACCGGCACGAGTTCGCCCACCCGGTCCCTTACCCGACGTCGTGCTCACCCCAGGCCTGGGCCGCGGCGTCCCCGCTGCTGCTCCTGCGGTCCCTCTGCGGCCTCGAGGTGGACCTGCCCCGAGGTGTCGTGCGGCTCGACCCGCGGGTGCCCGACGAGCTCCTCCCACTGTCGGTGGGGCAGCTCCACGTCGGCAGCGACCTGCTCGAGGTGTCGGTCGACGCCTCCGGCTGGCAGGTCTCCGGGCTGACGGACGGCCTTCGGGTCGAGCGGGGAGAGCGTGGGGTGGGCACGACCCGCCCGGCCGGCGAGTGAGGCGGGTCGCAGTCCCTGCCCGGCGGCAGCACGGCCGAGTACGGTGAAAGTGGGTCCATCGACGAGACGGTGTGGGGCCGTCCCGGACCCTGGGGGTGGTGCACCATGTCGACGACCGGGTCGGCCGGGCCGACCGGGGCAGGACCGCGCGTCGTGCTTCGACCACGTCCCCTGCGCATCGCCATGGTCGCGCCCCCCTACTACTCCGTCCCTCCCCAGGGCTACGGGGGCGTCGAGTCCGTCGTCGCCGGACTGGTCGACCGGCTCGTGGCGCACGGGCACCACGTCACCCTGTTCGCCGCGGGGACCCGGGGCACGGCCGCCCAGGACTTCGTGCGCACCTGGGAGACGCCGCCCACCGACCAGCTGACGCTGGCCCTGCCCGAGGTGGTGCACGCCGCCCGGGTCGAGGCCCTGCTGCGGGAGCACACCGTCGACCTCGTCCACGACCACACGCTCGCCGGCCCGCTCACCGCGGACGCCCGGACGGCGCCCACCGTCGTGACGGTGCACGGGGCGATGGACGACCTGGCCGGCCTGTACCGACCCCTGGGCCACGCCGTCAGCCTCGTCGCCGTCTCGAACGCCCAACGAGCCCGGGCGCCCGACCTGAACTGGGTGGCGACGGTGCACAACGGCATCGACGTCGACAGCTTCCCCTACCGCGCCGAGAAGGACGACTACGTCCTCTTCCTCGGGCGCTTCCACCCCCAGAAGGCGCCACACCTCGCCGTCGAGGCGGCTCGCCGCGCGGGAGTGCGGATCATCCTGGCCGGCAAGTGCAGCGAGGAGGTCGAGCACGACTACTACCGCGACCGGCTGGCGCCGCTCCTGGGTCCCGACGCGGTCGAGGTCGGGGTGGCCGGCCAGGCCCTCAAGCGACGGCTGCTGGCCGGCGCGCGGTGCCTCGTCTTCCCGATCCGCTGGGAGGAGCCGTTCGGCTTGGTCATGGTCGAGGCGATGGCCTGCGGGACGCCCGTCGTGGCGCTGGCACGCGGGGCCGCGCCGGAGGTCGTCGAGCAGGGACGCACCGGCTTCGTCGTCGACCGGCCCGAGCAGCTCGCCGGCGCCATCCGTGACTGCGCCGCCCTCGACGCCGCCGACTGTCGGCGCTACGCGAGCAGGCGTTTCGGACTCGACACGATGGAGGCCGGCTACGAGAGCGCCTACCGCCGCGTGCTGGCCCGGGCCCGCACCGGACCCTCCACCTCCTCGAGGTCGCCCCACACCACGACTGCGACCACGGTCTGAGCGGCTCCGTCCGAGCCACCCGGTCGCCTTGTCGTGCCCGGGACGCAAGAAGACCGGACAGGGATCCTGTCCGGTCTTCTTCGCATCGGTGGAGCTGAGGGGACTCGAACCCCTGACCCCCTGCATGCCATGCAGGTGCGCTACCAGCTGCGCCACAGCCCCGTGCGTTTGTCACCTCGTCGAAGCGACTGCGTAACCATAGCGGGTTCGCGCCCGTGAGCCAAAATCGGGGGCGCCCTTTGGCCTCAGACGTTCCAGGGCCCGAGGTTCCAGCCGCTGATGCGCCACCGGGTGACCTCGGAGAAGCTCTTCCCGGCCTCGACGAGCTCGATCCAGTGACAGTTGTCCAGACCTCGGAAGACGGCGTCCGACGTGTCCTGGTCGAGTCCCACGAGAACGCTCGCCGCGACCCGCGCGCTGACCCCGTGGGCCACGACCACGGCGGTCTGACCGGGCTCGAGCTCGTCGGCGATCTCGCGCAGGGCGGCCCCGGCCCGGTCGGCCACCTGCGCCCGGGTCTCGCCGGTGACGCCACGGGGGGCGTCCTCGCCGCGGTCCAGGGCAGCGACGACCTCGGGGTAGCGCTCGCGCACCTCGTCGGCGTGCAGGCCCTGCCACTCCCCCACGTGGACCTCCCGCAGGCGGGGTTCGAGGCGCACCCCCAGACCGGTGAGGGCGGCGATCGCGTCGGCCGTCGCGGCAGCCCGGCGGAGGTCGCTCGAGACGATCAGGGCCGGCGCGTACGCGGCCAGGTGCGGAGCCGCGGCCTGCACCTGCTCACGGCCACGGTCGGACAGCTCGGTGTCCTTGTGCCCCTGCCAGATCCGGGCCGCGTTGTCGACCGTCTCGGCGTGCCGGACGACGACGACGCGACGCGGGCCCGAGGCCGACGGGGAGCCGGAGGTCACGCCTCGTCGGCCTCGTCGGCACCGGCGACGCCCGGACGCGCCGGTGCCGTCACCGTCGCCAGGTCGATCTCGGGGCAGTCCTTCCACAGACGCTCGAGGGCGTAGTACTCGCGCTCCTCCTCGTGCTGGACGTGCACGATGATGTCGCCGAAGTCGATGAGGACCCAACGGCCCTCGCGCTCGCCCTCGCGACGGATCGGCTTGCTGCCGAGCTCGCGCAGCCGGTCCTCGACCTCGTCGACGATGGCGCCGACCTGGCGCTCGGACGGGGCGGAGGCGATGACGAACACGTCGGTGAGGGGCATCTGCTCGCTCACGTCGATGGCGAGCACCTTCTCTGCGAGCTTCTCCTCGGCGGCCAGGGCGGCCACCTTCGCGAGCTGGATCGAATGGTCTGCTGCGGTCACGAATCTCCTCGGGGCGCGGTGGCCCCTGTTGCGTCCGCGGGCTCGGCCACGCGGGTCGTCGGGGGGTGCACGGGGGGCGGAGCCCCCTGTGGGTCGGCATACAGGCGGTACTTGTTGATGTACTGGACGACCCCGTCGGGCACGAGGTACCAGACGGGCGCGCCGGCGGCGACGCGCCAGCGGCAGTCGGTGGAGCTGATCGCCATGGCCGGGACCTCCTGGAGGGTGACCTGCCTCTCGGGCAGTCCCTTGTCGGAGAGCTCGTGCCCGGGGCGGGTGACCCCGATGAAGTGGGCGAGCTCCCAGAGGTGCTCGGCGTCCTTCCACGACAGGATCTCGGCGAGCGCGTCGGCACCGGTGATGAAGAACAGCTCGTCCCCGGGCCGCTCCGCCCGGATGTCCCGCAGGGTGTCGATCGTGAACGTCGGGCCGGGCCGGTCGATGTCGACCCGGCTGACGGTGAAGCGGGGGTTGGACGCCGTCGCGATGACGGTCATGAGGTAGCGGTCCTCGGCCGGTGAGACGTGACGGTCGGCCTTCTGCCACGGCTGGCCCGTGGGGACGAAGACGACCTCGTCGAGGTCGAAACGTGACTGGACCTCGCTGGCGGCCACGAGGTGGCCGTGGTGGATCGGGTCGAAGGTCCCGCCCATGACGCCGAGGCGCATGGTCAGTGGTGGGCCACGTCGGATCCGCTCGAGCTGCCGTGCGTGCCCTCGGTCGGACGGGCCGGGCGGGGCGCCTGCACCTTGTAGGCGGTGTTGCGGAAGCTCCACGTGACGCCGAGGGCCACGAGGAACAGCGCGAACGTGATGAGGAAGTAGGCGATCACCGGCAGCGGGAGGTCGCGCGCGGCTTGCTCCCCCTCGGTGGCGAGTGCGAGGACACGATCAGACATGCGCCCAGCCTAGCGCCCGCCCCGCACCGTCTACGCCGCCAGTCCGTGCACGTATGCCGGCCGGTGGGCTCATCCGCGGCCCGTCCCCCGGGCCGCGGCCCGTCCCCCGGGCCGCGTCCCGGGGACGCTCGGCGCCGTCGGCACCTTTGGCGCCCTCACCGGCCTCGGCCCGGCGGAGCCAGGCGTGGCCGACCGTCGCGAACGGCTCCTCACCGGCAGCCACCGCGGCGTGCACGCGGTCGCGCCAGTGCTCGGCGAGCGCGACGACCTCCGGCGGGTAGCCGAGCTGCACCTGGTGCTCGGCGAACTCGTCCTCGTCGTCGACGAAGAGGTGGCCCTCGCGGGTGAGCACGACGTCGAGGTCGAGGTCGACCATCGTCACCTCCCACTCCGGCCCGGCGTCATCGCCTGCTTCTGTGGCCCCGGTGGCCTCGGTGGCCTCGCGACGGCACCACCTCGGCTCCGTCGTCAGGTCGACGTAGATGCTGATCTCGCGGTGGGCGGGGTAGAAGCCCACGGCATACGCCCCCTCGTGCGGCACGAGCGAGACCCAGCCGCTCGACTCGACGAAGTCGGCTCCCGGGCGCGCGCAGCGCGTGCCTACCGGGGCGTACCACCAGTGGCCGTGCTCGTCGCCGCCGAGGTAGCGGCCGACCCACTCCCAGTGACGGCCTCCGCCCCACTTCGTGAACCGGCCGGCGACCGGGGTGCCCGGAGCCAGCCCCTCCGGCGGCATGCCGCGCCCCGGCGGGTGCTGCGCGCTCGGCTCGCTCACGCGGGAACCCTACCGCCGGGTCCGGCGAAGGGGCACAGACGCGACACAGTGACGTGACAGACGCAGCCCATCGGCGGCCGTACCCTAGAACGCATGGTTCCTGAGTTGTCCGTGGTCATCCCGATGTACAACGAGGAGGAGGTGCTCCCCCTCCTCGTCGAGCGGCTCCGCCCGCTCCTCGACGCCATGGGCACGACCTACGAGGTCGTCGCGGTCGACGACGGCAGCAAGGACCTGACGGCCGTCCGCCTCCAGCGCTACCACCGCGAGTGGCCCGCGCTGCGCGTCGTGCGGCTGCGCGCCAACGCCGGGCACCAGGCGGCCATCTCCGCCGGCCTCGTCAGCGCTCTCGGTGACTACGTCGTCACCATCGACGCCGACCTGCAGGACCCGCCGGAGATCATCCCCGAGATGCTCGCCGCCGCGAAGGACGACGGCGTCGACGTCGTCTACGGCGTGCGCAACGACCGCTCCACCGACACGTGGTTCAAGCGCGTCTCGGCCCGCGCGTTCTACCGCTTCATCGGCCTGATGTCCCAGACCTCGGCGCACGCCGACGCCGGCGACTACCGCCTGATGTCCCGCGCCACCGTCGACGCCATCAACAGCCTCCCCGAGCACAACCGCGTGCTGCGCTTCATCGTCCCGGCGCTGAACTTCCCGTCCGACACGGTGCACTACAAGCGCGAGGAGCGCGCGGCCGGGGACTCGAAGTACCCCCTGATGAAGATGATCAAGCTCTCGCTCGACTCGCTGACGGGTTTCTCGACGGCGCCGCTGCGGCTCGCGACCTTCGCCGGGTTCGGCGGCGCGCTCCTCGCGGTGCTGCTCGTGCTCTACACCCTGATCTCGCGCTCGCAGGGTCACACGGTGGCCGGCTGGACCTCGACCGTCGCCATCGTCGCGGGCGTCGGCGCCGTCCAGCTCGTCTGCGTCGGCATCCTCGGGGAGTACATCGGCCGGATGTACGGCCACATGCAGGGCCGGCCCACCTACTTCATCGCCTACGACTCGATGACGGCCGACTCCGGGGCGCACGGTCCCACCGACACGCCCCTGCCGGGTCAGCCCTCCATGGAGCAGCACTCCGCGGGCGGCGCGGCCGTGGCCCAGCCCTCGGCCCCGGCGGACAGCCCGTCGGCCGACACCGGGCTCGCCGGCGACACGCCCCTCGAGGCGGGTCTCCAGCAGGCCCGGTCGTCATCGGCCCAGGAGCCGAGCCAGCTGCGCTGACCCGGGCGGACAGCGGTGCAGCTGACGCGGGCGGGTCAGCGCCGCGGCTGGGCCCGCAGCAGCAGGCTGACGCCGGGCAGGCCGCCGACCGGCAGATAGCGCTCGGCCGTGATGATGGTGCGCAGGCCCCAGTTGACGACGGGGTGCATGTCGTCGAGGTCCGACCCCGAGCTCGTCTTGCGCCGCATCGCCACGACCGGGCGCAGCAGCACGTTCCACGAGCGCACGTCGGTGACCTCGAAACCGCCCCGCTCGAGCAGGCCCACGAGTCCCTCGCGCGTGTAGCGCCGCACGTGGTCGACCGCCTCGTCGTGGTCGGACCACAGCCGGGGGTCGGCAGGGACGGCGACGAGGTAGGTGCCCGTCGGCTTGAGCACGCGTCGCACCTCGGCGACCGCCGCGTCGTCGTCGACGAGGTGCTCGAGCAGGTCGAAGGCGATGACGAGGTCGAGCGAGGCGTCGGCCAGCGGGAGGCGCGTCGCGTCCCCGCGGATCGTCGCGAGGCCGCGGCCGTGCGCGACCTCGGCGCCGTCGGCGCCGTACTCGAGAGCGACGGCGTCCCAGCCGTGCTGACGCAGGACGCGCGTGTTGCCGCCGCCCGCCGCGCCGATGTCGATGGCTCGCCCGGGCGTCAGCCCCGAGATGGCCTTGGCCAGGAGGTGGCGTCGCTCGCGGTACCACCAGTGGTCGTCCTCGAGCTCAGCGAGCTTGCGGACCTCGGTGCCTTCCATGGTCGGTCATCATGCCATCCACTTCTGCAAGCTGCCGACACGGCCGTCAGCGGACGTGCCCGTCGCCCTCGACGATCCACTTCGTCGTCGTCAGCTCCGGCAGCGCCATCGGTCCGCGGGCGTGCAGCTTCTGCGTCGAGATGCCGATCTCGGCGCCGAAACCGAACTCGCCGCCGTCGGTGAAGCGGGTGCTCGCGTTGACCATGACGGCTGCGGCGTCGACCTCGGCGGTGAAGCGCCGGGCGGCCGCCCGGTCCTCCGTGACGATGGCCTCGGTGTGGCCGGTGCCGTAGCGACGGATGCGGTCCATGGCCTCGTCGAGGTCGTCGACCACCGCGACGCTCATCTCGAGGCCGTGCCACTCGGTGCCGAAGTCCTGCTCGCTCGCGAGGGCGTATGCCGCCCCGGCCGCCTCCGCGTAGGCCGTCACCTCGGGCGCCACGTGCAGTCGCACACCGGCGCCCGCGAGGTCGGTTAACGCCTTGGGCAGGAAGTCAGCGGCCACGGCCCGGTGGACCAGCAGCGACTCGGCGGCGTTGCAGACGCTGGGGCGGTGCGTCTTGGCGTTGAGGGTGATGGCCTGGGCCTTGTCGAGGTCGGCGGCGCGGTCGATGTAGACGTGGCAGACCCCGACGCCGGTCTCGATGACGGGCACCGTGGACTCGCGCACGACGGTCTGGATGAGGTCGGCGCCGCCGCGCGGGATGACGAGGTCGACGTAGCCGCGCGCGGTCATCAGGGCTCGGGCGGCGTCGCGCCCTCCCTCCTCGAGCAGCGTGATGGCGTCGACCGGAAGTCCTTGCGCCGCAAGCGAGTCGCGCATCGCCTGGACCAGCGCGTGGTTGCTGCTGGCAGCGGCCGAGCCGCCGCGCAGCAGGACGGCGTTGCCGGACTTGAGGGCGAGGCCGGCCGCGTCGACGGTCACGTTGGGGCGTGCCTCGTAGATCATGCCGATGACGCCCATGGGCACACGGACCTGGCGGATCTGCAGGCCGTTGGGCAGGGTGGAGCCGCGCACGATCTCACCCACGGGGTCAGGGAGCGCCGCGACGTCGCGCAGCGCCTGGGCGACAGCTGCCACCCGCGCCTCGTCGAGGCGCAGGCGGTCCTGCAGGCTCTCGCTCATGCCCGCGGCGCGCCCGCGCTCGATGTCCTCGGCGTTGGCCTCGACGACGGTCGGGGCCGCCGCGTCGAGGGCGTCGGCGAGGAGCAGCAGGGCAGCGTCCTTCTCGGCACGTGACATCAGGGCGAGCCGGCGGGAGGCCACGCGTGCCTTCTCGGCGAGCGCGGTCACCTGCGCGACGACGGTGGGGTCGATCGTCTGGGACATGCCACCAGCGTAATTCGTGCCGCTGTCAGGCCGTCCGCGCTTCCGTCGCGTGGACCGACCGACCAACCGACGGCCGCGGGCGGTCCCTGGTGGACGCCACTGCACGCACCACGGAGCGTCACTAGAGTTCGAGGTGTGTCGCCCCACTCCGTCATCAGCAGCGCCCGACGGCTCGTCGTCAAGGTCGGGTCGAGCTCGCTGACGGGCCCCGACGGCGGGATCGACCACGACCGCCTCGTCGGGCTCTCCGACGCCCTGGCGCGCAAGCACCTCGACGGCACCCAGATCGTGCTCGTCAGCTCGGGCGCCATCGCCGCCGGCATCCATCCGATCGGCCTGGCGACCCGCCCGCGCGACCTCGCGACGCAGCAGGCCGCGGCCTCGGTGGGGCAGGGCGCCCTGCTCGCGGCCTACACGCACGCCTTCCGTCGCCACGAGATCATCGTCGGTCAGGTGCTGCTCACCGCCGACGACGTGACGCGCCGGACCCACTACGCCAACGCCCGCCGCACCCTCGAGCGCCTCCTCGACCTCGACGTGCTGCCCATCGTCAACGAGAACGACACCGTCGCCACGAGCGAGATCCGCTTCGGCGACAACGACCGGCTGGCGGCCCTGGTCGCGCACCTCATCGACGCCGACGCGCTCGTGCTGCTCTCCGACGTCGATGCGCTCTACGACGCCCCGCCGAGCCGGCCCGGGGCGCAGCGCGTCCCGGTGGTGCGGGGGCCTCACGACCTCGTCGGCATCGAGATCGGCGGCACCGGGTCCAAGGTGGGCACGGGTGGCATGACGACGAAGATCGAGGCGGCCCGCATCGCCACGGCCGCCGGCGTCGTCACGGCCGTCACGGCCGCCGAGCGCGTCGTCCAGGTGCTCGCCGGCGAGGACGTCGGCACCGTGTTCCTCCCCGTCGGGGTGCGGGGCCGGTCCCGGCGGCTCTGGCTCGAGCACGCGACGACCGCACGCGGGCGGCTCGTCATCGACGCCGGCGCCGTCACCGCCCTCGTGGAGCGCAAGAAGTCCCTGCTGCCCGCCGGCATCACCGCGGTCGAGGGCACCTTCCACGACGGCGACCCGGTCGACGTATGCGGGCCCGACGGCACCACCGTCGCCCGCGGCCTGGTCAACTACGACAGCAGCGAGCTGCCCGCGCTGCTCGGACGCTCCACCAAGGAGCTCGCGCGTGACCTCGGACCTGAGTACGAGCGCGAGGTCATCCACCGCGACGACCTCGTCGTCATCTGAGCCCGCGACCCCAGCCGCATCGGCTCGAGCGGGTGGACCCGAGGCTCGTGGGTCGGATGAAGCCGCGGCTCACGGACCGCCGGAGTAGCGGGTGGCCGGCGCCGGCGCGGCCGACGGCCCGGGGACACCGGCGGCGTCGGGGCGCCCACCAGCGCGGAACGCCACGCGTCCACTCGTCCGCGGCAGCCGGGGCCGGGTGGTGAACAGGGCAGCCGCGACCGCGGCCAGCACGCAGAGCGCGGCCAGGACCGCGACCTGCTGGGCCGGAGCCGGGGCGATGTCGACGGCCGACCCGAGCAGCCGCCCGAGGAGCAGGCGTGCGACGAGGGCGCCCGCGGCATACGCCCCGACGGTCAGGGCGCGAGAGCCGGCGCGCACGGCCCCACCGACGAGGGTGAGCACGGGGACGGCGACGACGAGGGCGCCGGCCAGCTCGGCGACGACCACACCGACGAGGGCGACCCGCCAGCCGGAGACGAGGGCGTCGGCGACCCCGGTGAGCAGGGCGAGCACGACGGCGAACCAGACGCCGGTCACGGCGCCGCCGGCGTAGCCGCGACCCGGATGCCACGAGTAGGGGTCACGCTCACGTCTGGCGTCGGTCGTCATGCTGGCTCCCTGTCCGGTGGTCCGCCCTCGCGGCCCTCGACAACGACGACGGCCCAGGGTGCCCAAAGGTTGTCACGGGCGGGCAGGTTTGTCCCGGTGAAGCACGGACCCCCCGGCACACGAGTGCCCGCGCACTCCCGTGGGGTGCGCGGGCACTCGACGCCGGTGCGAGGCCAGTGGCCGTCGCCTCGACGCTCAGTGGTGGGTGGCCGTCTCGGCGCCGTGACCGGTGAGCGAGCGGACCTCCATCTCCGCGTACTTGGCCGCGTTGTACTCCTTGCTCGTGACCGTGCCGATGTAGCCCAGGACGAAGCCGAGCGGGATCGAGATGATGCCGGGGTTGTCGAGCGGGAACCAGTGGAAGTCGACGCCCTGGAGCATCGACGGGCTCTTGCCCGTGACCTTGTCGATAGCCTTGCCCGACACCACGGGCGAGAAGACGATGAGCGTGATGGCGCTGACCAGGCCGCCGTAGATGCTCCACAGCGCACCCCTGGTGTTGAACCGCTTCCAGAAGAGCGAGTAGAGGATCGTCGGCAGGTTCGCGCTCGCCGCGATGGCGAAGGCGAGCGCCACGAGGAAGGCGATGTTCTGCCCGAGGGCGAAGATGCCGCCGACGATGGCGATGGCGCCGAGGACGAGCGCGGCGATGCGCGCGACCTTGACCTCCTCCTCCGGGGTGGCCTTCCCGCCCTTGACGACGGTGTTGTAGATGTCGTGCGACAGGGACGCGCTCGCCGTGATGGTGAGGCCGGCGACGACCGCGAGGATCGTCGCGAACGCCACCGCCGAGATGATCCCGAGGAGGATCTCGCCACCGAGCTCGAAGGCGAGCAGCGGAGCGGCGGAGTTGACGCCGCCGGGTGCGTTCTTGATCTCCTTGGCACCGACGAGGTCGGCCGCGCCGAAGCCGAGCACCAGCGTGAACAGGTAGAAGATGCCGATGAGCCAGATCGCCCAGACGACCGAGCGGCGGGCCTCGCGCGAGGTCGGCACCGTGTAGAAGCGCATGAGCACGTGCGGCAGGCCCGCGGTGCCGAGCACGAGGGCCATCGACAGGGAGATGAAGTCGACGGGGTTCTTGTACTGGAGCCCCGGCTGGAGCAGGTCCTTGCCACCGGCGTCCTGCGAGGCCGTCGTGGCCTCACCGAGGAGGCTGGAGAGGTTGAGGCCGAACTTGCCGAGGACCCAGACGGTCATGATCGCGGCGCCGATGATGAGCAGCACCGCCTTGATGATCTGCACCCAGGTCGTGCCCTTCATGCCGCCGTAGATGACGTAGAAGATCATGATGATGCCGACGACGACGATGACGAGCCGCTGGCCGATCGCGCCCTCGATGCCGAGCAGGAGGGCGACGAGCCCACCGGCTCCGGCCATCTGCGCGAGCAGGTAGAAGAACGAGACGACGAGCGTCGAGATCGCGGCGGCGATGCGGACCGGACGCTGGCGCAGCCGGAAGCTCAGGACGTCGGCCATCGTGTACTTGCCGACGTTGCGGAGCAGCTCGGCGACGAGGAGCAGGGCGACGAGCCAGGCGACGAGGAAGCCGATGCTGTAGAGGAACCCGTCGTAGCCGTTGATGGCGATGGCCCCCGCGATGCCGAGGAAGCTGGCCGCCGAGAGGTAGTCGCCGGCGATGGCGATGCCGTTCTGCCGCCCGGTGAAGGCCCGGCCACCGGCGTAGTACTCGGCGGCGCTGCGGTTGTTGCGCGAGGCCCGGATGACGATCGCGAGGGTCACGACGACGAAGAGGGCGAAGATGCCGATGTTGATCGCCGGGTTGCCGACGGTCGTCGCCGCCGGGACCAGCGACGGCACGAGCGACGGGGCTGCGACGAGGGCGCTCACTGCTCCCCTCCCATCTTGCGGGCGAGGGCTTCGGCCTCGGGGTCGAACACGCGGTCGGCCCAGCGGGCGTAGACCATCGTGATGGTGAAGGTCGAGACGAACTGGAGCAGGCCCAGGATCAGGCCCCACGTCACGTTGCCGACGACGCGCGTGCCCATGAAGTCCTTCGCGAAGACGGACAGCAGGACGTAGAGGAAGTACCACGCGAGGAAGAGCGCGGTCAGCGGGAAGACGAACTTGCGGAACTTGGTGCGCAGCTGCGCGAACTCGGGTGAGTCCTGCATGGCGACGTTGGGATCGTCCACCACGCGCTCTGGAGCCTCTTTGCTCACTGGGCCACCTCCGGGGCGGTTGGTCGTGCCTGGGTGTCTCGGTCGGTCGGCGCGGTCCTGCCGCCGTCGACGCTCCCCCGCCCGTGCGGTGGTGAGTCGACGCCCCTGTCGCTCCGCGCTGCCGGCCACACGGCCGGCGAGAGCAAAGGTAGGAGTCGCCGCGGCGTCGGGGCAGGCGCAGGACGTGCGGCATCGCCCAGTGGCGCCGACCGCTCGCCGTGCGCGGGCTCAGTCGCGACGAGCGGTCGACCTCGAGCGACGAACGGTCGGGTCACCGCCGGCGTATGCCGTGTGCCGCGAGCCGCCGTCCGTGACCTTCCGGCCCTAAGGGGTCACGTCCCCGCCGCCCGGTGCCGAGGTCGCCGGGGGCGTCGGGGGCGTCGGGGACTGACGCCGGTCCCACCGCTCGGGGTGGAACGAGCCGCGGTTGAGGTCGATGTGCTCCGGCGCGTGCAGCCGCACCATCGTCTGGGCGAGGTGCTCCGGCGCGCTGGCTCGGGTGGCGAGCGACACGAGGACCATCGTCGTGAAGGCCAGGGGCACGCTCACCGCTGCCGGCTGGGTCATGACGACGCCGAACCAGCCTCCGGTCGCGATGCCGAACGTCGTCGACACGACGGCGCCCATGGACAGCCCACCACCCACGACCATGCCGGCGATGGCTCCGCGGGCCGTGAGGCCGCGCCACCAGATGCCGAGCAGGAGCATCGGGCCGAACGTCGACGCGGCCACGGCGAAGGTCAGCTCGACGGCGTGGGCGACGGGGACCCCCGCCGAGACGACCGTGAGGGCGAGCGAGACGGTCACGACGAGGACGGTCGAGAGCCGGAAGGTCCGGATCCCCTGGCGGTGCCCCGGGCGGTGGCCGGCTCCCCAGCGCACGAGGTCCTGGCTGACGACTCCGGCGACCGACACGACGAGACCGGTTGAGGTCGACAGGAACGCTGCGAAGGCACCGGCGGCGAGCAGCGCCGTGAGCCCTTCGGCGACCGGTCCGTCGAAGAGCCGGCTCGGCAGCTCGAGCACGACCGAGTCGGCGCGTCCCGCGGCGACGAGGTCGAAGGCGACGTAGCGGCCGATGACGCCGTAGAGGACGGGCAGCAGGTAGAAGCCGGAGAGCAGCACGAGCACCGCGAGCGTGGCCCGCCGGGCGGCCCGGCCGTCGCGGTTGGTGTAGAAGCGGACGACGACGTGGGGCAGGCCCATCGTGCCGAAGAACGTCGCGAGCACGAGCGAGTAGGTCAGGTAGAGGGCGTGGTCGCCACGCAACGGCTCCACCCAGTCGGAGACGAGGACGGCTCCGGCGCCGGGGCCGCCGCTGCGACTGCCGAGCGCCCCGAGCAGGAAGAAGAGCGGCGTCAGCAGGGCGAGCAGCTTGAGCCAGTAGTGGAACGCCTGCACGAGGGTGACGCTGCGCATGCCGCCGGGCAGCACGTTGAGGCAGACGACGACGGCCACGGCGAGCTGGCCGACCCAGGACGGGGCACCGGTCAGGGTGCGCAGCGTCAGGCCCGCGCCCTGGAACTGCGGGATGAGGTAGAGCAGCCCGATGGCGACGACGAGCAGGCTCGAGGCCCGGCGCGCCACGACCGACTCGAGCCGCAGCTGGGCGAAGTCGGGCAGGGTGTAGGCGCCCGACCGGCGCAGCGGCGCGGCGACGAAGACGAGCAGCAGCAGGTAGCCCGCGGTCCACCCGACGGGGAGCCACAGCATGTCCACGCCGCGCGCCAGGATGAGACCGGCCACGCCGAGGAACGAGGCGGCAGAGAGGTACTCCCCGCTGATCGCCGACGCGTTGAGCACCGGGCTCACGCCGCGGGACGCGACGTAGAAGTCGCTCATGGTCCTGGAGAGCCGCAGCCCGAACGCGCCGACGGCGAGGGACGCGATCGAGACCATGACGACGGCGACGATGCTCGCGGCGTTGCTCACCGGTCACGCACCGCCGCTCACCGGCCCTCGAGGAGGTCGCTGAAGTCGTCCTCGTTGCGCTCGGACTGGCGCACGTAGAACCATCCCAGGGCGATGATCTCCGCGAACGCGACGACGGTGAGCAGCACCCAGGGCAGCGGCACCCCGACGACGTCGATGTCCGAGATCCCGGGGACGGCCGTGAGGACGAGGGGCAGCAGGCCGAGCGTCGCGGCGAGGACGAGCAGGACCGTCAGTGCCAGGCGGAGCTGGCTGCGCATCAGGGAGGAGATGTAGACCTCGCCCAGTCGCGTCTGCTCGTCGATCTCGGACGCGATGGAGACGCTGCGGGTCCGGGCAGCGGAGGTGCGCGGGCTCGTGACGCGCACCCTCGCGCGCGAGCCTGTCTCCCCCGCCGTCCGCGCACGGTCCCCCCTGCCTCGCGGGTCGGCGGACGGCATACGCCCGCGTGGGTCGGGACCGGGGTCGGGCGCCTCGGGGACGGTCATGAGCCGGCGCGTCCGAGCGGCTGGGCGCGGCGGACGAGCAGGTCGCGGAGCGCGCGGGTGTGCCTGCGGCTCACGACGAGCTCGTGGCCCCCGACGACGACGGTCGTGCGTCCGCCCTCGGTGCGCCACTCGCTGATGTGACCGAGCGCGACGAGGGAGGAGCGGTGGATCCGCACGAAGCCCGCCTCGCGCCACTGGTCGGCGAGCGTCGTGAGCGGGACGCGGACGAGGTGGCTCTCGGTGGCGGTGTGCAGGCGGGCGTAGTCGCCCTGGGCCTCGACGAAGAGCACCTCGGAGCGCGGCACGAGCCGGCTCACTCCGGCCAGCTCGACGACGATGCTCTCGTCGGCGGACGCCGCGGCGGGCTCCCGGCCACTGACCTGCCGCACCACCCGCCGCACGGCCTGGTCGAGCCGCTCGTCGCGCACCGGCTTCAGCACGTAGTCGACGACGTTGAGCTCGAAGGCGTCGACGGCGTGCTGCTCGTGCGCGGTGACGAAGACGATCGGCGGCTGCGTGGTGAAGCGCGACAGCACTCGCGCGAGGTCGAGCCCGCTGAGGCCGGGCATCTGCACGTCCATGAAGATCGCGTCGACCTGCTCCTCGTGCAGCACGCGCAGCGCGGCCTCGCCCGAGCCGGCCGGCACGACCTGGCGCACGCACTCGTGCCGGCCGAGCATCCAGGCCAGCTCGTCGAGGGCTGGCGCCTCGTCGTCGACGGCGAGCACCTTGAGCAGCGGCGCCGCCTCGGGCGAGGACGGAGCGTCGCCGTGGGCCTCGGTGGTGCTGGCAGGTCCGGTCACACGTGCACCCCCGGTCGGAACTTCGGGAGCCGGACCACGACCTTGGTGCCGGCGCCGGGAGCGGTCTCGACGACGAGGCCGTAGTCGTCGCCGAAAGCGGTGCGCAGGCGCTCGTCGACGTTGGCGAGCCCCACGGAGTCGCTGCCCGGGTCGCCGGCCAGCACCCGCCGCACCCGCTCCGGGTCCTCACCCACCCCGTTGTCCTCGATCGTGACCACGCACTCGTGGTCCGCGTCCTGGGCCAGGATGCTGATCTCCCCGCTCCCCTCCCGGCCCTCGATGCCGTGCTGGACGGCGTTCTCGACGAGCGGCTGCAGGCACAGGAACGGCACGACGACCGGCAGCACCTCCGGCGCCACCCGCACGGTCACGGTGAGCCGGTCGCCGAAGCGCGCCTTCTCGATGACGAGGTAGGCCTCGATGGAGCGCAGCTCCTCGGCGAGCGTCGTGAACTCGCCGTGCCGGCGGAAGGAGTAGCGGGTGAACTCGGCGAGGTCGAGCAGCAGCTCGCGCGCCCGCTCGGGGTCGGTCCGGGTGAAGGACGCGATCGCCGTCAGCGAGTTGTAGATGAAGTGCGGGCTGATCTGCGCCCGGAGCGCCCGGACCTCGGCCTCCATGAGGCGGGTGCGCGAGGCGTCGAGCTCGGCGAGCTCGAGCTGCCCCGACACCCAGCCGGCCACCTCGTTCGTGGCCCGGACGAGGCCGGCCGAGGCGCGGTCGGTGAAGACCTGCAGCGTCCCGATGACCTTCTCGTCGACGTCGAGCGGGGCCACGATCGCCTGGCGCACGACGCAGGACGGCTCGGCGCAGGCCACGTCCGCGCCGTCCACGACGGTCGTGCGACCGTGCGCGAGCGTGCCCGCCGAGATCACGGCGGTCTGCGGGGCGTGGTGCGACCGGCCGCCGTCCCACGCGAGCAGCCCGTTGGTGTCGGTCATCGCCACAGCGGTCGCCCCGAGGAGCGAGCGCAGGTGCTTGAGCGAGCGCTCGGCGGCCGCTGGGGTCAGTCCCATGCGCAGCGGCGGCGAGGCCAGCAGGGCCGTGTGCAGGGTGCGGTAGGTGGCGCGGTCGGCCTCGGTGCCGAGGTGACCGCGACGCAGCAGCGCGCCCCACGAGCTCATGGCGACACTGTATGCGGCCCGCTGACGCCCGACGCGCCTGTTCCGTTCGATGTACGTGCGCGGTCCTGGGGCCGCGCACCTACATCGAATCGGCTGATTGTGAGGCGGAGGGGGTCAGGCCCTCTGGTCGTCGTCCTCGTCGGCCGCGACGTGCCACAGGCCGGACCGACGCTCCGCGTCGAGCTCCTCCTGCGTTGCGGCACGGGCCGCGTAGCGGTCCTTCTGCGCCTCGCGCTTCTCGTCACGGGTCGGACGCGCCGACTCGGACAGGCGCAGGTCGGTGCCGCGCGAGCCGAGCAGCTCGGCGCCGGCCTGCAGCGTGGGCTCCCAGTCGAAGACGACGGCGTCGTCGGTGGCACCGATGACGACGGTGTCGCCGGCGACCGCGCCGACCTTGTAGAGCTCGTCCTCGACCCCGAGCCGGCCGAGCCGGTCCGCGAGGTAGCCGACGGCCTCGTCGTTGCTGAAGTCGGTCTGGCGCACCCAGCGCACGGGACGGGCCCCGGTGACGCGGAAGAAGACGCCGTCGGGGCCGTCCTCCTTGGTCACCGTGAAGCCCTGGTCGTCGACCGACCGCGGTCGCAGCACGACCCGCTTGGGCACGGCCTCGCCGATCTCCTTGCGGGCGGCGTCGACGTGGCGGGCCATCGCGAAGCCCAGCTCGCGCAGGCCCTCGTGCGCCACGGCCGAGACGATGAACACCTCGATGCCGCGGGCCTCGAGGTCGGGCTTGACCATCTCGGCGAGCTCGCGAGCCTCGGGCACGTCGGCCTTGTTGAGCACGACGATGCGGGTGCGCTCGGACAGCGGGCGGCCGCCGAGGTCGGCGTCGGGCACGTAGAGCGAGAGCTCGTTCTCGATGACGTCGAGGTCGCTCATCGGGTCACGCCCCGGCTCGAGCGTCGCACAGTCGATGACATGGACGAGCACCGAGCAGCGCTCGACGTGGCGCAGGAACTCCAGGCCCAGGCCCTTGCCCTCGTGCGCGCCGGGGATGAGGCCCGGGACGTCGGCGACGGTGAAGCGGCTGGAGCCCGCGGTGACGACCCCGAGGTTGGGCACGAGCGTCGTGAAGGGGTAGTCGGCGATCTTGGGCTTGGCGGCAGAGAGCACCGAGACGAGCGAGGACTTGCCGGCGCTCGGGAAGCCGATGAGGGCCACGTCGGCGAGCGACTTCAGCTCGAGGACGACGTCGACGTCCTCGCCGGGCTCACCGAGCAGGGCGAAGCCGGGTGCCTTGCGGCGGGCGCTGGACAGCGCCTTGTTGCCCAGGCCGCCCCGGCCGCCGGCGGCGATGACGTGCTCGGTGCCCATGCCGACGAGGTCGACGATGATCTGGCCGGACGCGTCCTTGACGACGGTGCCCTCGGGCACGGCCAGCACGAGGTCGTCGCCGTCGGCTCCGTTGCGCTCGTCACCGGCACCGGGCGCGCCGTTGCCGGCCTTGCGGTGCGGGTGGCGGTGGTAGTCGAGCAGCGTCGTCGAGGACGGGTCGACGCGCAGGATGACCGAGCCTCCCCGGCCGCCGTTGCCGCCGTCGGGGCCGCCGAGCGGCTTGAACTTCTCGCGCTTGACGGAGGCGACACCGTGCCCGCCCGCCCCGGCGCTGAGGTGCAGCACCACGCGGTCGACGAAGGTCACTGCCATGGGAGGTCACTCTTCCAGATCAGGGTGGGCGGACGGCATACGCAAGATCGCATAGGTCGGGTCGCCCGGGAAAGAAAAACGGAAGGACGGGCCACGCGGGCCCGCCCTTCCGGAAAAAGCTCAGTGCGTGATCGAGGCGATCACTCAGCGGCAGCCGGCTCCGGCTGCTCGATGTTGACCGTCTTGCGGCCGCGCTTGGTGCCGAACTTGACGGCGCCGGCGACGAGGGCGAACAGCGTGTCGTCGCCACCGCGACCCACACCCTCACCCGGGTGGAAGTGCGTGCCGCGCTGACGGACGAGGATCTCGCCCGCGTTGACCTTCTGGCCACCGAAACGCTTGACGCCGAGGAACTGTGCGTTCGAGTCGCGACCGTTGCGGGTCGAGGACGCACCCTTCTTGTGTGCCATGTCAGTCCTTCTCTCGTGAGTCTCTGGGTTCCGGGCGGATCACGCGTTGATGGCGGTGATCTTGACCTGGGTCAGCGGCTGACGGTGGCCCTGACGCTTGCGGTAGCCGGTCTTGTTCTTGTACTTCATGATGACGATCTTGGGGCCCTTGGCGGCCTTGACGACCTCGGCCTTGACCGACACCTTCGACAGCTTGTCGGCGTCGGACGTGACCGTGGTCCCGTCCACGAGGAGCAGCGGCGTGAGCTCGATGGCATCGCCGGGCTGACCCGTCACCTTGTCGACGAGCAGGACATCGCCCACCGACACCTTCTCCTGGCGACCGCCAGCGCGAACAATCGCGTACACAGTGAAACTCACTCTCTCATCAAGGGTTGGTATCGCCGCTTTCGGCACCGGCCCGTCAACACGGGCCCGGTGGGCGCACCAAGGACAAAGATTACCGGCTGGGAAGGCCCAGCTCCAAACCGAGGTCAGCTGGCGCCGTCGCCCGCTCCCCGCGGCGGACCCGCCGGAGCGACGACCCGTCCGCGACGGCGTCGACCGCGTGCGGCCGGCGGGGCCTGGACCTCGGGCTCCGGGCGCTCCTCGGTCCGGGTGTCGGTGTGTGCGTCGGCCTGCGCGTCGGCCTGGGCCTCGGTCTGGGCATCGGTCTGGGCATCGGGGCGGGCCTCGGCGGCGTCGCTGACGTCCGACTCCAGCTCGACGTGCGTGCCACCCTGGGTGGCCTGGTCGTCGGCGGGGTCGACGGCGTGGGCGTCGTCACCGGACCACGGACCGTCGTCCTGGGGGAACGCGTGGCCGGCGGCCACCTCGGCGCTCACCTCGGCGATGGCCTCGGCCGCCGCCTCGCCGGCGGGCTGGCCCGAGGCGCTCTTGAGGGCAGCCGCGTGGGCGGCCGCCGCGATCTGGGCGGCGGTGGGGCCACCGCTCTTGGACTCCGCGTGGGCGGCCTGCTGACCCTGCGAGCCCGACTGACCCGACTGGCCGTTGCCGTTCTGGCCGTTGCCGTTCTGGTTGCTGCCCCCCTGGCCGGAGCCCTGGGCGGCACCCTGGCCGCGACCGCGGCGGCGGCTGCCGGTGCTGCCGCCGTTGTCGGGCTGGCCCTGCTCGTGCGAGTGGGCGCCCTTGTCGACGGGGTCGGTGTGGATGATGAAGCCGCGGCCGTTGCAGTGGTCGCAGGTCTCGGAGAAGACCTCGATGAGGCCGGAGCCGACCCGCTTGCGGGTCATCTGGACGAGGCCGAGCGAGGTGACCTCGGCGACCTGGTGCTTGGTCCGGTCGCGACCGAGGCACTCGAGCAGTCGACGCACGACGAGCTCGCGGTTGCTCTCGAGGACCATGTCGATGAAGTCGATGACGATGATGCCGCCGATGTCGCGCAGTCGCAGCTGGCGCACGATCTCCTCGGCCGCCTCGATGTTGTTCTTCGTCACCGTCTCCTCGAGGTTGCCTCCCGAGCCGACGAACTTGCCGGTGTTGACGTCGACGACGGTCATCGCCTCGGTGCGATCGATGACGAGGGAGCCGCCCGAGGGCAGCCACACCTTGCGGTCCATCGCCTTGGAGAGCTGCTCGTCGACGCGGTGGTGGGTGAAGAGGTCCTCCTCGGCCGTCCACTTGCTGACGCGGTCGGCGAGGTCGGGCGCGACGGAGCTGATGTAGGGGTGGATCTCGTTCCACGCCTGGTCGCCGGCGACGACGAGCTGCTTGAAGTCCTCGTTGAAGACGTCGCGGATGACGCGGACGGTCAGGTCGGGCTCGCCGTGCAGGAGCATCGGGGCCTGCCCGCCGGTGACGGAACCAGCAGCGCCGTTCTTCTTCTTGCCCTTGCTCTTGCCGGCACGCGGGGTCGAGGCGGCCTCGGCCTTGGCCTGGATGTCCTCCCACGTGCGGGTCAGGCGCTCGACGTCGGCGCGCAGCTCCTCCTCGCTCGCGCCCTCGGCCGCGGTGCGGACGATGACGCCGGCGGAGTCCGGCACGACGTCGCGCAGGATCTTCTTGAGGCGGGCGCGCTCGGTGTCGGGCAGCTTGCGGCTGATGCCGGTCATCGAGCTGTTCGGCACGTAGACGAGGTAGCGGCCGGGCAGCGAGATCTGCGAGGTGAGGCGCGCACCCTTGTGGCCGATGGGGTCCTTGGTGACCTGGACGAGCACGGTCTGGCCGGAGCCGAGGGCGTTCTCGATGCGCTTGGGCTGGTTGGCCTCGAGGCCCGCGGCGTCCCAGTTGACCTCGCCGGCGTAGAGCACGGCGTTGCGGCCCTTGCCGATGTCGACGAAGGCGGCCTCCATCGAGGGCAGGACGTTCTGGACCCGGCCGAGGTAGATGTTGCCGGCCATGGAGACGTTGGTCGCCTGGTCGATGTAGTGCTCGACGAGGACGCCGTCCTCGAGGACACCCATCTGGGTGCGCCCGTCCTTGTTGCGCACGACCATGACCCGGTCGACAGCCTCACGGCGGGCGAGGAACTCGGCCTCGGTGATGATCGTGCGGCGACGGCCGGCCTCGCGGCCCTCGCGGCGGCGCTGCTTCTTGGCCTCGAGACGCGTGGAGCCCTTGACGGCCACCGGCTCGTCGCTCTGGCTGCGCGGCTGGCGCACCCGCGTCGAGACGTTGGGGGTGTCGTCACCCGCGTCGGCTGCCGAGCCCGCGCGGCGCCGACGGCGGCGACGACGGCTCGACACGCCCTCGTCGTCCGTGTCGCCCTCGGCCTCGGTGTCGCCCTCGGCCTCGTGGTCGGCGTCGTCGCTGTCGTCGGCGGATGCAGCACGCGCGTCGCCCGAGCGGCGGGAGTCGCCGGCGTCGGACGGCTGGTCCTGCGTCTCGTCCTCGTCGGTGGTGCGCCCACGGCGGCCCTTGCCGCCGCGGCGGCGACGGGACCGGCGGGGACCGTTGTCCTCGTCGGACTGCTCGTCGGCCCGGCCCTCGTCGCCGGTCTCCGGCTCGTGGTCCTGGACCTCGTCGAGCTGCTCCTCGACCGGCTCGTCCACCGGCTCGGGAGTCTCGGCCTGGGCCGCGCCCCGGCGACGGCGCGTGGGCGTCGCCTGGCTGGCGTCGGGCGCCTGGAACAGCACGCTGAAGCTGGGGACCACGGCCGACGGGCGGGAGTCCGCGTCGCCGGCGCCGAGCACGGGCAGGTCGTCGGTGCTCTCGGTCTCGTCGAACGCGTCGGTGTCGATGAGGGCGGTAGGGTCGAGGACCTCGTCGCCGTCCGTCGGAGCCTCGGCAGCCGGCGTGGCCGCGGGCTCGACGGACGTCGGAGCCTCGGCCTGGACGCCCGCGACGAGCTCCTCGACGGCGGCGGTGGCGCGGTCGGCCTTGGTGCGCGAGGCACGCTTGGCGGTCCTGGGCGCCGCGGCGGCATCGCCCCCGTCGGCCTTCTTGCGGGTGGCTCGCTTGCGCGCCGGACGCTTGGTCTCGGTCGCGACGTCGGGCTCGCTTGCGTCGACGGCGTCGACGGCGTCGGCGGGCTGGGTGGCCTGCGAGCTCTCGCCGGTCGCACCGGTCTCGGTGGTGCCGACGGCGGATGCGCCCGCCTCGTCCGTGGGCGCCGCAGCGGCAGCCGCGTCCGCCTCGGCAGCGGGGCTGGGCTCGATCGTCGTCGCCTTCTTGGTGCTGCGGCGCGGCGCGCGTCGGCGCGGCGCCGGGGCCTCGGCCGTCGGGGCGTCCTGCGGGGAGAAGGTGTCCTGCTGTCCGTTGCCGCCGTGGTCGTGCTTGGCCGGGAACAGGGTCGCGTCGTCGCCGGAGGGGGTGTCGTTGGGTGCCATCAGGCAGTCTCCCGTCAGGTGCGGTGCGACCCACACCCGGCCGGAGCCGCCGTCACCGCACGAGTGCGGTTGCAGTCGTCGCGCCGCGTGTGCGACGGGACGGAAGTCGTCTCGCTACATCCGAAAACGGTTCGCGCTGGGCGCGGCCCCGTGATCGAATGCCGTCGACGTCCTGGTCGGCAACCGGTTCGCCGTCATGACCTGGCAGGTCATTCCAGCGGGTCGGTCACCCGCACGTTTGCGGTGTCGAGCGGTCCCTGCGCCAGACGCGTCACCAGGGGTGGACGCGGAGGCTGCAGGTCGGCGATCTCACGCAGCGCGGTCAGAATGTCGTCGGGGCGTACAGCCGGTGTGGTGTGCCGTACGACCATGCGCAGTATCGCACAGTCGGCCCCGACTTCGTGAGTCGTGACCGTGTCGTCGAGCGCGTCGCGGGGCGCCAGCACGCGAGCGGAGACGATCGAGCCGCGCACGTCGAAGGTGCGCGGGCCCGACTTCGTCAGGCGGGTCACCTCGGCCGTGTCGCGCTCGAGCAGGGCGCCCACGGCAGCCTCGAGGACCTCGAGCGGCAGGCCGGCGAACTCGAGGAGCCAGTCGCTCGCCTCGAGGCGGTCGGCGAGCGCCCCGGGTGCGGCCTCGACGACCTGGAGGATGTCGATCCCCCGGGGCAGCGCCTCGTCCAGGGCGACCCGGACCGAGTCGGGATCGACGCGCTGGGTCACCGAGATCTCGAAGTACTCCGCCTCGCTGCCGGTGCCGGTGGCCGCCGCGTTGGCGTAGCTGATCTTCTGGTGCGGGTGGAAGCCGGCGGAGAACGCCATCGGCACGTCGGCGCGACGCAGCGCCCGCTCGAGCGCGCGCTGGAAGTCCCGGCTGGAGGTGAACCTCAGCCGGCCCCGCTTCGTGTAGCGGATCCGGAGCTTCTGGACCGCGGGGTCCGGGGCCGGACCCTCGGGGACGCGCTGACGTGCCTGACGAGCCATGCCCGGAAGGCTACCGGCGACCGGCCGGTGCACCGTTCAGTCGGTCGGGAACCCGCGCTGCTCGTCCGCGCGGCGCTGCCGCTCAGCGGTCTCCGCGTCGTCGAGGCGGGTCGCCTCGGCGAGGGTCGGTGCGGTGCCGCCCATGCTGGCCGGGAGGAACTTCAGGTCGGGCCCGGTGAGCGGCTCGTAGGCGGCCCGGGCGACGGCCAGCAGCTCGGCCATGACGGCCTTGTACTGCTCCGTCACGGCGACGGGGTCGGCGTCGGGCGCGACGGGGATCGGCTCCCCCACGTTGATGAGGATCGGGACGTTGGTGCGGCCGAGACGCTTGGGGTGGCCCTTGGTCCAGACCCGCTGGGATCCCCAGATGACGGTCGGCAGGACGGGGACCCCCGCCTCGATCGCCATGCGCGCCGCACCGGTCTTGAAGTCCTTGAGCTCGAAGGAGCGCGAGATCGTCGCCTCGGGGAAGACGCCGACGATCTCACCGGCCCGGAGCGCCGCCACGGCCGCGGCATACGACGTGGCGCCGGCGGTGCGGTCGACGGGGATGTGGTGCATCCCCCGCATGAGCGGGCCGCTGACGGGGTGGGAGAAGACGCCGTCCTTGGCCATGAAGCGCACGAGGCGCCCGGACGGGTTCGCGGCGAGCCCGGCGTACGCGAAGTCCATGTAGCCGGTGTGGTTGATCGTCATCACCGCTCCCCCGGTGCGTGGCACGTTGTCGTCGCCGAGGATGGTGAACTTCAGTCCCTGCATCGCGAACACCCCACGGGCGAAACCGATGACGGACGAGTAGACGGGCTCCATGGGGACACTCTGCCCTGCGTGCCTACGCTTCGGCACGCCGATGCCGGCAACCAGGGGTGCCGGCGAACAGGGGATGACCGTGAGCACGACCGTCGCAGTGACGTACGCCACGCACAGCACGGGCTCGGCGGGACTGCCGCATCTGGCGTATGCCGGGTGGGCCCGCGGATCCAGGCCCTGGGCTTCCGCGCGGACCTCGCGACCGCCGACGCCGCCGGCCCGCTCTTCTCCTTCGAGCTCATGGACACCCCGGCGACACGGCATACGGGATCTGCGGCACGGCACGCGGCCGGGAACGCGGTCGAGGGCACCCCGGCGCTCATGGAAGGATTGGGCGCATGACTGACACGCCTGCCACCACGACCTCGCGGATCCCCGAGCGGCCCTCGCTCGACGGGCTCGAGGAGAAGTGGATGCAGGCATGGGCCGAGCAGGGCACCTACTCCTTCGACCGCGAGAAGGCACTCTCCCTCCCCCGTGAGCAGGTCTTCGCCATCGACACCCCGCCGCCGACGGCGAGCGGCAGCCTGCACGTGGGCCACGTCTTCAGCTACACGCACACCGACTGCATGGCCCGCTACAAGCGCATGCAGGGCCTCGAGGTCTTCTACCCCATCGGCTGGGACGACAACGGCCTGCCGACCGAGCGCCGGGTGCAGAACTACTACGGCGTGCGCGGCGACGCGAGCCTGCCCTACGAGGAGGGCTTCACGCCGCCCTTCGAGGAGGGCGTCGACGCCAAGGGCAAGGCCATCAAGCCGGCCGACCAGCGCCCGATCAGCCGCAAGAACTTCATCGAGCTGTGCGACGTGCTGACGGTCAAGGACGAGGTGACCTTCGAGTCGCTCTTCCGCCGCCTCGGCTTCAGCCTCGACTGGGACATCTCCTACCGCACCATCGACGAGCGCTCGCGTGCCGTCGCCCAGCAGGCGTTCCTGCGCAACCTCGCGCGCGGCGAGGCCTACCAGAGCGAGGCCCCCGGCCTGTGGGACGTGACGTTCCAGACCGCGGTCGCGCAGGCCGAGCTCGAGGCGCGCGACTACCCCGGCGCCTACCACCGGGTCGCGTTCCACCGTGCGGGTGGCGAGCCCGTCCACATCGAGACGACGCGTCCCGAGCTCATCCCGTCGGTCGTCGCGCTCATCGCCCACCCCGACGACGAGCGCTACCAGCCGCTCTTCGGCACGACCGTGACCTCGCCCCTGTTCGGCGTCGAGGTGCCCGTGCTCGCGCACCACGCGGCCGAGATGGACAAGGGCGCCGGCATCGCCATGTGCTGCACCTTCGGCGACCTCACCGACGTCATCTGGTGGCGTGAGCTGCAGCTGCCGATCCGCTCGCTCATCACCCGCAACGGCCGCCTCCAGGCCGAGACGCCCGAGTGGCTCGTCGGTGGCCCCGGCGAGGAGCTGTATGCCGGGTCGCTCGCGACGAAGACGACGTTCAGCGCCCGTGAGGCCGTGGTCGCAGCCCTGCGCGAGTCCGGCGACCTCGAGGGCGAGCCGCAGAAGACCCAGCGCAAGGCCAACTTCTACGAGAAGGGCGACAAGCCCCTCGAGATCGTTACCTCGCGCCAGTGGTACATCCGCAACGGCGGCCGGGACGAGGCGCTGCGCGGCAAGCTCGTCGGCATGGGCGACGAGGTCGACTTCCACCCGGCCTTCATGCGCTCGCGCTACAAGAACTGGGTCGAGGGCCTCAACGGCGACTGGCTCATCTCGCGCCAGCGCTTCTTCGGCGTGCCCTTCCCCGTGTGGTACCCCGTCACCGCCGATGGCGAGACCGACCACGCCCACCCGATCGTCGCCCCGGAGTCGGCGCTGCCCGTCGACCCGCAGATCGACGTGCCGGAGGGTTACGAGGAGAGCCAGCGCGGCGTGCCCGGAGGCTTCGTCGCCGACCCTGACATCATGGACACGTGGGCGACGTCGTCGCTGACGCCGCAGATCGCGGCCGGCTGGCCGGTGCGCGAGGGCGCGGCCGAGGGCGACCGTCTCGGCTCCGACGAGGCGCTCTTCGCCTCGCTCTTCCCCTACGACATGCGGCCGCAGGCGCACGACATCATCCGCACGTGGCTCTTCGCCACGGTGACCCGCTCCTACCTCGAGCACGGCGTCGCGCCGTGGAAGCACGCGGCGATCAGCGGCTGGATCCTCGACCCGGACCGCAAGAAGATGAGCAAGTCCAAGGGCAACGCCGAGACGCCCGAGGACGTCGTGAAGTCCAACGGCGCCGACGCCGTGCGCTACTGGGCCGCCTCCGGACGCCTCGGCACCGACGCCGCCTACGACACCGGCCAGATGAAGGTCGGGCGCCGCCTGGCGATCAAGGTGCTCAACGCGAGCAAGTTCGCGCTGGGCTTCGGTGACGTCGACGGCGACCTGCGGGCTGCCGTCACGCACCCCCTCGACCTGTCGATGCTCGCCGCGCTCGCCGACGTCGTCGACAAGGCGACGCAGGGCTTCGAGAGCTGGGACTACACCCGCTCGCTCGAGGCCACCGAGACCTTCTTCTGGACCTTCTGCGACGACTACCTCGAGCTCGTCAAGGACCGCGCCTACGGCGGCCAGGGCGACGAGGCCGCGGCCAGCGCCCGTGCCGCCCTGCGTCTGGCGCTCGAGACACTGCTGCGCCTGCTCGCGCCGTTCATCCCCTACGCGACCGAGGAGGTCTGGTCGTGGTTCGGTGAGGGCTCGGTGCACCGCCAGTCCTGGCCGACGCGCGACGAGCTGCCCGCCGGTGGTGACGCCATGCTGCTCCCGTCGGTCGGTGCGGCCCTCGCCGGCGTGCGCAAGGTCAAGTCCGAGGCCAAGGTCGGCATGCGGGCCGAGGTGCGCACCATGACGCTCGTCGCCCCCGCGGCGTCGGTCGCGCACGTGCAGGCGGCCGAGGCCGACCTGCGCGCCAGCGGCCGCATCAGCGAGATGACGTATGCCGAGGGCGAGACCGTCGCCGTCCGTGACGCCGAGCTCGTGCCCGTCGAGAAGCAGCCCAGCCAGGCCTGACCGACCGTCGCGATCGGCCTGACGTCTCTCGTTGCCGTCCCGACCTCTCGGGACGGCAACGATCCGCCCGCTACCGGACCCACGGGCCCCCGGCTGGCATAAGGTCTCTCGCATGTCGGGACGGGGGCTGCGGATCGCCATCGCCGGTGGCGTCGTCGTCATGGTCGCCCTGGTCGTGGCGGCCATCGGCGCACCGATGGCGGTGCTGTCGCGGCCCGCCGACACCCAGACGGTCACGCGACGGCCGACCCTGACCTCGACCCCGCCGGCGTCCGCGACCCCGGCCGCGGCGGCCAACACGAACAGCGAGCCCTTCGACCCGTCCCCGGTGCTCATCACCCTCGTCCAGATCCTCGTCGTCCTGACGATCATCGCCCTGCTCGTGGTGCTGGGCTTCTTCATCCGCTCGCTCCTGGGGCGACGGCCCCACCTCGAGCTGCACGTCGAGCCCGACTTCGCCATCCCGCTCGTGCCGGCCGAGCTGCTCGAGGAGGCCCGCCAGCGCCTGCTCGACCTCGAGTCCGGCGAGCCGCGCAACGCCATCGTCGCGGCGTGGCTCGGCCTCGAGACGTCGGCTGCCGCCACAGGACTGCCGCGGCTGGCGGCCGAGACCTCCAGCGAGTACACCCAGCGCGTCATCGGCGTCTGGCCGGTGGACGCGGAGCGGCTCGGCGACCTCGCCGCGCTCTACCGTGAGGCCCGCTTCTCGGTGCACCCGCTCGACGAGAGCCACCGCGACCGCGCCATCTCCGACCTCCGGACGCTCATCGCCGACCTCGAGAGGGTGGCGACCCGGCAGGCGGCCGAACGAGCCGGGGCGCTGGTCGCCGGGCAGGTGGGCACGCCTGGCACACAAGGCCCCTCGTCGACCCGTCGCAGGGAACGGCCATGAGCAGCCGGCCCGACGACACACCCGCACGGACCCGACGTGAGGCCCCGGAGCGCGCGAAGGCAGTCTCGGCGCTGCCGAAGGGCGCTCGGCGCCGCAGACCGACCTCCCTGCGCGCGGTGGCGGCCGCCCTGCGACCCTGGCGACGACGTCTGGTCCTGCTCCTGCTGACGTGGGTCGCGCTCTCGGCGCTGACCGCCGTGCTCGGCCTCGAGCCGGACGTGCCGGTGCTGCTCGCCATCCTCGTCGCGGTCGCCCTCCTCGTGTGGCACCTCATCGACCACACGGCACCGATGCACCTGACCGTCTGGCCCCTCGTCGACGGGGAGTTCGGCAACCACTCGCGCGGCAACGACTTCCGCGTCGCCAACCTCGCGGCACGCCTCGAGGCAGCCGACACCCGGCGTGAGGGCCGCGAGACCGTCGTGCACGACGTCCACCGCCAGCTGCAGGTGCTCATCCGCGAGCGCCTCTACGCCAAGCACGGCATCGTGGCCGAGGACGAGCCCCGCTGGGCTGAGGGCGCGACGCCACCCGAGCTGTGGGACCTGCTCGTCGGGCTCCCCCCGCCAGACCTCTACCGCCCGCAGCGCCTCGACCCCATCCTCCGACGAATCGAGCAGTGGTAACGCATGACCGAGATGAACCTGGCCCGGGTCAGTCAGCTGAGCAGCGCCGTCCTCGACGAGGTCGACCGCGCGGTCGTCGGCAAGCGCGAGGCGCTGCGGCTCGTCCTGTCGGGCATCCTCGCCGGCGGGCACGTCCTCCTGGAGGACTTCCCCGGGCTCGGCAAGACCCTCGCCGCGCGCAGCTTCGCGCAGACCCTCGGGCTCGACTTCCGGCGGGCCCAGTTCACCCCGGACCTGCTGCCCGGCGACATCACCGGGTCGTTCGTCTACGACCAGCGCACGAGCGAGTTCGAGTTCCGGGCGGGCCCGCTCTTCGCCGGGCTGCTGCTCGCCGACGAGATCAACCGCACCCCGCCCAAGACGCAGGCGGCGCTGCTCGAGGCGATGCAGGAGAAGCAGGTCACCGTCGAGGGCCGCACCTTCCAGCTGCCCCGGCCCTTCCACGTCCTCGCGACCGCGAACCCCGTCGAGTACGAAGGGACCTACCCGCTTCCCGAGGCCCAGCTCGACCGTTTCCTCATGCGCATCTCGTTCGGCTACCCGACGCTCGACGAGGAGTGGGAGATCCTGTCCAACCGGATGGCCCGCCGGCGCGAGGAGCAGGAGCTCGAGCCCGTCGTCGACGCCGAGCAGCTGCTCGCGATGCAGGCGGCCGTCGAGGCGACCGTCGTCGACGAGTCGGTCGGCCGCTACTGCGTGGCCCTGGCGGCGGCGAGCCGCACCCACGCCGACGTCCTCATGGGCGCCTCGCCGCGCGGCGCGCTCGGTCTGCTGCTGTGCGCCCGGGCGTATGCCGTCGTCGACGGCCGCGACTACGTGACCCCCGAGGACGTCAAGGCGGTCGCGGTGCCCGTCCTGGCGCACCGCATCACGGTCAAGCCGGAGCTGTGGATGAGCAACGCCTCGGGACACAGCATCGTCGAGAGCCTGCTCCGGACCGTCGCCACCCCGTCGGCGCGCGAGCACCTCGCGCCCGGGCCGACCGCGGACGTCTGAGTCGACATGCCGGCGTGGCGCCCGCACAAGGCCGTGACCCGTCGACTGACCGGATGGGAGACGACCGCTGCCCACGAACGAGCCATCGTCCTCGCCGGCGCGGGCGCCATCGTCGCGGTCGTCGGGCGGCGTCCCGACCTGCTCGTCATCGTCGCGCCGCTCGTCGTCGCGGCGCTCTGGGGCCACCTGGCTCGACCTCGCGTGGACGTGACCGGCACCGCTCGCCTCGGCGACACGACGATGCGCGAGGGCGCCGTGACCGGCCTGCGCGTCAGCATCGACCCACCCCTGCCCGACGTGCACGGGATCGCCACGCTCGCCCAGGCGCCGTGGGTCGAGCGCAAGCCCTCGAGCGGGATCGCCGAGCTCGAGGACGGCGCGGCCGTCCTCGGGGTGCGCTCCACGCGCTGGGGACGGCGCAGGATCGGCACGGTCAGCATCGCGCTCGTCAGCACATGGGGAGCCTTCCGGGCGGGTCCGGTCGACCTCCCCGACCTCGACTGCGCCACCCTGCCCGTCCCGGCCGCCTTCGACACGAGCGCACCCACTCCCCACCCGCGCGGCATCGTCGGCCTCAACCGCTCCAACCGGCCGGGGTCCGGCTCCGAGTTCAACACGATCCGCCGCTTCCACCCGGGCGACCGGCTGCGCCGCATCCACTGGCCCGTCTCGATGCGCACCGGCACCCTGCACGTCACCTCGACCTTCACCGACGAGGACGCCCACGTCTTCCTCCTCGTCGACTGCTTCAGCGACGTCGGACCCAGGGAGGGCATCGACGGGCGCCCGACGAGCCTCGACGTCACGGTGCGGGCGGCGGGCGCCATCAGCGAGCACTTCCTGCGCAGCAACGACCGGCTGACCCTGCGCACCGTCGGCGCGGCCGAGGTCCCGACCCTCGGCGTCGGCTCCGGCACCAACCACCTGCGCCGCGTGCTCGACACGCTCGCGGCGATCTCGCCGGCCACGGAGCGTCGTGACGCTGGCGACCGCGCCATCCGCGGGGTCGACCCGAACGCCCTCTGCCTCGTGCTGTCACCGCTCATCGACCCGACGATGGTGGCCCTGGCGCACACCCTCGCCGCGCGGGGGATGACGGTGGTCGTCGTCGACACCTTCCCCGACCACCTCGTCGCCGACCCGACGAGCGTCTACCTCGCCCTGGCGTGGCGCATGCGCCTGCTCTCGCGCGACGCGGAGATCCACGCCCTGCGCCAGCGCGGGGTGCCTGTCGTGCCCTGGCGGGGTCCCGGGTCGCCCGACCAGGTGCTGCGCGACATCGCCCGCCGGGCGGCCGCTCCGCGGATGGCGAGGCGGTGACCGTGCCGACCATGCGTCGCACGGTGCACTTCGGCACCGGGTCCGAGTGGTCCCTGAGCCAGCTCGGCGCGACCGCGGCGGCGATGGGCGGCGTCGCCGTCTACCTCGCCAGCCTGTCGTTCGCGTCCGGCGGCTTCGACGCCGTCTGGTGGGCGCTCGTCCTGCTGCCGCTGCTGACCATGGGGTGGGCGGGGTCCGCGGCTCCCCTCACCTACTGGGCCCTCCTGCTCGTGGGCTGGTTCACCCTGACCCCCGCCGGCAGCTTCTCGTGGTGGTCCCTGCCGGCGGCCGCGGGATGCATCGTCGCGCACGCGGCGACCGCGCTGTCGGCCTCGTCGCCTCCCGCCGGCTCGCTGACCGTCCGGACGGCGCGGCGCTGGGCACGCCACACCGCCGTGGCCTTCGCCGCCGCCGTGCCCGTCGCCGTGCTCGCCGGGCTGCTCGCGGGGCGTCCCCCGGGACTGGTGCCCGCGGCATACGTCATCGGTCTGGGCGGCGTCGCCGTGGGCCTGTGGGTCGTGCGCACGAGCCCGCCCGTGGAGCGGGGCTGAGGGCACGTTTGCCATTCCGGCGCGGCCGACTTACGCTGTCGATGAAACGAAACAGTTTCGTTCTATCCGGGGGGACGGGGTGAGCATGGGTACGACGAGCGCCGGCAGCGCCAGCACGACGGACGCGACGGACGCGACGGACACGGCACACGCGAGCCGTCCGCGCGTCGCCGGTGACCGCGAGGTCGAGATCCTCGAGGCCGCCATCGACGTCCTGCGCGAGCTCGGCTACGACCGGCTCACGTTCGACGCCGTCGCCACGACGGCCCGTGCCTCCAAGGCGACGCTCTACCGACGTTGGCCGCACAAGCGCGACCTCGTCATCGACGCGGTCGGTCTGTTCATCGACTGCCCCGCCGAGCAGGACCCCGACACCGGCACGCTGCGCGGTGACCTGCTCGCCCAGGCCTGCGCGGACGGAGGCCTCGACGACGAGGTCGTCGTCGGCACGTGGGGGGCGCTGCTCCCCGTCATCCACCGCGAGCCCGAGCTGGCCCGCGGCATCCACGAGCGGTTCCTGGCCCCGAAGATCGAGGCCACCCGCACCATCTTCGAGCACGCCCGACAGCGCGGTGAGATCGGCGACGACGCCGACCTCGACACCCTGCTGATGATCCTGCCGTCCCTGTCGATCCACGAGGCGCTGCTCTCGGGACGACGACCCGGGCCGGACCGCATCGCCGAGTTCGTGGACAACGTCGTCCTGCCGGCCTGCGCCGCCACCCTCGCCGCCGCGCCCAGCACCCGCTGAGCCGGACCGCGACCAGGCGTCCACACCACCATTCCCGCATGCCTTCGAGAGGAACACCCATGTCGTCGACCACGGCGCCGCAGGTGGACGAGCCAACCGGCGAGTTCACCTCCCACGACACCCCGCCCAAGCGGCTCGGCCTGGCGCTCTTCGTCATCTGCGCCGCGCAGCTCATGATCGTGCTCGACGGCACCATCGTGAACATCGCGCTCCCCCACATCGAGACCGACCTCGGCTTCAGCCAGGCCAACCTCCAGTGGGTCATCACCATCTACACGCTCGCCTTCGGTGGCGTGCTGCTGCTCGGCGGCCGCCTCGGCGACCTCTACGGTCGGCGCCGGATGTTCGTGTGGGGCATCGTGCTCTTCACCATCGCCTCGCTCGTCGCCGGCATCGCCCAGAACGAGACGATGATGCTCGCCGCCCGCGCCGTGCAGGGTCTCGGCGGCGCCCTCGCCGCGCCCAACGCGCTGGCCCTCATCACGACGACCTTCCCGGCCGGCAAGGAGCGCAACCGCGCCATGGGCGTCTTCGCCGCCATGTCGGGCGCCGGCGCAGCCATCGGCCTCATCCTCGGTGGTGCCCTGACCGAGATCGACTGGCGCTGGAACTTCTTCATCAACCTGCCCATCGGCATCGTCGTCGCCTTCCTCGCGCAGCGCATCCTCACCGAGTCCGAGGACGGGCGCGGCTCGCTCGACGTGCCCGGGGCCATCACCTCGATCGCCGGGCTGTCCTCGCTCGTCTACGGCCTGACGCACGCCGCCAGCACCTCGTGGGGCGACGCGACGACGATCACCTACCTCGCCGTCGGCGTGGCCCTGCTCGTCGCCTTCGTCGTCATCGAGACCCGGGTCGCGCACCCGCTCCTGCCGATGCGCATCCCGGGTGACCGCACCCGCGGTACGTCGTACTTCGTCATGCTCATCGTCGGCGCCGGCATGTTCGCGATGTTCTACTTCCTCGGGATCTACATCCAGACGATCCTCGGCTACTCGCCGCTCAAGACCGGCCTCGCGTTCCTGCCGTTCTCGGTCGGCATCGTCGTCGCGGCGCAGGTCGCGTCCTTCCTCATCGCCAAGGTCGACCCCCGCTGGATCTCCGGCGCCGGCGCCGGCTTCGCGACGCTCGGCATGTGGGGCTTCACGCACCTGACGCCGCAGAGCACGTATGCCTCCGGCCTTCTCCCGTGGATCGTCGTCCTCGCGTTCGGGCTCGGCCTGATCTTCGTCCCGCTCACCCTGACCGCCGTGCACGGCGTGGCGCACGAGGACTCCTCGGTCGCCTCCGCGGTGCTCAACACGATGCAGCAGGTCGGTGGCACCCTCGGTCTCGCGACCCTGAGCACGATCTTCGTCAACAACCTCAACAGCAAGGTCGCCGAGCTGAGCGCCAAGCTCCCGCAGGGCGGTCCGGCTCCGTCCAAGGAGCAGCTGGCCGCCGCGCAGAAGATGATCGCCGACGAGGCGTTCACCTACGGTGCGAGCCGGGCCTACCTCGTCGCCGCGATCATGATCGCGGTCGGCGGCATCGTGACCCTCGTGGCGCTGCACGTGCGCCACCAGGAGCTCGCCACCGACGGAGCCGCTCCGGCCCACATGGGCTGACAGGGGCTGACCCGCCGCAACCCCACCGTCGAGAGGCCAGAGTTTGTGGCCTCCGTGCAGGGCGGTTTCAAAGAGCTGTTGCAACGAGGTGGTGGTTGAGGGCTTCGGCGGGGTTTCTCCAGTTCAGGGTTTCACGGGGGCGCCCGTTGAGCTCGCGGGCGACCTCGTCGAGGTCGGCTTGGCTAT
>NZ_BAAARE010000005.1:0-249248 GCF_039532035.1 Terrabacter carboxydivorans | reverse complement strand
TAGAGTTTCGGCTGTCATAGCGAAGGGGAAACGCCCGGCTCCATTCCGAACCCGGAAGCTAAGCCCTTCAGCGCCGATGGTACTGCACTGGTGACGGTGTGGGAGAGTAGGACGCAGCCGGACACACTTTGTCAGAGCGCCCCAGACGGAACTTCATTCATCCGTTTGGGGCGCTCTTTCTTTTTGTGCTCGAAGACGCCAGAGGTGGCGCTGACCACGGTCGGCGCGGAAGGATGCAGAACATGAGTGACCAGGACGGCAACGACAGCCGAGGCGACCGCCGCGACCGCGACGGCGGCCAGCGAGGTGCGCACCGAGGCGGGGACGCCGACCGCAGCTCAGGCGCCCCACGTTCCGGGGCTCCGCGTTCCTCGGGACCCCGACGGGATGACCGTGGCGGGTACCGCTCCGATGACCGTCGCTCCAGCGGTGGCGGCAGCGACCGCGGTGGCTATCGCTCTGACGACCGTCGCTCCGGCGGCGGTGGCAGCGACCGTGGCGGGTACCGCTCCGATGACCGCCGCTCCAGCGGTGGCGGCAGCGACCGTGGCGGGTACCGCTCCGATGACCGTCGCTCCAGCGGTGGCGGCAGCGACCGTGGCGGGTACCGCTCTGACGACCGCCGCTCCAGCAGTGGCGGCAGCGACCGCGGTGGCTATCGCTCTGACGACCGCCGCTCCAGCGGTGGCGGCAGCGACCGCGGTGGCTATCGCTCTGACGACCGTCGCTCTACCGGTGGCAGCGACCGTGGCGGGTACCGCTCCGATGACCGTCGCTCTACCGGTGGCAGCGACCGTGGCGGGTACCGCTCGGACGATCGCCGCTCCACCGGTGGCAGCAACGACCGTGGCGGCTACCGCTCCGATGACCGTCGCTCCGGCGGTGGTGGCAGCGACCGTGGCGGCTACCGCTCCGATGACCGTCGCTCCGGCGGTGGTGGCAGCGACCGTGGCGGCTACCGCTCCGACGACCGCCGCTCGGGGGCCGGTCGTGACGACCGCGGTCCTCGACGCTTCGAGGACCGCCCTCGTGGTGGCGCGGGTCGTCCCCAGGGCGAGGACCGCCGAGGCGGTCAGCGCCTGACGCCGAAGTCTCCGCGCAAGCCCGAGCCGGCGATCCGTGAGGGCGTCACCGGCCAGGAGGTGGACCGCGGAGTGAAGAACCAGCTGCGCACGCTCTCCAAGGAGAACGCCGAGGGCGTGGCCCAGCACCTCGTCATGGTCGCGGAGCTGCTCGACGTCGAGCCGGAGGCCGCCCTGGCCCACGCGGAGACCGCCGTGCGTCGTGCCGGTCGTGTGCCGGCGGCCCGGGAGTCGCTCGGTCTGGTGGCCTACCGCCTCGGTGACTGGGCTCGGGCGCTCGGGGAGTTCCGCACGGTGCGCCGGCTGTCGGGCTCGAGCCACCTGCTGCCCCTCATGGTCGACTGCGAGCGAGCGCTCGGGCGGCACGACAAGGCCCTCGAGCTCGCGCAGTCCGACGACGCGAACAACCTGGCCATCGACGACCGGGTCGAGCTCGCCATCGTGGTGTCGGGGATCCGGCGCGACCTCGGTCAGCTGGATGCCGCGGCTGCCGGTCTGAGCGACCTGGTGAAGCGGATCAACCCCAACCGTCCGTCGGCAGCGCGTCTCTACTACGCCTACGCCGACGCCAAGCTGGCCGCGGGTGACCTCGAGATCGCGCGTGACTGGTTCGCCCGTGCGGCTGACGCCGACCACGAGCTGACCACCGACGCGGCCGAGCGCCTCGAGGAGCTCGACGGCGTCGAGCTCACCGACCTGCTCGGCGACGAGGACGAGGACGAGAACGAGGACGGTCTCGACGACTCGACGGCCGACGACGCCGGCCACGACCGGGACTGAGCGCTGCCTCGAGCGGGCTCGACCATGCCGGTCGGGCCCGTTCGCCTTTCCCGGACCGTTTCGCGGCGCCGGCCTCACGCTGCGGCGCCCCTCCCGTCCCGCGGGACGGGAGTCCCTCCTCAGAGGTCAGGTCGTAGGGTCGTCCCGAAGGAGGTGCCTCGAGACGATGGCGACTGACGAGACCCTGATCGCAGGTTATGACGGGGTCGTGTGCGACCTCGACGGAGTGGTGTACCGCGGTGCGGATGCCGTGCCGGAGGCCGCGGACGCCCTTCAAGCCGTGGTGGCTCGTGGGGTGGGGGTCGTCTATGCCACGAACAACGCGTCGCGCGTCCCGGCCGAGGTGGCCGAACAGGTGGCCGCCCTCGGGGCTCCCGCTACGGCGGGCGACGTCGTCTCGAGCGCGCAGGCCGGGGCGGCCAGGCTCGCGGCAGAGCTCCAGCCTGGTTCGGCGGTGCTCGCCCTCGGAGGCGACGGCGTCGTCGAGGCGCTGGAGGCCGTCGGCCTCCAGCCTGTCGTCCCGGACGCCGACCAGCGCGAGCTCGATCGCGTGGCGGCCGTGCTCCAGGGCTACGGCAAGCAGCTGCGGGTGCGTGACTTCGAGACGGCCGCGCGACTGCTGTCGACCGGCCTGCCGTGGGTCGCGTCCAACGACGATGCGACCCTCCCGTTGCCGTGGGGCCAGTCGCCCGGCAACGGCGCCTACATCGACCTCTTGGCGGGGGCACTGAGGCGTCGCCCCGATGTCGTCGGGAAGCCGCACCCCCCGCTCTACCGGCTGGCCCTCGACCGTCTGGGAACAAAGTCGGCTCGGACTCTCGCGGTCGGGGACCGCCTAAGCACCGACATCGACGGCGCCGCGGCTGCGGGCATCGACTCGGCGTGGGTCCTGACCGGCGTCGACCGACCCAGTGACCTCGTGGCCGGCGAGGCGTCCCCCACGTACGTCCTGGGCTCGCTCGCAGACCTCCTGCTGCCGTATGCCGCGCCGACCCGTGACGCGGACGCGTGGCGTTGTGGGTCGGCAAGGGTCGTGATGGACGGCGACGACCTGCACCTCGAACCGGGCGACGCCGCCGCCGTCGAGGTCGTGCGTGCCGGACTGGCGGCCCTGCTCGCCCGCCGGGACGGCGGCGGTGCCAGGGACAGGCTCCGTGACGGTGCCGAGGAGCTCGACCGCCTGCTCGAGGCGGACACGCCCCGCGACCCGGGCTGAGCCGACGCGAGGGTGCGCCTGCCGAGGTGCGCCCCTTCGGTCGAGCCGGTGCCAAGGTGTGCCTGCAGGCTCTGGCTGAGCCGGCAGCCTGGCGCGCTCCGCGACCGGCGAGTCCCGGGGTCCTCGACGGTCACGCCTGGACCTCTCACCCCCCCCGTCGCTCAGCCCCCTCACGCGCTGACCCTTGCTCACCGTCACCCGTCGATGTCCGTCGTGCCCGACCCGGTAGCGTGACCGGAGCAGACCAACCAAGGGCGAGTCGCGGTCACCCACCCACGGGCAACCGCGGCAACCACGGGCACGGAGGCACGACATGAACGGCGAGACCGGCTCGGGATCCGAGGACCTCGGCACGGACCAGACGGCCCGGCTCGAGGAGCTTCTCGACGACGACCGCGAGCAGCACTTCGACGGCGAGGCGGAGGGACACGGTGAGGCGTCGCTCGGCGAGCAGGGCGAGAGCGTTGATGACCGAGAGCCGCACGGGGAGCCCGAGGCCGCTCCCGTGGTCGCCGTGCCGACGCCGCCCGTCACCGGCGACGAGGCGGTAGACGACGCGATGATGCGCCTCGCCGAGTCCCAGGCCGGGTCCTTCGCCGAGCGCATCGAGGCGGGCGAGCACGCCCACCGGAGCCTGCAGAGCCGCCTCGGCGGTCTCGGTGGGGCGTGACGCGTCGGCTTGACGTCGAGCTCGTCGCACGCGGTCTGGCGAGGTCGCGCACCCAGGCGCACGAGCTCGTCACCGCCGGAGTGGTCCTCGTCGACGGCAGGCCAGCACGCAAGCCCGCCCTGCCCGTCGAGGAGTCCTCGACCGTCGAGCTGACGCGGGAGCCGGACCGCTGGGTGGGGCGGGCGGCCCTCAAGCTGCTGCACGCCCTGGACACCTGGCCGATCAGGGTCGAGGGGCGACGCTGCCTCGACGTGGGTGCCAGCACGGGCGGTTTCACGCAGGTGCTGCTCGAGCGGGGCGCGGCCCACGTCACCGCGCTCGACGTCGGCCACGACCAGCTCGTCCACTCGATCGCCAGCGACCCTCGGGTGCGTGACCTGCCCGGCACCAACATCCGCGACGTCGACGCCGAAGGCCTCGGGGGAGCCTTCGACCTCGTCGTGTCGGACCTCAGCTTCATCTCGCTCGCCATCGCCCTGCCGGCCATGCGCCCGCTCGTCACCGACGACGGCGACCTGGTGGTGCTCGTCAAGCCGCAGTTCGAGGTGGGCCGCGAACGCCTCGGCCGCACCGGGGTGGTCACCTCGCCGCACGAGCGCCGGCGCGTCCTGCGGGAGGTGGCGGGTGTCGTCTCGGACCTGCACCTCAACCTGCACGGCGCGACCTCGAGTCCCATCGCGGGAGGGGACGGCAACCGGGAGTTCCTCTTCTGGATCGCTCCGAGACCTGTCCCGGGAGCACCGGTGACGGCGGTGGATGACATGCTGGAGGCCGTCGACCTGGAAGGACCCCCGTGACGCGTCGGATCCTGCTCGTGGCCCACCCCCGCCGCCCCGAGGCGCTGACGGTCGCCAAGGGTGTCGTCGAGCGCCTGACGCACCTCGGCATCGACGTGTCGCTCCAGGCCGACGAGGCCAAGGCCCTCGACCTCAAGGACAGCTCCCGCGTGCACATCGCCGCCGAGGAGCAGGTGGCCGAGGGCTGCGACCTCGTCGTCGTCCTCGGCGGTGACGGCACGATCCTGCGGGGCGCCGAGTTCGCGCGCAGCGTGGACGTGCCCCTGCTCGGCGTCAACCTCGGGCACGTCGGCTTCCTCGCCGAGGCCGAGCGCGACGACCTCGACGCCACGGTGGAGCACATCGCGCGCGACAACTACGCCGTGGAGGAGCGCATGACGCTCCACGTCGACGCCAAGCTGCACGGCGAACTCATCGCGAGCAGCTGGGCCCTCAACGAGGTGAGCGTCGAGAAGGCGTCGCGAGAGCGGATGCTCGAGGTCACGATCGAGGTCGACGGCCGGCCGCTGTCGAGCTGGGGCTGCGACGGCGTCATCGTCTCGACGCCGACGGGGTCGACCGCCTACGCATTCTCCGCCGGGGGACCGGTCGTGTGGCCCCAGGTGGAGGCGATCCTGCTCGTCCCCAGCGCCGCCCACGCCCTCTTCGCCCGGCCCCTCGTGCTCGGCCCCGACACCCACCTCGCCGTGGAGATCAAGGCGGCCACGGAGGGCGCCGGCGTCATGTGGTGCGACGGCCGTCGACACGTCGACCTTCCGCCGGGGGCGCGTATCGAGGTCTGTCGTGGACTGCGTCCCCTTCGACTCGCCCGGCTCACGAGCGCACCCTTCACCGACCGCCTCGTCGCGAAGTTCGACCTGTCCGTCGCCGGCTGGCGCGGCAACGGCGACGGTGTCGCCCCGGTGGACGAGGTCACGGGCGGTGCGGGTGCCCGGCCCTAAGGTGGTCCCGTGTTCAGCCAGATGAGGATTCGCGGCGTCGGCGTCATCGACGATGCCGTCCTCGACCTCAGCCCCGGGCTCAACGTCCTCACCGGCGAGACGGGCGCCGGCAAGACGATGGTCGTCTCGGGCCTCGGCCTGCTGCTGGGGGAGCGCGCCGACTCCGGCCTCGTGCGCACCGGCTCGTCCTCGGCCCTGGTCGAGGGCGTCGTCCAGCTGCCGCTCGACCACCCGGCCCTCGTCCGGGCCGACGAGGCCGGCGCCGACCACGAGGACGGCGAGCTCGTCATCGCGCGCACCATCGCCGCCGCCGGCCGGTCACGGGCTCACGTCGGCGGTCGCACGGCTCCGGTCTCGGTGCTCGCCGAGCTCGGACAGCTGCTCGTGGCCGTGCACGGCCAGGCCGACCAGTGGCGTCTCAAGCAGGGCGACGCCCACCGCGAGGTCCTCGACGACTTCGGCGGTCCCGAGCTCGCGGCCCTCCGCGGCCGCGTGGCCGAGCTCCACGACCGGTGGCGCGACACCGCCCGCGAGCACGCCCGCCTGGTGTCCGAGGCCCGCGAGCGCGCCCGCGAGATCGACTCCCTGACGGCCTCGCTCGAGGAAATCGAGGCCGTCGACCCGCAGCCGGGCGAGGATGCCGCGCTCCGCGCGGAGGACGAGCGGCTCGCCCACGCCGACACCCTTCGGCTCGCGGCGGCCCAGGCACTCGCCGACCTCAGCGGCGACGACTATGCCGCCGAGCCCAGCCCCAACGTGCGTGACCTCATCGGCGCCGCTCGTGCGTCGCTGGCCCCTGCGACGGCCCATGACCAGGCACTCGCCGGCCTCGACGAGCGGCTGCACGAGGTGGGCACCCTCGTCACGGACCTCTCCGCCGACCTCACGGCATACCTCCAGGACGTCGACCTCGACCCGGAGCGCCTCGGCTACGTCCAGGAGCGGCGGGCGGCTCTCGGGGTGCTCACGCGCAAGTACGGCGAGACCGTCGACGAGGTGCTCGAGTGGTCCGGCCGCGGCGCGGCCCGGCTCGACGAGCTTGTGACCGCCGACGACCGCGTCGGGCAGCTCGGCGAGGAGGTGGCGCAGCTGGAGGCGTCGGTCGTGGCTGCGGCCCTGGCCCTGTCCGACGCCAGACGTGCTGCCGGCGAGGACTTCGGTGTGCGGGTGTCCGAGGAGCTGACCCACCTCGCGATGGGCAAGGCGGTCGTGCACGTCGAGCTCGGCCGCCGCGCCGACCCCGAGGGCGTCGCCCTGCCGGACGGACAGCGTGTCCGGATCTCCCGGCACGGCATCGACGACGTCGAGATCCTGCTCGCCGCCAACCCCGGTGCCACCCCCCGCAGCGTCGCTCGCGCGGCGTCCGGCGGAGAGCTGTCGCGCGTCATGCTCGCGCTCGAGGTGGTGGGCTCCCGCAGCCCGTCCGGCGAGGCTCCGGCCGGGCCGCCCACGTTCGTCTTCGACGAGGTGGACGCAGGCGTCGGTGGTCGTGCAGCGCTCGACGTCGGCGCGCGCCTCGCAGCCCTCGCCGAGCACGCACAGGTCATCGTCGTCACCCACCTCGCCCAGGTCGCGGCCTTCGCCGACCGGCACCTCGTGGTGCACAAGGCCGACGACGGCCGCATCACCTCGAGCAGCGTGTCGGTCGTCGAGGGGGACGCCCGGCTGCGCGAGCTCTCGCGGATGATGGGCGGCGACCCCGACTCCGAGGCGGGTCTGGCGCACGCCGGCGACCTGCTCGAGCAGACGGGGAGCGCCCGAGTCGCCCAGCGATAGTGCCCCTCGGCCCGACACCACGGCGTCGCCGTCGGGACCGGGCACCCCACGACGTAGGACCTCGCCGGGCGGCGGACCGATGGGCCCCGGCCGGCGCCGACGTGGCACGATTGGGCCCATCATGGCCCTCTCCATCCGTCGGCGGTCCCATCCGGGGGACTCCGGTCCCGGCGTCACCGGCAACGCGCGCGTCGACCGGCGGACCAAGACGCTGACCAAGCGGCTGCAGCCCGGTGACATCGCCGTCATCGACCACTCCGACCTCGACAAGGTCAGCGCGGACGCTCTGGTCGCGAAGCGCCCGGCAGCCGTGGTCAACGCCAGCGCCTCGATCAGCGGGCGCTACCCCAACCTCGGCCCCCAGATCCTCGTCGAGGGCGGCATCCCGGTGCTGGACGCCGCCGGTCCGCAGGTCATGGCCCTCGTCGACGGACAGCCGCTGCGACTCTCGGGTGACGACCTCTGGTCGGGGGAGACCAAGGTGGCCACGGGCACCCTCCTCGACGCGGAGACCGTGCAGGCCCAGATGCACGAGGCGCGGGCCGGCCTCGCCGTGCAGATCGAGGCCTTCGCGACCAACACGATGGAGTTCATCCGCAAGGAGCGCGACCTGCTCCTCGACGGCGTCGGCGTGCCGCCGATCACGACCGAGATCGACGGGCGGCACTGCCTCATCGTGGTGCGCGGCTACCACTACCGCGAGGACCTCGTGGCCCTGCGCCCCTACATCCGGGAGTACCGGCCCATCCTCGTCGGCGTCGACGGTGGCGCCGACGCGATCCTCGAGTCCGGTCACAAGCCCGACCTCATCGTCGGCGACATGGACTCGGTCTCCGACAAGGCCCTGCGCTGCGGGGCCGAGATCGTCGTGCACGCCTACCGCGACGGGCGGGCGCCGGGACTGGCCCGCGTCGAGGCGCTCGGCATCACCCCGGTGGTGTTCCCCGCGGCCGGCACGAGCGAGGACGTCGCGATGCTCCTCGCGGACGACTCCGGCGCCGAGCTCATCGTCGCTGTCGGCACCCACGTCACGCTCGTCGAGTTCCTCGACAAGGGACGCGACGGCCAGGCCTCGACCTTCCTGACCCGGCTGCGCGTCGGCGGCAAGCTCGTCGACGCCAAGGGGGTCAGCCAGCTCTACCGGGCCCGCATCCCGGGCCGACTGCTCGTCACGATGCTGCTCGTCGGCATGCTCGCCTTCTTCGCGGCGCTGGCCTCCACCCCTGCCGGTCAGGCGTGGCTCCAGGTCCTCGCCGCCCGGTGGGACGACCTCTGGACCGCCATCGTTGGGATCTTCACGTGATCGACTTCCGCTACCACCTCGTCTCGATCATCTCGGTGTTCCTCGCGCTCGCCGTGGGCATCGTCCTCGGTGCGGGGCCGCTGCAGGCCAACATCGGCGACCAGCTGAGCGACCAGGTGGCCGCGCTGCGCACGGAGAAGCAGGCGCTCAACGACAAGCTGACCGTGAGCGAGAAGCTCGTGGACGCCTCCGACGAGTACGCCGCTGCCGTGCAGCCGCGGGTCGTCCGTGGACGGCTGACGGGTCACCGCGTGGTCCTCGTCGTCCTGCCGTCGGCGGACGGGACCATGGTCACCAACCTCGAGACCGTGGTGCCCCAGAGCGGTGCGGCGCTGACCGCGACCGTCACGCTGAGCCCCGACTGGTTCGACCCGACCCAGTCCGCCGACCGCGGCCAGGCGGCCCGCGCCGCCGCGGCCGCGCTCGGTCTCGGTTCGACGGCGACCGGCGACGCCCTGCTGCTCCAGGTGTTCACCTACCTGACCGTCTCGACGAGCTCGACCAGCGCTGCGGGCGCCACCGGCACGCCCGCACAGCGCTCCGCCGCCCTCAAGGTGCTCGTCGACGCCAACCTGCTCGACAGCACCGCCGCCGACCTCGCGCCCTCGGACCTCGCCGTCGTCGTCTCCGGCGACTACGCCGGCTCGGACGCCGTCGTCTCGGCCCGGTCCGACGCCGTCCGGTCGCTCGTCACCTCCCTCGCCGGAGCCTCACGAGCCACCGTCGTCGCCGGCGGTGAGACGGTCGCCGCAGCCGGCCAGGCCGTCACCTCCAACGCGGTGCAGGCGGTCCGCGAGAAGTCGGACACGGCCCAGATCGTCTCGACGGTCGACCACGCGCGGGCCGGTGAGGGTCCGGCGACCGTGGTGCTCGCGGTCGAGGGCGCCCTCGACGAGAAGATCGGTCACTACGGCGTGTCCGCCGGCGCGACCGACAAGGTCCCGCGGGTGCTTCCGTGACCCCGAGCCCGCGGCGCCGAGGGTTCGGACGCTCGGCGCGACGCGCGTCGTCCTCCGTGGCCTCGGACAAGGCAGGTCTGCCCGCCTCGCAGCGGCCACTCCGGCCACTCCGGCCACCACGGTCATCCACCTCGCTCGTCCCGATGGTCGGGTCCGCGGTGGCGTCCTGGGCCCTGCTCCGGGCCGGTCGGCGACTCCCGGCGGGAGTCCGGTCGCCGTGGGAGCGCACCAACCACGCCGGGGCCGCCGTCACCCTTCTCGAGGGGCCGGCCTGGGTCGCCGGTGCCGTCGTCGGGCTCGGCGCTGGAGCCCTCGCCGACACCGTGGCGGCCCGGACCGTCGCACCGGCCCCGTCCAGGTCCCGCGTGCGGCGAGCCGGCCGGGACGCCCGAGCGGCGGTCGTCGTGGCCCTGGCCTCCGGCGCCCTCGGTGCCCTCGACGACCTGGCCGGTGGAGGCGCCGACAAGGGGCTGAAGGGCCACCTGCGGGCGCTGGCCCGCGGGAAGGTCACGACCGGTGCCGTCAAGATCGTGGGGCTCGGGGTCACCGGCCTCGTCGGTGCCGCGCTCGTGGACTCGGGCGGTGCTCGCCGCCCACCACGGAGCCCGAGCTCCCGCACAGTCGAGCTGGTGTCCACCCTCGTCGGCGGAGCAGTGGTCGCGGGCGCCGCCAACGCCGTCAACCTCTTCGACCTCCGCCCCGGGCGAGCCCTCAAGGTCACGCTCGCGGTGGGACTGCCGATGGTCGCTGCCGGCGGCCCGGCAGCAGCGGCAGTCGGGTCGTCAGTCGGCGTCATCCGGGACGATCTGCGCGCCACGGCGATGCTCGGCGACACGGGCGCCAATGCCGCCGGTGCGCTGCTCGGGCTCGCCCTCGTCGCACGCGCGGGACTGCTCGGCAGGGCCGTTGCCCTGACCGGCCTGGCGGCACTGACCCTGGCGTCCGAACGCGTCAGCTTCACGCAGGTGATCGAGGGCCACCCGGTCCTGCGCTCGCTCGACGAGTGGGGCCGGGGGCGCCGGTGACCGCCCCCGACGCCACGAAGCCGTCGCTCTCGCGCCGGGGCCTGTTCGCCGCGGCCGGCACCATCGCATTGATCACCCTCGTCGCCCGCGTCGTCGGCTTCGGACGCTGGTTCGTCTTCTCGCACTCCGTGGGTGCGACGTGCGTCGGCAGCGTCTACCAGTCGGTCAACGCCGTGCCCAACGTGCTCTTCGAGATCGCAGCCGGGGGAGTGCTCGCCGCCGTGGCCGTACCCCTCGTCGCCGGGGCCCTGGCCCGAGGGGACCGTGCCGACGCCGACACGACCGCCTCGGCGCTGCTCACGTGGGCGGTGGCCGTGCTCGTGCCCCTCGGGGTGGTCGTCGCGGTCGCGGCACGTCCTATCGCCGCGTCCCTCCTCGGCACCGGGTGCGCCGGCGAGGTCGACCTCGGTGCTGAGCTGCTGCGGATCTTCGCGATCCAGGTCCCGCTCTACGGCGTCGCGATCGTGATGGCCGGAGTGCTGCAGGCGCACCACCGGTTCGTCGGTGCCGCGGTGGCGCCGTTGCTCTCGAGCGTCGTCGTCATCGCGACCTACCTCGCCTACCGTGCGCTGGCCGGTGACCCCGCCGCCGAGATCGACCGGGTGCCACCCGAGGCGCTCGTCGTGCTCGGTGTCGGCACGACCCTCGGGGTGGTGGCGCTCGCGCTGCCGCTCCTGGTGCCGGTGCGTCGAGCCGGCGTGCGGCTGCGGCCGCGCCTGCGTTTCCCCGCGGGTGTCGGCGGTCGTGTGCGGCTGCTCGCCGCCTCCGGTCTCGTCGCCGTCGCCGGTCAGCAGGTCGCGACCCTCGTCGTCATCCGCCTCGCCAACGACCGCGGCGGCGCGGGCACCCTCAACGTCTACACCTACGCGCAGGCGGTCACCCTGCTCCCGTATGCCGTCCTCGCCGTCCCGCTCGCCACCGCCGCGTTCCCGTCGCTCGCCGGCGCCCACGCTGCACGCTCCGTACACGAGGAAGGCGCAGGTGCAGACGCCGTCCGTGAGCCGGACGCTCGCGCGGGCCGAGGTGGACAGCAACCCCGAGCCGCCGAGGCTGGGGCCGCCCGCACCGTCTCGGACCGGCTCCCGTCGGGGGAGCCTGGTCGGGAGCTCGACCGGGACCTCGGCGCCGACGGTGCGGCCTCGCGCGCGGTCCCGGACCGGCTCCCGTCGGGGGAGCCTGGTCGGGAGGCCGGCCGGGACCTCGCCGCCGCGACGCTGCGCCGGGCCTGGCTAGCGACCCTCGTCGTGACCCTCCTCGGTGCGGCGACGCTCGTCGCGGTCGCCATCCCGGTCGGTGCCTTCTTCAGCGCGCTCGACGCGGGGGCCGCCTCCGACGCCTCGCTCGAGACGCTGGTCACGATGGGCGACGCCGTGACGCTCTTCGCCCCGTCGGTCGTCGCTCTCGGCGTCATCGGTCTGCTGTCCAGGGCGTCCTACGTTCGCGGTTCGCCGCTCGTGGCCGGCGCGATCGCGGCAGCGGGCTGGCTCGCCACCGTCGTCCTGCCTCTTGCCGTGCTCGACCCGGCGGGTGCCGGCGGCCCGGACACCCTGCGGGCGCTGGCCGGCGGCTCCAGCGTCGGGCTCGCCGTCGGGGCCGTCCTGCTCGTCGTGCTCGTCGGACGCACCTGGGGCTGGCACGCGCTCGCCCTTCCGGCGCGACCGCTCGTGGCGGCCCTGGTCGGGTCCGCGGCGGGTGCCCTGGCCGGCCGCGGCGTCGCGTCGTGGCTCTCGCTCCGGGGCGTCGGGCAGTCGATGGCCTCGAGCCTCGCCGTGGGGCTCGGCGTCGGCGTGCTGGCCCTGGTGGTCATGCTGGGTCTCACCGTCGCGATCGACCCGTCCGTCCTGACTCGCGTGCGTCGCGGGCGCCGGGACCCCGCGACGGCGGACGTGGTGGCGTGAGGGTGCCCATGGTGCTCGGCGTCGGCGTGCTGGCCCTGGTGGTCATGCTGGGTCTCACCGTCGCGACCGACCCGTCCGTCCTGACGCGGGTGCGACGCGGGCGCCACGACCCCACGACGGGGGACGTGGTCGCATGAGGGTGCTCATGGTGCTCGGCCGGTCCGCCGGAGGAGTCGGGGCGCACGTCGACACCCTCGTGACCGGCCTGCGCGAGCTGGGCCACGACGTCCAGATCGTGACGGCGGACTCCACGGCCTGCACGTTCGGCTGGCCCGACGCCCACCGCCTCTGGCCGGTCCACGGCGGTGCCCGCGCTCCCCGCGGGCTCGTGGACTGGCACCGGGTGATGCGCCTTGCCGGCACGGTCGACGTCGTGCACGCGCACGGGCACCAGGCCGCCGTCGTCGCGGCCGTCGCGGTGGCACGCGCCCGACCCCGCCCCCGCCTCGTCGTCTCGCTCCACAACGACCTGCCGCCGGTCCCGTCGACGGCCGGCGGCCGGGCCCGGGACGCGGTCGTGCGCCGCCTCGTCGGCTGGGCCCTGCGCCGGGCCGACCTCGTCACCGGGGCGAGCACCGACCTCGTCGAGCTCGCACGGGCCCTCGGGGCGCGCCGCGCCGAGCCGGCCCTCGTGCCCTCGCCCGCCGTCGGCGGACTCCTCCGGTCCGAACCCCTCGGGCTCCCGGAGCGCAACCCCTTCCTGGTCGCAGCCGGTGTGCCGACCGACCGGCCGCTCGTCCTCAGCGTCTCGCGCATCGCCCCGCAGAAGGACCTGCCGACCCTGCTCGGGGCCGCCCGCCTCTCCCGGGTCCCAGCGGCCTGGGTCGTCGTCGGTGACGGCGACGAGCGGCTGCGCACCCGCCTCGAGGACGAGGCGGACGGCATACGCCCGCCCGGTGGGGACGGCCCGGTCGTGCGGTTCGTGGGAGCCCGTACCGACGTGGCCACGTGGCTGCGGGCGGCGGACCTCTTCGTCCTGACGAGCCGGTGGGAGGCCCGCGCGCTCGTCGTCCAGGAGGCCATGGCTGCGGGTGTGCCCGTCGTGGTCACGCGCACCGGTGGGCTGCCGGAGCTCGTCGGTGACGCGGGATCGCTTGTCGCCGTGGGGGACTCGCAGGCGGTGGCCGAGGCGGTCGACCGCCTCCTCGTCGAGCCGTCCACCCGGGCGCGTCAGGGCGCCGCCGGGCGTGCGGTCGCCGCGACGTGGAGCACCCCGGACGACGAGACGCGCCGATGGGTGGACCGCTACGCCACAGGCACCTCCGGGATGACGTAGACTCGAAGCCCGTGGTGGAAACGACGAAGCACATCTTTGTGACCGGGGGCGTTGCCTCCTCTCTCGGCAAGGGCCTCACGGCATCCAGCCTCGGACGACTTCTGCGATCGCGGGGCCTGCGGGTCACGATGCAGAAGCTCGACCCCTACATCAACGTCGACCCTGGGACGATGAACCCGTTCCAGCACGGCGAGGTCTTCGTGACCGACGACGGAGCTGAGACCGACCTCGACATCGGTCACTACGAGCGGTTCCTCGACGTCAACCTCGTCGGCAGCGCGAACGTGACGACCGGACAGGTCTACAACCACGTCATCGCCAAGGAGCGTCGGGGCGAGTACCTCGGCGACACCGTCCAGGTCATCCCGCACATCACCAACGAGATCGTCGCCCGCATGCGCGCCCTCGCCACCGGAGGTCCGGACGCGCCGGACGTCATCATCACCGAGATCGGTGGCACGGTCGGCGACATCGAGTCGCTGCCCTTCCTCGAGGCCGCCCGCCAGGTGCGCCACCTCATCGGCCGCGACAACAGCTTCTTCCTGCACGTCTCGCTCGTGCCCTACCTCGCCCCGAGCGGGGAGCTGAAGACCAAGCCGACCCAGCACTCCGTCGCCGCGCTGCGCCAGGTCGGCATCCAGCCCGACGGCCTCGTGCTGCGGGCGGACCGCGACATCCCGGACCCGATCAAGCGCAAGATCTCGCTCATGTGCGACGTCGACGTGACCGCGGTCGCGGCCTGCGTCGACGCCCCGAGCATCTACGACATCCCCAAGGTGCTGCACCGCGAGGGTCTCGACGCCTACGTCATCCGCCGCCTCGGCATGGGCTTCCGCGACGTCGACTGGACCGAGTGGGACCAGCTGCTCCAGCGGGTGCACGACCCCGAGCACGACATCGAGATCGCCCTCGTCGGCAAGTACATCGACCTGCCCGACGCCTACCTCTCCGTCACCGAGGCCCTGCGCGCCGGCGGCTTCCACCACGACGCCAAGGTCAACATCCGCTGGGTCGCCAGCGACGAGTGCCAGACCCCGGCCGGCGCCCAGAAGGCGCTCGGCGGTGTCGACGCCGTCCTCGTCCCCGGTGGCTTCGGCGTGCGCGGCATCGAGGGCAAGCTCGGCGCCCTGACGTGGGCCCGCGAGAAGCAGGTGCCCACCCTCGGCATCTGCCTCGGGCTGCAGTGCATGGTCATCGAGTACGCCCGCACCGTCCTCGGCAACGAGGACGCGAGCTCGACCGAGTTCGACCCCGACACCGAGCACCCCGTCATCGCGACGATGGAGGAGCAGAAGGCCTTCGTCGAGGGAGCCGGCGATCTCGGCGGCACGATGCGCCTCGGCCTCTACCCGGCGGCCCTCAAGGAGGGCAGCGTCATCCGCGCCGCCTACGGCAAGGCCGAGGTGCAGGAGCGCCACCGCCACCGCTACGAGGTGAACAACTCCTACCGCGCCGACCTCGAGAAGGCGGGCCTCGTCTTCTCCGGCACGTCACCGGACGGCACCCTCGTCGAGTTCGTCGAGCTGCCGAGCGACGTCCACCCGTACTACGTCTCGACGCAGGCGCACCCGGAGTTCCTGTCGCGCCCCAACCGCGCGCACCCGCTCTTCGCGGGCCTCGTCGGGGCGGCGCTCGAGCGCCAGCGCAGCGAGCGTCTCGTCGAGGTCGAGCGTCACCGCGCGGCCGCCGACGCCGGCTCAGTGGCCGATGAGCGTGCCGACGAGCAGGGCGGCGCGGGCGACGAGTACGCGACGGCGTCCGCTGCGGGCTCCGCCACGGACGCCGGCTGACTCGCCGGTGAGCCTCGACGCACCTCGCGGCACGGCAGCCGACCTCGTCGAGGAATGGACCGCCGAGCCGGTCCTGGAGTCGACGACGCCGTTCACCGGCATCATCTTCGACGTCGTGCGCGAGCGTGTCGACCTCGGTGCCGGGGGAGTGGTCACGCGGGACCTCGTGACCCACCCCGGCGCCGTCGCCGTGCTCGCCCTGCGCGAGCTGGACGGCGTCCCGCACGTGCTGATGATCCGGCAGTACCGCCACGCGAGCGGCGGTCACGTGTGGGAGCTGCCCGCCGGGCTGCTCGACGTCGACGGCGAGCCACCGTGGGAGGCCGCGGCACGTGAGCTGGCCGAGGAGGTCGACCTCACGGCCGGGGAGTGGCACGTGCTCGCCGACGACGTCACCTCACCCGGCGCCTTCCCCGAGACGGTGCGCATCTTCCTGGCCCGTCGCCTGCAGGAGGTGGCCGCTGCGGACGCCCACCAGCGCACCGCGGAGGAGCTGACCCTGCGCCCCCTCTGGGTCCCGCTCGACGACGCCGTGGACGCGGCGCTCGCTGGCCGCATCAGCAACTCGGCGACGCTCGTCGGGCTGCTGTCGGCGGCCCTGTCGCGCAGCCGCGGCTGGTCGACCCTGCGCCCGCACGACGCGCCGTGGCCGGCTCGTGAGGCGCAACGGGCCGCGAGGTCATGACGTCCGCCTTCGGCTCGGGGTCCGGCTCGGGGTCCGGCTCGGGGTCCGCGTCCGGGCCTGCGCCGTGCCCGTGCCGCCGGGGTGCCGGCGAGCCGGCGTATGCCGTGTGCTGCGGCCCGCTGCACCGGGGGGAGCGCGCGGCTGAGACGGCGCAGGAGCTCATGCGGTCGCGCTACGCGGCATTCGCCGTCGGCGACGCGGCCTACCTCGTTCGCACCTGGCACCCGAGCACCCGGCCGGAGCGTGTGGACCTCGACGCCGACACGTGCTGGACGGGTCTCACGGTGCTTCGCGCCGAGCGGGGCGGCACGGGCGACGAGGACGGCGTCGTCGAGTTCGTCGCGCGGTGGACCGAACCGTCAGCGGCAGCCGGGCGTCGTCGGGGCGAGCTGCACGAGGTCAGCCGCTTCGCCAGGCGGGCCGGCCGGTGGCTCTACGTCGACGGCGACCAGCGTTGAGTCCGGTGCCGGTGCCGCGGGACGCCCTGCCACTGCCGTGACCACCGGGCGCTGTTGGCCCATAGCCGGCGCGGGCATGCCCTCCGTGCCCGACCGGAGGCGCAGGACCGCGACGGCCACACCGGCGAGCAGCACGAGGCCACCGGCGAGCTCGAGCCCGCGCGGACGCTCGCCGAAAGCCACAGCAGCCGCGCCCATGCCGAAGACCGGGACGAGCATCGCGAACGGCGTCACCTTCGCCACCGGGTAGCGACCGAGGAGCGTGTTCCAGATGCCGTAGCCGACGAGGGAGGAGAGGTAGGCCGTGTACGCCGTCGAGGCGAGCGCCTGCCAGTGCAGGTGGCCGAGCGCCGTACCGATGGCGGCCGGACCCTCGAAGACGAGCGAGAGGGCGAGGGCCGGCACCGGGACGACGAGGCCCGACCAGACGGTCACCCCGAGCCCGGCGCCCCGGCCGGTGAGGGTCCCGGCCCGTCGCGTCAGCACGTTGCCGACGGCCCACGACACGGCGGCGAGGACGAGGACGACGAGCGGGAGCAGGGGAGCGGACAGGCCGCGACCGACCGCGATGGTGACCAGGCCGGCCCCGCCGAGCGCCACCCCAGCGCGCTGGCCCACCGACGGACGCTCGCGCAGCCAGAAGGCCGCGATGACGACGGTCAGCAGCACCTGCGCCTGCAGGACCAGCGATGACAGGCCCGGCGGCATGCCCAGGTGCAGGGACAGGTAGAGCAGGGCGAACTGCCCGAGGCTCGTGAACAGACCGATCAGGGCGAGGTCGCGCCACGGCAGGGCGGGCCGGCGCACGAGGAAGACCGCGGGGACGCAGACGACGACGAAGCGCACCGCGAGGAAGAGCAGCGGGGGCACCGAGTCGAGACCGGTGCGGATGGCGACGAAGTTCGTGCCCCAGAGCAGGGCGACGAGGACGGCGAGGGCGGTGTCACGGCGGCGCATGCCGACATCCTCGAGTCGGAGAACCATTCACGTCCAGCGAATGGTTGTTGCGCTCACTGTGTAGCATCGCTGCATGATCGATCCCGTGGCCCTCCGGTCCCTCGTCGCCGTCGAGGCCCACGGCTCCGTCGGCGCCGCTGCGGCCGCCCTCGACTACACCCCGAGCGCGGTGTCCCAGCAGATCAAGCGGCTCGAGACCCAGACGGGTGTCCAGCTGCTCGAGCGACAGGGCAGGGGGGTGCTGCTCACCGAGGCGGGCCGGACCCTGTCCGAATCGGCCCGCGACCTGCTCGCCCACATGGAGCGTCTGGAGTCCCGCCTGCACGGTGCCAGCGGCGAGACGGTCGGGACCGTGCGGCTCGCGACGTTCGCCACGGCATACCGAGGGGTGGTCGTGGGGGCCATCGGCCGACTCCGCTCCGTCGCTCCGGACGTGACCCTGGGGCCGGACGAGATCGACCCGTGGGACGCCGTGGACGCGGTGGCCGCCGGCACGCACGACCTCGCGCTCGTGCACAACTGGGAGCCGCTGCCGCTCGCGATCCCGGACCACCTCGAAGTGCGCGACCTCGGCCGTGACCGTGCCGACGTCCTCGTGCACGAGGACCACCCGCTCGCCGGGCGCGACAGCATCGGGGTCGCCGACGTGCTCGACGAGGAGTGGGCCAGCGTCGCCCCGGGCTCGATCTGCCACCAGTGGCTCCAGAAGATGTACACCGACGTCGGTCGCGCACCGCGGATCGCCCACGTGGCCCTCGAGTTCGCGACGCACGTCGCGCTCGTGTCGCAGGGGGAGGCCATCGCGCTCGTGCCCCGGCTCGGTCGGGGACCCCTGCCGGCCGGCGTGGTCGCGGTCCCCATCGTCGGCCCGGTGTCCGAGCGCACCGTGAGCCTCGTCTGGCGTCGCACCATGACGGCGAGCCCGGCGCTCGCGGTGACCGTGGAATGCCTTGCGGCAGAAGCCGCCCAGGACCTTCGGCCCCTCGCGGAGGAGTGACCGGAGGCGCGAATGCTCCGCGTCAGCGACCGGCCTGGAGGCTCAGCCCGGCGAGGATGAGGTCGAGGCCGGCGCGGAACTGCTCGGCGTCGTCGTGGTGTGCGAACTCGTCGACGACGTGGTGGACGAAGGGGAACTCGTCCGCGTCCAGGGCGCGCCACTGGGCGGCGTAGCGGGCGAGGTACTCGTCGCGGTCGACCTCGCCCGAGAGCACCGCCTCGGGTGCCTGCTGGCCCATGTCGGCGGCGGTGCCGACGACGAAGCCGACGATGGCCGAGACCGCGTGGAAGCTCTCACGCGGACCGAGCCCGAGCCGCAGCACCTGCTGCCCCAGCCGCTCGTAGAGGCGCAGGCCGTTGGGCTGCACTCCGGTGTCGCGCATGAAGTAGGCGCCGAGCCAGGGCCGCTCGACGATCGCGCCGAAGAGCGCCAGCGCGATGGTCCGGAGGTCGTCGACGGGGTCGCCCTCGCCGACGCCCTCGACGGCGACCAGGACGTCGGCCAGGACGTGGTCGGCCGCTCGGTCGAGCAGCTCGTCCTTGCTCGAGACGTACCAGTAGATGCTGGCGGCGCCCCCGCCGAGACGGGCTGCGAGGGCGCGGAAGGTCAGGGCCTGCTCGCCGCTCGTGTCGAGCAGGGCGACGGCCTCGGTGAGGACGGCTTCGAGGGAGTGTGAGGCCCGTCGGCGACCCGCTGCGGGGCTCTCGCGTCCGGCCCGAACCTCGCGGGACGGCCGAGCGGCGTGCTGTCGCTGGGGGCTCATGGGCCCATCCCATCACACGAGTGCCCGTCGGGGTTGCGTTCATCGAACGCCGTTCTATAATATCGAACAACGTTCGATAGTCGAACGGTGTTCGATAAAAGGAGGCGGCCCCATGACGACGACGATCACGGCGCCGACCCGCACCTACCCCTCGCTCCGCGCGGCGTGGATCCCGATGCTCGCGCTCTGTCTCGCCTTCTTCGTCGAGATGGTCGACAACACCCTCCTCACGATCGCGCTGCCGACGATCGGCCGTGACCTCGGCAGCGGCACCACGGCCCTCCAGTGGGTCACCGGCGCCTACTCGCTGACGTTCGGGGGACTGCTGCTCACCGCCGGCTCGGCCGCGGACCGGATCGGTCGGCGCCGGGTGCTCCTCTGGGGGCTCGCCAGCTTCGGGGCCGTCAGCCTCGCGGTCGCGGCGGTGACGACGGCCGGCGAGCTCATCGCCCTGCGCGCCGCCCTCGGGGTGGCGGCCGCAGCCATGGCACCGATCACCAACTCGCTCGTCTTCAGGCTCTTCGACGGCCAGGCCCTCCGCATGCGCGCGATGACGGTCATGATCGTCGTCGGGATGTCGGGCTTCGTCCTGGGGCCGCTGCTCGGCGGCACCGCGCTCGCCCACGTCCGGTGGGAGTGGCTCCTCCTCGTCAACGCCCCCATCGCCCTCGTCGCCTGGATCGGCGTGCGGATCGGCGTCCCCGCTGACCGCCCCCAGGACCTCACCGACGACCGGCTCGACCTGCCCGGAGCCGTGCTCAGCATCGCCACCATCGGGCTCGGCTGCTACGCCCTGACCAGTGGGGTCGAGCACGGCTGGGTGTCGGCCGCGACCGTCGGTGCGGTCGTCGGGGCCGGGCTCGCGCTCGTCGCCTTCGTGCGCCACGAGAGGCGCACCGCCTCGCCGATGCTCGACCTCGCCCTGTTCTCCGAGGGGACCGTGCGTGGTGCGGCCGTCGCCCAGGCAGGCACCTCGATCGCCATGGCCGGGGTCATGTTCGGCCTCATCCTGCACTTCCAGTACGCGTGGGGCTGGAGCCCCGTGCGGGCCGGGCTCGCCAACCTCCCGCTCATCGTCACGATGGTCCTCGCGACGCCGCTCTCGGAGTGGCTGGCCCGTCGCTTCGGTCACCGGGTCGCCTGCCTCGTCGGAGCCGCGCTGCTCACCCTCTCGCTTATCGGCCTGGCCTGGGGCGTCGGCCGCGGCTACCCGGCCATCGCGGCCGCCATGGTCGTCATGACCGTCGGCCTGCGGACCGTGATGACGATCTGTGCCGTGGCGCTCGTCGAGGCGATGCCCGCGAACAGGACCTCCATCGGCACCGCACTCAACGACACGGCCCAGGAGGTCGGCTCGAGCGTCGGCACCGCCGTCGTCGGCACCCTCGTGGCCGTGCTCGTGACAACGGTGCTGCCCGCCGGCACGTGGGGTCCCACCCTCGTCGCGTCCTTCGTCGGCGGCGAGCAGGTGACGTATGCCGTGCTGGCCCTCGTCGTCGGGGCCGTGGTCACGTGGGGTGCGCGCACCCTCACCGACTCCCGCAGCGTCGAGGAGCACGGGGCGCAGGAGGACCTCCCGCTCCCTGCCACCGCGGGAGGCACCGCCTAGGCCGCGCACCTCGGAACCGTCGCGCCCACGCGCTCGCGTCCCGCACCGGTCCGGTCCGGTCCGGTTGTCCTCGACGAGACCGGGGCCGCGCTGACGGGGCTACGCCGTGGGGGCGGCCCGCGGACGTGCCGCTGCGGCCTGCCGGTCGACGAACTCCTGCTGGCGGTGCGAGGGCTGGTCGAGCCGCAGGCGCCCGCGCAAGCGGCCGACCGGCCGCTCCACGAGCACCCAGGACAGCCACGACACGACGACCGCCGCCGCGATGAGCACGAGGTTGCGCGGCGTGGAGTGCTCGCCGAGCAGCAGGCTGTTGATGAACGTCTGGTGCCAGAGGTAGAGGGCGTAGCTGACCGTGCCGAAGAAGACCATGACGCGGGAGCCCACGACCTTCGAGTGACCCGACACGGCGGCATACACCAGCCAGACTCCCAGCACGGCGTAGACGGCTCCGAGAGGACGGAAGAGGGGGTGGTCGACCTCGATCCCGTGGCTGGGGAAGGCCGACACGGCCACCATGACGACGAAGGGCACGACCGGGTTCGCCGCCGGCAGCTCCCAGCCCCGCGCGCACACCTCGGCGAGCGCGAAGGCGAGGCCCACCCCGAGCAGCAGGGCGAACGCGTTGGTCTCGGTCGAGATGTCGAGGCGGATCGCGGCGCCGACGGTCCACACCGAGTAGAAGGTCGCGAGCGCGGCCAGGCTGAGCACGACGGCGAGCGCCCGGCTGCGCCACCACGTCATGAGGCCGATGAACAGGGCGGGCCACACGACGTAGAACTGCTCCTCGACCGAGAGCGACCACAGGTGGTTGAGCACCCCGAGGTCGGTGCCGGAGATGCGCACCCAGTTGCCGACGTAGAAGAGCGAGGCCAGGGCCGCCGTGGGGTAGGTCGACAGCCGGTCGTCACCCGTGGCCCACAGCACGACCGGGGCGAGCGCGAGCAGGAGCACCAGCGCGGGGAGCAGTCGTAGCGCTCGACGCCCCCAGAACCGCCACAGGCTGATCGACCCCCACCGAGCCCACTCGCGCAGCAACAGGCTCGTGATGAGGTAGCCGGACAGCACGAAGAAGAGCGTCACGCCCGACAGGCCGCCCCAGCGCACGGGAAGGCCGGAGTGCGCGGCGACGACGAGGAGGATCGCGAGTCCTCGGACGCCGTCGAGGTCGCGGTTGCGGGAGTGCTGCACGGCAAAGAGCCTAGGTGCAGGCGGTCTAGGATTGGTCCTCGGTGCCCGCGACCCGACCGTGGTCCGGGTGCCCCGCTCGCCCCAGGCGGCCCCGCGGCCGCCCGAAACCCGTCCCGGAAGGACCCTCCGTGCTCCGCACTCACGAGGCCGGCACACTCCGTGCCGACCACGCAGGCCAGACCGTCACCCTCACCGGCTGGGTGGCGCGGCGTCGAGACCACGGCGGTGTCGCCTTCCTCGACCTGCGCGACGCCTCCGGCGTGGCCCAGGTCGTGGCCCGCGACGAGGTCCTCGCCGAGGGTGGCGCGCACGACGTGCGCAACGAGTACTGCGTCAAGGTGACCGGCGAGGTGCGCACCCGCCCCGAGGGCAACGCCAACCCCGACCTGCCGACCGGCGAGATCGAGGTCATCGTCAGCGAGCTCGAGGTGCTCAACCCCGCGGCGCCGCTGCCCTTCCAGATCGACGAGCGCGTCACCGTCGGCGAGGAGGCCCGCCTCAAGCACCGCTACCTCGACCTGCGCCGCCCCGGCGCCAGCTCCGCCGGTGCCGCCATCCGCCTGCGCTCCAAGGTCAACGCCGCGGCGCGCGCGGTCCTCGGCGCCCGCGACTTCGTCGAGATCGAGACCCCGACCCTGACGCGCTCGACCCCCGAGGGCGCGCGCGACTTCCTCGTCCCGGCCCGCCTCGCGCCCGGCTCCTGGTACGCCCTCCCGCAGAGCCCGCAGCTGTTCAAGCAGCTGCTCATGGTCGCCGGCATGGAGCGCTACTACCAGATCGCCCGCTGCTACCGCGACGAGGACTTCCGTGCCGACCGCCAGCCGGAGTTCACCCAGCTCGACATCGAGATGAGCTTCGTCGACCAGGACGACGTCATCGAGCTCGGCGAGTCGATCATCGCGGCGCTGTGGCGCCTCATCGGGGTCGAGCTCGACGCACCGTTCCAGCGGATGACCTACCACGAGGCCATGGCCCGCTACGGCTCGGACAAGCCCGACCTGCGCTTCGGCAACGAGCTCGTCGAGTGCACCGACTACTTCAAGGACACGACCTTCCGCGTCTTCCAGTCCGACTACGTCGGGGCCGTCGTCATGCCGGGTGGCGCGAGCCAGCCGCGCAAGCAGCTCGACGCCTGGCAGGAGTGGGCCAAGCAGCGCGGCGCCCGCGGCCTCGCCTACGTCCTCGTCCAGGAGGACGGCCAGCTCGGCGGCCCGGTCGCCAAGAACCTCACCGACGCCGAGCGCGACGGTCTCGCGGCGCACGTCGGGGCCGAGCCCGGCGACTGCATCTTCTTCGCCGCCGGTGCGGCCAAGCCCTCGCGCGCCCTCCTCGGGGCCGCCCGCCTCGAGATCGGTCGCCGCTGCGGCCTTATCGACGAGGACGCCTGGAGCTTCCTCTGGGTCGTCGACGCCCCGCTCTTCGAGCCCGCTGCCGACGCCGTCGCCTCCGGGGACGTCGCCGTCGGTGCCGGCGCGTGGACGGCCGTCCACCACGCCTTCACCTCGCCCAAGCCGGAGTTCCTCGACACGTTCGACACCGACCCCGGTCCCGCTCTCGCCTACGCCTACGACATCGTCTGCAACGGCAACGAGATCGGTGGCGGCTCGATCCGTATCCACCAGCGCGACGTCCAGGAGCGGGTCTTCAAGGTCATGGGCCTGTCGGAGGAGGACGCGCAGGAGAAGTTCGGCTTCCTGCTCGAGGCGTTCGCCTTCGGCGCCCCGCCGCACGGCGGCATCGCACTCGGCTGGGACCGCATCGTCTCGCTGCTCGCGCACACCGACTCGATCCGCGACGTCATCGCCTTCCCGAAGTCGGGCGGCGGCTACGACCCGCTGACGGCCGCCCCCGCGCCGATCACCCCCGAGCAGCGCAAGGAGGCCGGGGTCGACGCCAAGCCCGCGGCCACCGCTCCCGCCCCGCAGGGCGCGCCCGAGGTCAGCCCCACCAGGAGCTGAGCCCGCTCGTCCCGACCGTGGAGGGTCGTCGTCACCGGGTGACGGCGACCCTCCACGCCGGTGAGGTCGATGGCGTATGCCGTCAGCAGCCCGGGTCTTTGCCCTACCTTGACCGGGCGGCTCCTAACGTGCGGAGACATGCGCCTGCGTCGAATGCGTCCCCTCCTCGCTGCGTCCGTGGGAGCCCTGCTCGTCGTCGGTGGCGCCTCGGCGTCCGTCGGGGCGTCCGCCGAAGTCTCTGCCGGGGGGTCCGGCCGGGCGTCGGCCGTTGCGGTCACGAGCAGCGCGACCCCGCCTGCGGAGTTCGGCAGCGACTGGGACGACCCCCGCACCCCAGAGCCGCCGGTCGCGGTGCCGAGCACGCGGCACTGCACCGTGCGCGTCGTCGACGCCGCGTTCGCCGACTTCGACGTGCACTCGCGGGACTACACCCCGCCGCCCGGGTGCGCCGGTCCGTGGTCGAAGGTCGTCATGCGGCTCGACGGCTCGGTGGCCGGCCGACAGTTCGACCGCATAGGCCACGTCGACGTCGGGGGAGTGCGGATGCTGACGCTCTCGACCCCCGAGCCCAGCGTCGACGGGATCCGTTGGCACGTCGAGAAGGACGTCACCGACCTGGCACCGCTGCTCGCCGACCCGCAGCAGGTGCAGGCCTACATCGGCAACGTCGTCGACGCCACCTACACCGGCGTCATCCACGTGACGGTCGACCTCGACTTCTACACGACCGGCCGCGGAGCCCCGGCGGCGCAGACCTCCGACGCCGTCCTCCCGCTGGCCGGCACGTCCCGCGACGGCACCGACCTCGTCGGGTCGCTGACCGTGCCGCGCAACTCGACCCGCCTGCTCGCCGACGTCTTCGCCACGGGGTCCGGCGGTGGCTGCGAGGAGTTCTGGGACACGAGCGCCCCTGCGAGCACGGGCTACTCGTGCCCGGACGGTCTGCCCTACCGCGAGGTCGACGTGCGCATCGACGGGCAGCTCGCCGGGATCGCGGCGCCCTACCCCGTCGTCTACACGGGCGGCTGGAGCAACCCCTTCCTCTGGTACGCCATCCCCTCGCCCAAGGCCTTCGACATCCCGCCGCTCGGCTACGACCTGACGCCGTTCCTGGCGCGCCTCGACGACGGCCGGCCGCACGACGTCCGGCTCTCGGTCGTCGGCCTGCCGCCGGGGCAGGACGGGTGGACGCTGGCACCCCGCTTCCGCGTCTGGCGCGACGCGGGTCGCGGCGTGGTGTCGGGGACGACGGACACGGCATACGCACCCGAGCCGGTCGTCACGAGCACGGTCACGGGGGCGGGCGACCGTGCCGGCCACGTCGACCTGCGGGCGACGCGGGAGCTGCGCGTGAGCGGGACGCTGTCGACGTCCCGAGGTCCGGTGACGACCACGGTCACGCGGACCCTGGGCAACACCTCGACGCACTCGTGGACCGACGACGAGGCCGACGACACCCTGCGGGCATCGTGGACCGACACCCAGTCGGTGGCCACGAGCCACGGCAACGGCACACCGACCGTCGAGCGGACGACGCACCGGTGGGACAAGGACGGGGTCCTGGGCTTCCACCCGCGCGCCGACATCGCGGGTGGCTACGACGTGACCGGTGACCTCGCGATCTCGTGGGAGCGCGCGAGCTCGACGACCCGCGGCGGGGCACGCCTGTCGAGCCGCACCGAGACCTCGTCCTTCGACGGTCGCGCCGCCTGGATCTACGGAGTGCCCCGGGACCAGCGGCACGCGACGGCCGACACCAGCGCCCGCTCGACCCTGACCGAGCGCAGCCCCGGACGGGTCGTGTCCTGGGAGCACCGCCTGCGTGCGGTCAACGGCACGTTCGTCACCGACATGGCCCGCTGAGGGGCGACGATGAGGGGGTGACCACCGTGGAACGACGCGCCCCCGACGACGTCCTCGTCCACCTGCGCCGCGCACGGGACCATGCGGACCGCCACTACTCCGAGCCGCTCGACCTCGACGCGCTCGCGGCCGAGGCGCGCCTGTCGAAGTACCACTTCCTGCGCCTCTTCCGCTCGACCTACGGTGTGACGCCGCTCGAGTACGTCTCGAAGCGGCGGATCGAGCGGGCCCAGGACCTGCTGCGCTCGTCGAACCTCACCGTCACCGAGGTGTGTCACGCCGTCGGGTTCACCAGCCTCGGGTCGTTCAGCAGCCGCTTCCGGGCGGTCGTGGGGGAGACGCCGAGCAGCTTCCAGGCGAGGTATGCCGCATCGGGAGGTCCGCACATCCCCGGCTGCGTCATCTTCATGTGGGGTCTGGCCGAGCGCTGCGCAACGCAGGAGAAGCAGGACCCGCCGGGCGCGTCCTAACGTGGCGGCATGATCACCAACATCTCCATCGTCAGTGTCTTCGTGAAGGACATCGACGAGTCGAAGCGCTTCTACGTCGACGTCCTCGGTTTCGAGGAGAAGGACGACATCACCCTCGGTGACGGCTACCGCTGGTGCACGGTCGTGCACCCCAACCAGCCCGAGCTGCAGGTCAGTCTCGCGATCCCCGGACCGCCGTTCCCGGACGATCTCGTCACGGCGATGAGGCGGGCCCTCGACGCCGGCGGCCTCAACGGGCTCGGTCTCTCGGTCGACGACTGCGAGAAGACGTACGCCGAGCTGACCGCCAAGGGCGTGGAGTTCCTGCAGCCTCCGTCCGTCAGGCCCTACGGCACCGAGGCCGTGTGCCGCGACAACTCAGGCAACTGGGTGGTCCTCGTGCAGGAGGCCGGCCGCAAGGTCGTCGCCGCCGACTTCGTCTGAGGACGGCGGCCACCTCAGCGGGGAAGGTCGGCAGGCCCCGTCGGCAGTATGCGTCGGGTGGGCGTCAGGGGCCGACGAGGACCGGCCGGCTCGACCACGCGCAGAGGCGGTCGTAGCCGAGGGAGAGGTACAGGCCGCGCGCCACCGTGTTGTGGGAGTACATCCCGAGGGTGGCCACCCCGCTCTCGAGGACGGCCTGCCGGGTCACCGCACCGACGATGGTGCGGCCCAGGCCCTGACCGCGCCGTCGGGAGTCGACCGCGACCGACGACAGGTGCGGTGCACCGCCGCGAGTGACCCCCCAGGCGGCGGCCGCGCAGAGCGACCCGTCGGGCTCCTCGACGCCGAACCAGCGCTCGCCCCGCCCCGGCTCGGTGTCGGCAGTGGGGGAGTGCGTCTCGAGGAAGGCGCCGACCTCACCGGCCCGGGCGACGTCGTCGAGGGGCACCACGCGCTCGTGGGACGGGTGCTCGGCGGGGGCGACCGTGGTGTGGAACCACTCCCAGTCGCCTCCGTCGAGCACGCGGTAGCGCTCTCGCAGCAGGGGCTCGAGGTGCTGCGGGACGCTGACCGACAGGGCCCGCCGCCCGGGGGCGACGGTCGCCGCGATCTGCGGAAGGTGGTCGAGCAGCACCGTCGACCCGGCGTCGTCACCGAGGACGTTGACGGTGCGTTGCACCGCCTTGCGCGTCCGCTGGAACGCGACGGCCCCGGCAGCCCGCCACCACGTCGCTGCCAGCTCGTCGGTGACCTCGCACCGCACGAACGGGTGCCCCTCGACGGCGCCCAGCAGGTCGTGCAGCCCGTGCCCGGTGAGGACAGCGGTCACTCGGTGATCCCGAAGCGGTCGTGCAGCCGACGCAGCGGCGCCGGGGCCCACCAGTTGAGCCGGCCGAGCAGCGTCATCGTGGCGGGCACGAGCAGCATCCGCACCAGGGTGGAGTCGATGACGACGGCCGCCACGAGCGCCACCCCCATCTGCTTGATGATGAGGATGTCGCCCGCGACGAAACCGCCGAAGACGATGACGATGAGCAGCGCCGCCGACGTGATGATGCGTCCGGTGCGTTGCAGGCCCAGGGAGACCGCGCGGTCGTTCTCGGCGCCGTGCCGGTGGAACTCGACGATCCGCGAGAGCAGGAAGACCTCGTAGTCCATCGACAGGCCGAAACCGAAGGCGAGGACGAGGAAGGGCACCATCGACTCGACGGCACCGACCGAGCTGAAACCGAGCAGTCCCTCGAGGTGGCCCTCCTGGAAGATCCACACCACGACCCCGAGAGCGGCGCCGAGCGAGATGACGTTGAGCAGCAGCGCCTTGACCGGCACGACCACCGACCCCGTCATGAGGAAGAGCAGGACGAACGTGCCGAGCCCGACGAGGGCGACAGCATACGGCGCCCGGGCGGACATGGAGTCGAGGAAGTCGATCTGGCCCGCGGCCTGGCCGGTCGTCAGGGTCTCGAACGGGGCCGGCGTGGCGCGCACCGTCGTCACGAGGTCCTGGGCCTCGTCGGACGTCGGCCGACCGGCGACGCGCATGTTGACCCGCTGGTGCTCCGAGCCGAGCGGCTGCACGGCGATCGCCTCGACGCCCGGGCGGGAGCGGAACTGCTGGGCCCAGGCGGTGACGGCAGCGGTGTCCGAGGAGGCCGCGACGACGGTCACCTCGGGCGCCGAGAGCGCGGGATAGTCACGGTCCAGCTGCTCGAAGAAGACGCGCTGCGGTGCGTCCTTGGGGAGCAGCTCGGTACCCGACGACGTCAGCTTCATCGAGAGCGTCGGCAGCGCCAGCGTCACGAGGACGACGACGACCCCGACGATGACGAGCACCGGGCGGCGCTGCACCCCGACGGCGAGCCGGGAGAAGACGCCGACGTCGGACGTCTGCTCGACCGCCTTGCGCGACAGGCGTTTTGCCCCGACCACGCACAGAGCGGGGACGAGCGTGATGGCCACGACCATCGCGACGAGCACCACGCTGACACCGGCGACGCCGATGGCTCGCATGATCGAGGCCTCGAAGACGAGCAGACCGGCCAGCGCGATCGCGACGGTGAGACCGGAGAAGAGCACGGTCCGTCCGGCGGTGGCCACGGTGCGCTCGGTGGCGCGGGCGACCTCCTCCCTCGTCGGCACATCGTGCTCACGGTGGGCGAGCTCCTCGCGGAAGCGGCTCACCGTCAGCAGGCCGTAGTCGATCGACAGCCCGAGCCCGAGCAGCGTCACGATGTTGACGACCGTGGCGTCGAGCTCGACGGCGTGCGAGAAGCCGAAGAGCGAGAGCAGGGCCCCGCCGATCGACACGACCGCGCCGACGATCGGCATGCCTGCGGCGACGAAGCCGCCGAAGACGAAGAACATGACGAGGAAGGTGAGCGGCAGGGCGATGCCCTCGCCGCGCAGCAGGTCGTGCTCCACGGTGCTCGTGATGGCCTTGATGACCTTGCTCGTGCTGCCCACCGAACCCTGCGCATGCATCGTCGTCGCCACCGCGAGCAGGCGCGTCTCGGCCTCGGACTCGGCCGTGTCCTGTGCCGCCTTGTCGAGGCCCGGCACGAAGTCGACGACCGTGACGAAGCCACCGGCGGCCGGCGTGCCCCCCTTGAGGAGCGGGGCGACCGAGGGGTCGGTCAGGCCCTGCGGGGCGAGCAGCGGCGACCGGACGCTCTTGACCCCCTTGACCTCACCGACCGCGCGGGTCGCGGCTGCGCCGTCCTGCACCGTCCTCGCGTCGGTGAGGTCGGCGCCGGTCACCTGCATGGTCAGGGTCTCGAGGGCCGGCTGGCTCTGGGCGATGACGTCCTGCGCGCGAGAGGCCTCGGAGTCCACGGTCGGCGCTCCGGAGTGGAGGCGCTCGAAGAGCGACTCCCCGGTGACGCCCCCGACGGCGACGGCGAAGCACACGACGGCGATGGCAGCCCAGGCCGTCACCCAGGTGCGGGGGTGTCGGGCGATGAGCGCTCCGAGACGGCCCAGACGGGTGCGCGGCGCCGGGTCCGCGGGTGAGGGGTTCTGCACGCGGATAGCCTTCCACAGTGATGTCAGACAGTCCGGCGGACCTCTTCGGTGCGGCCTCCGCCGCCGACCGCGGCGAGCAACCGGCCTCGGCCGGGGTCGCCCCGCTGGCCGTGCGGATGCGCCCACGCTCACTCGAGGAGGTGCGCGGGCAGGCCAAGGTGCTGCGGCCCGGGAGTCCGCTGCGCCGGCTCATCGAGGGGTCCGGCGGCGCAGCCGGCCCCCTGTCGGCGATCCTCTGGGGGCCGCCCGGCACCGGGAAGACGACGCTGGCGCACCTCGTCGCGACGGCCGCCGAGCGCCGGTTCGTCGAGCTGTCGGCCGTCACGGCGGGGGTCAAGGACGTCCGCTCCGTCATGGAGTCGGCCGTCCGGGAGCGCGACCTCTACTCGCGCCAGACCGTGCTCTTCCTCGACGAGATCCACCGCTTCACCAAGGCCCAGCAGGACGCCCTGCTGCCCGGCGTCGAGAACCGCACCGTCATCCTCGTCGCCGCCACGACCGAGAACCCGTCGTTCAGCATCATCTCCCCGCTGCTCTCGCGCTCGGTGCTCGTCACCCTGGAGTCCCTGTCAGACAAAGAGATCGGCGAGCTGCTGGCAGCAGCCCTCACGGACGAGCGCGGCTTCGACGGCGAGCACACCCTGGCGGCCGACGCCACCGAGCACCTCGTCCGCATCGCCGGTGGTGACGCCCGTCGTGCCCTCACCTCGCTCGAGGCCGCCGCCGGCGTCGCCCTCGACGCCCAGCCCGCAGGGCGGCTGTCCGACGACCCCTTCGAGATCACGCTCGCCCACGTCGAGCAGGCCGTCGCCCAGGCGGCCGTGCGCTACGACCGGGCCGGCGACCAGCACTACGACGTGGCGAGCGCCCTCATCAAGTCGATGCGCGGCAGCGACGTCGACGCTGCCCTGCACTACCTCGCCCGGATGCTCGAGGCGGGGGAGGACCCGCGCTTCATCGCACGCAGGATCGTCATCTCCGCGAGCGAGGACGTCGGCATGGGAGACCCGACGGCCCTGCAGACGGCCGTGGCCGCGATGCACGCCGTCGCCCAGATCGGCATGCCGGAGGCGCGGATCATCCTCGCGCAGGCCGTCGTGCACAACGCCATGGCACCCAAGTCCAACGCGGCATACCTCGGCATCAACGAGGCGATCGCCGACGTGCGCGCCGGGCGCGGCGGTGTCGTGCCGGCGCACCTGCGGGGGAGCGGCTACGCCGGGGCCGAGCGCCTCGGCCACGGCACGGGCTACGTCTACGCCCACGACGAGCCGGACGGGGTCGCGGCCCAGCAGTACCTGCCCGACGACCTGCACGACTCGGTCAGCTACTACCGACCCACCGACCGCGGCTTCGAGGAGCGGCTCCGCGCCCGCTGGGAATGGCTCTCCGGACGGCTGGGACGCACCCGTCGGCCGTGAGCCCAGGTGACCCGAAACGGCCTCCGGTCGGGGATTGTTTCGGGCCTGTGACGCGTGGACGCACATTATGTGGCCGGACGTGCCGGTCGGTAACGATTTGTCATCCATGCGTATCTCGATGCTTGGACGGCACGAAACTCTGTGGCAGGCTCACGACGTCCCGGCGGGGGTGCCATCCGGAAGATCTGGTGTGCCCTTGAGGGCGGTTCGGGTGACGCAGACCCCGGACCGGATGTGATCCCACAAGGATGGAGACAACGCGTTGAACGCCATGCCGGAGCCCTCAGCAGGAACGCTGACCGAGGTATCCGAGGAAAAGTCTCCGACAGCGGCGCCTGAGCACCAGGACGTACGGACCGGTCGGTCCCCCGGGCAGGTGGCCTGGGCCCGGCTGAAGCGGGACAAGGTCGCGATCATCTGTTCCGTCATCATCCTGCTGTTCATCATCGTCGCGATCTTCGCGCCGCTGCTCGTCTCGCTCGAGGCCGTCGACCCGATCACCAAGGTCAAGGCCGACGTCGGCACGGTGCACACCGAGCTCGTCGACTTCAACGGCCTCCCGACGGTCGGCGCCAGCTCGGCGCACTGGCTCGGTGTCGAGCCGCGGCTCGGGCGTGACCTCTTCGCCCGCTGGGCCTACGGCGCCCGCCCGTCGCTCATCATCGGCTTCGTCGCGGCGTTCGCCTCGACGATCGTCGGTGTGACCCTCGGACTCGTCGCCGGCTACCTCGGCGGCCTCGCCGACAAGATCATCTCCTGGGTCATCGACTTCTTCCTGTCGCTGCCGATCCTGCTCCTCGTGCTGGCCGTCATCCCGATCATGCAGAAGCGCCTCGCGGCCGGTGGCGACCTGACGCCAGAGGAGACCTCGACGATCCGCTTCTGGGTGCTCATCGTCATCCTCGTGGTCTTCGGCTGGATGGGTCTGGCCCGCCTCGTGCGCGGCGAGGTCAAGAGCCTGCGCGAGCGCGAGTTCGTCCAGGCGGCCCGGGCCATCGGCGTGCCGACCCGCTCGATCCTCTTCCGCGAGATCCTGCCCAACCTCGTCGGCCCGATCATCGTCTCGGCCTCCATCGCGGTGCCCGCCTACATCACCTACGAGGCCACGCTGAGCTACCTCGGCGCCGGACTGGTCGAGCCCACAGCCTCGTGGGGTCGCACCATCGCCGACGCGCAGAACCTCTTCGCCACGTACCCCCTGTGGCTGTGGCCGTCGGTCATCGGCCTCTCGCTGCTCGTCCTCGCCCTCAGCCTGCTCGGCGACTCGATCCGCGACGCGTTCGACCCCACCAGCCGCCGCTGACCCCATCCGGGTCTCGGCCACCAGATGTTCCCGGCAAAACGCCGGGACAAGCAAAAGGGAGCAAACAACAATGCGCTGGACCAAAGTCCTGACCGTGGGAGCCGCGGCTTCCCTCGGCTTCGTCGCGGCCTGCGGCGCACCTGCCGCCAACAACGGCACGCCGGGTGGTACCAACGGCACCGGTGGGAAGGTCGACCAGGCGGGTGCCGCCCTCGACCCCAACGCCAAGGGCCCGGCCCCGGAGATCCCCGGTGCGAAGAAGGGTGGCATCCTCACGGTGCCCTACACCTCGACGCCGGCCAACATGGACCCGAGCGACCAGTTCTACCAGGACACGGCCGTCATCTTCTCGCTGACGAACCGTGCCCTGACGACCTACGTCTCTCGTGACGGCAAGCAGGTGCTCGTGCCGGACCTCGCCACCGACCTGGGCAAGCAGTCCGAGGACGGCCTGACGTGGACCTTCACGCTCAAGGACGGCATCAAGTACGAAGACGGCACGCCGGTCAAGGCCGCCGACATCGTCTTCGCGGCCAAGCGCTCGTTCGACCCCGACCTCGCCGCCAACGGCCCGACGTACCAGCGCGAGTTCTTCAAGGGTGGCGCCGACTACCAGGGCCCCTACAAGGGTGACAAGAACTGGAAGGGTGTCGAGGCCCCCGACGACAAGACCGTCGTCTTCCACCTCGAGAAGCGCTTCGAGACGCTGCCCTACTTCGTCTCCTTCAACCAGTTCACGCCGATCCCCGAGGCGAAGGACAAGAAGGCCGACTACCAGCTGCACCCGCTCGCCACCGGCCCGTACATGTTCGACAAGTACACCCCCGGCACCGAGCTGGTCCTCAAGCGCAACCCCAACTGGGACCCGGCCACCGACCCGGCGCGCCACAACTACCCCGACGGCTTCCACTTCAAGTGGGGCGTCGACACCATCAAGACGCAGACGGCCATCCTCGCCTCCAACGGCGACGACGCCACGAGCCTCAACTGGGACCCGATCGACTCCTCGCTCATCCCGCAGATCGAGGGCGACAAGAAGGCCCAGTTCGAGGAGGGTCCCTCCTCCTGCGTGCTCATGGTCAACCTGGACGCCCGCAAGATCCCGCTGCCGGTCCGCAAGGCGATCGCCGTGGCGTGGCCCTTCGACTCGATCCACAAGGCCGCCGGCGAGACGACGCACTCGTTCTCGCCCGCCAGCACGATCATCCCGCCGCAGATCGCCGGTCACCTCGACTACACCGCCGAGGCCGCTCCCGGCTTCAAGATGAACGGCCAGGGCGACGGCAACGCCGACGAGGCCAAGAAGATGCTCGCCGCGGCCGGCTACGGCCCCGACAAGCCCTTCGAGCTCATCTACTACTACACCAACGACGACGACATCGCGCAGAAGGTCAACCAGGTCCGCAAGCAGAAGCTCGAGGCCGCCGGCTTCAAGGTCCAGGACATCGGTGTCCCGAACGCCGAGCGTCGCAAGCTCGTCGGCGACCCGAAGGGCAAGTACAACATGCTCCAGTCGCCGCGCGGCTGGTGCTTCGACTGGCCGTCCGCCGACTCGATCATCCCGCCCACCTTCGGCACCATCGCGCTGTCGCAGGGTGGCACGACCTTCGGCAACTTCTCCGACGCCAAGATCGACGCCGAGATCAAGCGCATCCAGCAGCTCTCGATCACGGAGCAGGGCCCGGAGTGGGGCAAGATGGACAAGTGGCTGACGGAGAACTACCTCCTGGCCATCCCGGACAACAACGACAAGGGCAACTCGGTCTTCGGCACGAAGGTCAAGAACGTCCACAACAACCCGAACAAGGGCATGCCGGACCTCACGGACGTGTGGCTCGACTCCTGAGTCGGCAGTGACGGCGTCCCCACGGGGGCGCAGGAACTGAACTGACCGCCGTGGTGGGGGTCCGGGACTTCCCGGGCCCCCACCACCGGCGCCCACCTCGTTTGGAAGGCAAAACGTGCTCACGTACATCCTCAGGCGGTTGGCTCTCGCCCTGAGCGTCATCCTGGCCACGCTGGTCTCGGCGTTCCTGCTGTTCTTCGCGGGCCCGTCCGACCCGGCCCAGGCCATGTGTCCCGAGACCCGCTGCAACGCCACGCGACTCGCCGCCATCACCAAGAGCCTCGGGCTCGACAAGCCGCTGACGGTGCAGTTCTTCGACTACTTCAGGGGTCTGTTCGTCGGGCGCGACTTCCTCTACGCCGGCGACACCGTCCACTGCGGCGCCCCGTGCCTGGGCTTCTCCTTCGTGACGCGTCGCTCCGTCAACGACGAGCTCTTCACGCGCTTCCCGAACACCGTCGTGCTGGCCCTCATGGCCGCCGTCGTGTTCGTCACCGTCGGCGTCACGCTCGGCATCATCGCGGCCGTGCGCCGTGGTTCCGCGGCCGACCGCGGGCTCGTCGGTGCCTCTCAGGTGCTCGGCTCGATCCCGTACTACGTGCTCGCGCTCCTCGTCGCGCTCTACCCCGTGATCCTCTGGAACGTGCTGCCGCAGTACTCCGCGATATCGGCGGGGGTGGGCCCGTACTTCATGGGCATGCTCGCGCCCGCACTGATCCTCGGGCTCGTCACGTCGGCGTCGTACGTGCGCTACACCCGTAACTCGATGATCGAGACGCTGTCGATGGACTACATCCGCACGGCGCGCTCCAAGGGCATCAACGAGCGGACGGTCCTGTTCAAGCACGGCTTCCGCGCCGCGATGAGCCCCATCGCCACGATCCTCGGTCTCGACATCGCGGCCCTGCTGACCGGCACGCTCATCACCGAGCAGATCTTCGGTGTCGACGGCATCGGCCGCCGTGGCCTGGCCGCCCTGAAGTCCTTCGACCTGCCGGTCATCATGGGCACCGTCCTGATCGGAGCGGTCGTCGTCGTCATCATGAACCTCGTCGTCGACATCGCCTACTCCTTCATCGACCCGCGAGTGAGGCTGTCGTGACCGCCACCGTCAACACCATCTCGACCCAGTCCTCCGAGGCCCGCGACCCCGGAGACGTCGTCCTCGACGTCAGCGACCTCTCGGTCGCCTTCCCTACCGAGGAGGGGGTCGTCAAGGCGGTCTCGAACCTCACCTACCAGGCCCGGCTCGGGCGCACCCTCGCCATCGTCGGCGAGTCGGGGTCGGGCAAGTCGGTCAGCAGCATGGCGGTGCTCGGGCTGCACAACCCGAAGCGCACGCAGATCACCGGCAGCATCAAGCTCGACGGCATCGAGCTCGTCGGAGCGCCGGCCTCGACCTTCCAGAGGATCCGCAGCACCAAGGCCGCGATGGTCTTCCAGGACCCCCAGAGCTCGCTCCACCCGTTCCACAAGGTGGGCAAGCAGATCGCCGAGGCCTACCGCGCCCACCACAAGGTGAGCAAGCAGGTCGCGCTGAAGCGCGCCGTCGAGATGCTCGACCTCGTCGGGATCCCCAACCCGCAGCGGCGTGCCAACTCCTACCCGCACGAGTTCTCCGGCGGCATGCGCCAGCGCGCGATGATCGCCCTGGGCCTGGTCAACAACCCGAAGCTGCTCATCGCCGACGAGCCGACGACCGCGCTCGACGTCACCGTGCAGGCGCAGATCCTCGACCTCGTCAACGACCTCCAGAAGGAGTTCGGCTCGGCCGTCATCCTCATCACGCACGACCTCGCGGTCGTCGCCGAGACGGCCGACGACATCCTCGTGATGTATGCCGGTCGTGGCGTCGAGAAGGGCAGCGCCAAGGAGGTGCTGGCCCAGCCGTCGCACCCCTACACCTACGGTCTGCTGCAGTCGCTGCCCTCGCACTCCGAGGACCTCGAGGAGCTCCGGGCGATCAAGGGCACGCCGCCGAGCCTGCTCAACTTGCCGAACGGCTGCTCCTTCCACCCGCGCTGCGAGTTCAAGTCGCAGGTCGACGGCGACGCCTGCTGGACCGTGCTGCCCGAGTGGCGCGCCACGCTCGGCCTGACCAACCGCGAGATCCGTTGCCACCTGGCCGATCCCGTGGCCACCCTGAAGCACGACGAGGGAGAGCGATGAGCGACCAGACCCTGCTCAAGGTCACCGACCTCCAGCGCCACTTCCCGTTCCGTGAGGTCCAGGGCCTGCGGATGGTCCGCGCGACGGTCAAGGCCGTCGACGGCATCAGCTTCACGGTCAAGGAGGGCCAGACCCTCGGCCTCGTCGGTGAGTCCGGCTGCGGCAAGTCGACGACGTCGCGCCTCGTGACGCGTCTCGACGAGCCCACCGGTGGCTCGATCGAGTTCGGCGGCCGTGACATCACGCACCTGAAGGAGCACGAGCTGCGCGACATCCGCCGCGACGTGCAGATGATCTTCCAGGACCCGTACTCCTCGCTGAACCCGAGGCAGACGGTGGGCGCCATCCTCAGCACGCCGCTGCGCGTGCACGGCCTGCACCAGGGCAAGGAGAAGGCCCGCGTCCAGGAGCTGCTCGAGCTCGTCGGGCTCAACCCCGAGCACATCAACCGCTACCCGTCGGAGTTCTCCGGTGGCCAGCGCCAGCGCATCGGCATCGCCCGCGCCCTGGCCGTCGAGCCGAAGCTCATCATCGCCGACGAGCCGGTCTCGGCCCTCGACGTGTCGATCCAGGCCCAGGTGATGAACCTGCTGGCCAAGCTGCGCAACGAGCTCGGCCTGGCGTTCATCTTCGTCGCGCACGACCTCGGCGTCGTGCGTCACTTCTGCGACCAGGTCGCGGTGATGTACCTCGGCAAGATCGTCGAGTACGGCGACAAGAAGAAGATCTACGAGGCTCCCGAGCACCCGTACACCCAGGCGCTGCTCTCGGCGGCCCCGGACATCAACGTCGCCCGCGGCATCGCCCCCAAGGAGCGCATCCGCCTCATCGGTGACGTGCCGAGCCCCATCGACCCGCCGAGCGGCTGCCGCTTCCGCACCCGCTGCTGGAAGGCGCAGGACATCTGCGCCCAGGTGGAGCCGCCGCTGCTCAGCGCGACGACGGAGGAGTCCACCCGCGCGTTCCGCGAGGGTGGCGTGCACCTGCAGGCGTGCCACTTCCCCGAGGTCAAGACCGACCTCGTCGCCGAGGTCCCGGCCTGACGGCCGACCGGCACGAGCACGACGTATGCCGCTGGGCCGGCTCCCGCACGGGGCCGGCCCAGCGGCATACGTGGGTGACGACGGCCGGCGCTCCCGACCGCAGGTACGCGGCGGGCGCCGCCACACGGCATACCGGGTCAAAGGTGGTGGGACTCGCCCGACGGGGTCCGTTAGGGTTGAAGGACCTCGGCGCGAGCGTGCGCCGACGACCGAAGGACGATGAACGTGGCCCAGAAGGGACCCAGGCGCACCCGTGTGGACGGACTGCCGCCGGCGAGGCGAGCTCCCCGGGGGCCAGCCGCGCCCCGCTGAGGCGCGAGGCTGACCCCGCCCCGCCCGCCTGTCCGCCCGCCACCGGGGGACAGGCCTCCCCGCAGACCACCGTCGACCCCAAGGACCCATCATGGAAACCGCTGAGATCAGGCGTCGCTGGCTCTCGTACTTCGGCAGCCACGGCCACACCATCGTGCCGAGCGCCCCGCTGGTGCACGACGACCCGAACCTGCTGTTCGTCAACGCCGGCATGGTCCCGTTCAAGCCGTACTTCCTCGGCCAGGAGACCCCGCAGTTCAGCCGCGCCACCAGCGTGCAGAAGTGCGTGCGCACCCTCGACATCGAGGAGGTCGGCAAGACCACGCGCCACGGCACGTTCTTCCAGATGAACGGCAACTTCAGCTTCGGCGACTACTTCAAGGAAGGCGCCATCCAGCTCGCGTGGGAGCTGATCACGCGCAGCCAGTCCGAGGGCGGCCTCGGCTTCGACGAGAAGGACCTCTACGCCTCCGTCTACCACGAGGACGACGAGGCGATCGCGCTGTGGAAGAAGGTCGCGGGCCTGTCCGACGACCGCATCGTTCGCCTGGGGCGCAAGGACAACTACTGGAACATGGGTGTCGCCGGTCCCGGTGGCCCCTGCTCCGAGATCCTGCTCGACCGCGGCCCCCAGTTCGGTGCCGACGGCGACTGGGAGGCGGGCGACCGCTACCTCGAGTTCTGGAACCTCGTGTTCATGCAGTACGAGCTCGAGAACGTCCGGTCCAAGGAGGACTTCGACATCGTCGGGGACCTGCCCAAGCGCAACATCGACACCGGCATGGGTCTGGAGCGCGTCGCGTTCCTGCTCCAGGGCGTCGACAACATCTACGAGACCGACGAGGTCTTCCCCGTCATCGCGGCGGCCGAGGACCTGAGCGGCCTCCGCTACGGCGCGGACCACGAGGACGACGTGCGGTTCCGCGTCGTGGCCGACCACGTGCGCAGCTCGCTCATGCTCATCGGTGACGGGGTGACCCCCGGCAACGAGGGCCGCGGCTACGTGCTGCGCCGCCTGCTGCGCCGCGCCGTGCGCTCCATGCGCCTGCTCGGTGTCGACGCCCCCACCCTCGAGCAGCTGCTGCCCGTCAGCATGGAGCGGATGAAGGCGTCCTACCCCGAGCTCGAGACCGACTTCAGCCGGATCAGCCAGGTCGCGTACGCCGAGGAGGAGGCCTTCCGGCGCACGCTGAGCTCCGGGACGACCATCCTCGACACCGCGGTGGCGCGGGCCAAGTCCTCCGGGGCCACGACCCTCGGCGGCGCCGAGGCGTTCGCCCTGCACGACACCTACGGCTTCCCGATCGACCTGACCCTCGAGATGGCGGCCGAGCAGGGACTGCAGGTCGACGAGCCCGGCTTCCGCCGGCTCATGGGGGAGCAGCGCGACCGCGCCAAGGCCGACGCCCGCTCCAAGAAGTCGGCGCACGGCGACACGAGCGTCTACCGCCAGCTCTCGGACACCCTCGGGCGCGACGTCGAGTTCACCGGGTACGACCAGACCCTGACCGACACGCGCATCCGAGGCCTGATCCGCGACGGCGTCGTCGTCGACCGTGTGGGTCCCGGCGACGAGATCGAGGTCGTCCTCGACCGCACGCCCCTCTACGCGGAGTCGGGCGGCCAGCAGGCCGACCACGGCCGCATCCGCCTCGCCAACGGCGCGCTCATCGAGGTCACGGACGTCCAGCGTCCGATCACCGGCCTCGTCGTGCACCGGGCCACGGTGCTCGAGGGCGAGGCTGGGGTCGGGGCCGACGCGGAGGCCGAGGTCGACGTCGCGCGCCGACGGTCGATCTCGCGCGCCCACACCGCGACGCACATGGTCCACCAGGCCCTGCGCGACGAGCTCGGTGACACCGCGACGCAGGCCGGGTCGGAGAACTCGCCCGGCCGGCTCCGCTTCGACTTCAAGTCGCTGCAGGCCGTCCCGGCCGCGGCGATGGGCGAGATCGAGGGCCGGATCAACGCCGTGCTGCTCGACGACCTGCCGGTGACCGCCGACATCATGAACATCGACGCCGCCAAGAAGCTCGGCGCTATGGCGCTCTTCGGCGAGAAGTACGGCGAGCGCGTGCGCGTCGTCTCCATCGGCGAGTGGTCGCGCGAGCTCTGCGTCGGCACGCACACGCCGCGCGTCGGGCAGATCGGCGTCGTCAAGCTGCTCGGCGAGAGCTCGATCGGCTCCGGCGTGCGCCGCGTCGAGGCGCTCGTCGGCGCCGACGCCTACTCCCACCTCGCCCGCGAGGCGACGATCGTCAGCCAGCTCACCGACACCCTCGGCGTGCGGCGTGACGAGCTGCCCGACCGCATCGCGGCGATCCTCGCCCGGCTCCGTGACGCGGAGAAGGAGATCGCGGCGGTGCGACAGAGCCAGGTGCTCGGTGCCGCGACCGGTCTCGTGCAGTCCGCCCGCGACATCGCCGGTGTCACCTTCGTGAGCCACGACGCCGGTGACGGTGTCACGGGCGACGACCTGCGCAAGCTCGTCACCGACGTCCGCGGACGCCTCGGCAACGACCGACCCGTGCTCGTCTCGATGGCGTCGGTGGCCGGCGGTCGACCTGTCGTCATCGTCGCGACGAACGAGCGGGCCCGCGAGGCCGGCCTCAAGGCGGGCGCGTTCGTCAAGCTCGCGGCCCAGGCGCTCGGGGGCGGTGGCGGCGGCAAGGACGACCTGGCCCAGGGCGGCGGCAGCGACCCGACGCGCGTCTCGGCCGCGCTCGGCGCCGTCGAGGACCACCTGCGCAACCGGGGCGCCTGACCTTGACCGACCCTCGTTCCCGCACCGGGGCACGTGTCGGCGTCGACGTGGGCAACGCCCGCGTCGGCGTCGCCGCGTCGGACGCCACGGGGGTCCTGGCCCACCCGGTCCGCACGCTGCCCCGGGACGTCGAGACCGACAGCGACGTCGAGGCGATCGTGGCCCTCGTGCACGAGCTCGATGCCATCGAGGTCGTCGTGGGCCTGCCGCGCCTGCTCTCCGGCGAGGAGGGCGAGGCGGCGCGCATCGCGCGGGACTACGCCGGTCGGCTCGCGGGCCGACTGGGTACGGTGGGGGTGCGGATGGTCGATGAACGCTTGACCACCGTGGACGCGCACCGCAGACTACGCGACAGCGGCGTCCCGGGTCGGGGGCAACGGGCCGTCGTCGACCAGGCAGCCGCAGTGCTCATCCTGCAGTCGGCTCTCGACACCGAGTCGCTGTCGGGCCGCCCACCGGGGGAGACCGTCACGCCGGGGGGCAAACGGAAGAAGGAACGTCGTCGATGAAGGACCATCTCGAGTCATCCATCTTCGGCGACCACGAGGACACCGTCGACGGGGTCGAGCACCTCGACGCCGGCCACCCGCCTGAAGGGGCCGCGCCGGGCGCCACCCCCTCGAGCCGCCGCGAGATGCGCGAGCAGGAGCTCGCGGCCCGCCGGCGTGGTCGCGGTCGCGGCAAGCGCCGCGGTGCCCGGGACGGCGCTGCCGGCAAGCCTGCACGCGGCAAGCCCTCGGTCCTGCGACGCCTGGTCGTCATCGTGCTCGCCCTCGCCGTCATCGGCGGTGGCGTCGCCGTCGCCTACAAGGCCCTGCGGCCCGTCGTCGAGGGCTTCCTCGAGTCCAACGACTACCCGGGCCCGGGCACCGGTGAGGTCCGCGTGACCATCGAGGGCGGCTCCGGGGGCACCGCCATCGGCAAGACCCTCGCCGACGCCGACGTGGTCAAGTCGAGCAAGGCGTTCGTCGAGGCCGCGAACAACGACCCGAGGAGCGCCGGCATCCAGCCGGGCGTCTACACGATGAAGCGGCAGATGAAGGCCGCCGACGCGCTCGCCCTGCTCCTGGACCCCAAGAACCGCCTCGTCACCCGCGTCGTCATCCCCGAGGGCCTCTGGGCCGACGAGATCTACGCCAGGCTCTCGAAGGCCTCGAACATCCCGGTGGACCAGTACGTCGCCGCCGCCAAGCAGGTCGACCAGCTCGGCCTGCCGCCGTCGGCCAAGGGCAACATCGAGGGCTACCTCTTCCCGGCCAGCTACGAGTTCGGTCCGTCCAGCTCGGCGCTCGACCAGCTGAAGCAGATGGTCGCCGAGTCGACGAAGCGCCTCGACGACCTGCAGATCGCGCCCGACAAGATGGAGCGCGTCGTCACGATCGCGAGCCTCATCGAGGGCGAGGCCCAGAACGAGGACGACCGCTCCAAGGTCGCCCGCGTCGTCGAGAACCGGCTCGCCGCCAAGATGTCCCTCGGTTTCGACTCGACGGTCAACTACATCTTCAAGAAGCGGGGCGTGCCGACTCAGGAGATGCTCGACAGCAGCAACCCCTACAACACGCGCCGCTTCCCCGGGCTGCCCCCGGGCCCCATCTCCAACCCCGGTGACAGCGCCCTCAAGGCGGCCGCGAACCCCGTGGTCGGTCCGTGGCTCTACTTCGTCACGGTCAACCTCGACACGGGCGAGACGAAGTTCGCCACCACCTACGCCGAGCACCAGCGCAACGTCGCCGAGTTCCAGAAGTGGTGCACCGACAACAAGGGCAAGTGCTGAACGAGCAGATCGGCGTGGCCCGGCACTGTGCGGTGTGGGGCAGCCCGATCGGGCACTCGCTCTCCCCGGTGCTGCACCGCGCGGCCTACGCGGCGCTCGGGCTGCGCGACTGGTCCTACGACCGGCGTGAGGTCGACGAGGCGGCGTTCGACGCCGCCCTGGCCGGGCTCGACCGGTCGTGGGTCGGGCTGTCCCTGACGATGCCGCTCAAGGAGGTCGCCCTGCGCAGGGCGACGGTGGTCACCCCGGTCGCGGCAGCCACCGGCGCCGCCAACACGCTCGTGCGGGACGCCGACGGCACGGTCGGGTGGACCGCCCACAACACCGACGTGCACGGGATCACCATGGCCCTGCGCAACGCCGGTTGCGACGAGCCCGGTGACGTCCTCGTCGTCGGGTCGGGTGCCACGGCGCGGTCGGCCCTGGCCGCGGTCACCGTCGCCGCGGCGGCGACGGGGTCCGAGGCCCGGGTCGTGCTCATGGTCCGTGACCGCGTGCGCCCCGAGACGCTCGACCAGGCGGCCTCGGCCGGCCTGCACGTCGAGACCGTGGGGATGGGCGAGTGGGCGGCGGCGGCCGATGTCGCCGCAATCGTCAGCACCGTGCCCCCCGAGTCGGCCCCCGACCTCGACCGGCTCCCGCAGGCGCGCTCCGGCAGCCGGCCCCCGGTCGTGCTGGACGTCGTCTACGGCGGCGGGGAGACGCCGTTGCAGCGGGCCGCCCGCGCGCGGGGCTGGGCCGTCGCGGAGGGCACGGACATGCTGCTGCACCAGGCCGGCGAGCAGGTGCGCCTCATGACGGGCCGTGAGGCTCCCCTCGACGCGATGGCGGCCGCCCTCCGGGCAGCGCTGCACACGAGCGCTCGGTCGACCGGACACACGAGCGGGCACCTGCTCCCGCGTGAGCGTGGGTCCCAGCGGTGATCCCTCCGATGACGTGGGCCCCCTCCGTCGGCGCCCCGTGGTGGTTCGTCGCCGCACTCGTCGTGGCAGGTGGCGTCGTGGGAGAGGTCCTGCGACGCCGGCTGGCCACGGGGGGCTACCGCATCGAGGACGAGACGGGACCCCTGCCGCGGGTGTCGTCGTTCGTCGTGCCCGCTGCCGTCGCGCTGCTCTGGGGCCTGCTCGGCTGGCGCTTCGGCCCGCTTTCGCAGTGGGCCCTGACCCCGGCCTACCTCGGCTTCGCCTTCGTCGCCGTGGCACTCGCCTGGATCGATGCCGACGTCCACCGCCTGCCCCGCGGCCTGACGCGGCCGGCCTACCCGCTGCTCGTCGGCCAGCTCGCCCTCGCGTCGTGGGCGTCGGGGGACTGGGAGGCCCTGCGTCGTGCGGCGGTCACCGGCGCCGTGCTGTGGGGGATCTACTTCGTCCTCGCGGTCGTGGCCGCCCTGCTCGGCAGCGGGTTCGGCTACGGCGACGTCACCCTCGCCGGCCTGGTCGGGCTCGCGACCGGCTACGTCGGGGTGTCGACGACCCTCGTCGCCTCGTATGCCGCGTTCGTGCTCGCGGGCGTCTACGGGGTCGCCCGCCTCGTGCTGCGTCGTGGCTCGCGTAAGGACGACATCGCCTTCGGGCCGTGGATGCTGCTCGGCCTGCTGCTGTCGCTCGTCGTGCAGGTGCAGCCGCTGTTCTGACCGCCGCGGCGTCCAACGGCGCCGGGGGAAACCGGGACGGACACCAGGACGACCGGCGGACGGGCTGCGGTCCCGCGGAGCGGGCGGGTCCGGGGCGGCTTCGGCGCGCATGGGAGGATCGAGCCATGTTGCGTTGGTTGACGGCCGGTGAGTCGCACGGGCCCGCACTCGTCGCCATGATCGAGGGCCTCCCCGCGGGGGTCGAGGTCGGCGCGAAGGACCTGCAGGCCGCCCTGTCCCGCCGGCGCCTCGGCTACGGCCGCGGCGCCCGGATGAAGTTCGAGCAGGACGAGGTCGAGTTCCTCGGCGGGCTGCGACACGGCCTGACGCTGGGCTCGCCCATCGCCGTCCGCATCGGCAACAGCGAGTGGCCGAAGTGGACCACGGTGATGAGCCCCGAGGCCGTCAGCGACGAGGCGTATGCCGCGTCCGACGACGTCAACGCCGAGAAGGAGGTCGCGCGCAACAAGCCGCTGACCCGTCCGCGGCCGGGGCACGCCGACCTCGTCGGCATGCAGAAGTACGGCCACGAGGATGCCCGCCCGGTGCTCGAGCGCGCCTCTGCGCGTGAGACCGCTGCCCGCGTCGCCCTCGGCGAGATCGCGGCCCGTTTCCTCGAGCAGTCCTACGGCATCCGCCTCGTCTCGCACACCGTCTCGATCGGCACCGCCGCCGTGCCTGCCGACGCGGCTCTCCCGACCCCCGACGACGTCGAGCGGCTCGACGCCGACCCGGTGCGCGCGTTCGACCCCGAGGGGTCGGCCGCCATGGTCGCCGAGGTCGACGCGGCCAAGAAGGACGGCGACACCCTTGGCGGTGTCGTGGAGGTCCTCGCCTACGGCGTGCCGCCGGGCCTGGGCTCGCACGTCCACTGGGACCGCAAGCTCGACGGACAGCTCGCGCAGGCCCTGATGAGCATCCAGGCGATCAAGGGGGTCGAGGTCGGCGACGGCTTCGAGACCGCGCGCCGTCGCGGGTCCGAGGCGCACGACGAGATGGAGCTCGTCGACGGCGTCATCACCCGCCGCACCGGTCGCGCCGGGGGCACCGAGGGCGGCATGTCGACCGGTCAGGTGCTCCGGGTCCGTGCCGCCATGAAGCCGATCAGCACAGTGCCACGCGCACTGTCGACGGTCGACGTCGCGACGGGTGAGGCCGCCACGGCCATCCACCAGCGCTCCGACGTGTGCGCCGTGCCGGCCGCCGGGGTCGTCGCCGAGGCGATGGTGGCGCTCGTCCTCGCGGCGTCCTGTCTGGAGAAGTTCGGCGGCGACTCGGTCACGGAGACCGCACGCAACCACACGGCATACCTCGACGGCATCCGGAAGGGGCTGCGCACGTGGTGAACGATTCGAGCACGCGACCGGTGGCGGTCGTCGTCGGGCCGCCCGGTGCGGGCAAGACCACCGTCGGGCAGGCGCTCGCGGCCCGGCTGGGGGTGGCCTTCCACGACGTCGACGCGGCGATCGAGGCGGCCCAGGGCCGCTCGATCTCCGACATCTTCGTCGACGACGGCGAGCCGGTCTTCCGCGACCTCGAGCGGGCCGAGGTCGCCCGCGCGCTCGCCGAGGAGTCGGGCGTCGTGTCGCTCGGCGGGGGAGCGGTCATGGACCCGCTCACCGAGGACGCCCTCGCCGGCCACGCCGTGGTGTTCCTCGACGTCGCCATCGCCGACGCCAGCAAGCGCATCGGCTTCGACCGCTCCCGCCCCCTGCTGTCGGTCAATCCGCGCGCCTCGTGGGTGCGCATGATGAACGACCGGCGCCCCACCTACGAGCGCGTCGCGACCGTGCGGGTCGACACTGCCGGCCGCACCCCCGAGGAGGTCGTCGACGTCGTCGTCGCCGAGCTCGAGGCGGCTCGCGCGTGACCGCAGACGCTCCGACGACCATCTCGGTCGGCGGCGACTACGACGTCGTCATCGGGTCGGGAGTGCTGGACCGGGTCGGTGACCTGCTCGGCGCCGACGTCGACCGCGTGCTCGTCGTGCACCCGCCGACCCTGCCCGAGCTGACGGCGCGCGTGACCTCCGCCCTCGAGGGCCTGGGGTATGCCGTGCACGTCGCCGAGGTGCCCGACGCCGAGGCAGCCAAGACGGCCGAGGTCGCGGCCTCGCTGTGGGCTCAGCTCGGCGTCGCCGGCTTCACCCGGACCGACGCCGTCGTCGGGGTGGGCGGCGGCACCGTCACCGACCTCGCCGGCTTCGTCGCCGCCTCGTGGCTGCGCGGCGTGCAGGTCGTGCAGGTGCCGACCACCCTGCTCGGCATGGTCGACGCGGCCGTCGGCGGCAAGACCGGCATCAACACCGCTGAGGGCAAGAACCTCGTCGGTGCCTTCCACCCGCCCGCCGGTGTGCTGTGCGACGTCGACGTGCTGGCGACCCTGCCGGAGGCGGACCTCGTGGCCGGGCTTGCCGAGGTCGTCAAGTGCGGCTTCATCGCCGACCCCGTCGTCCTCGACCTCGTCGAGGACGCGGTGGCCTCCGACCCGACCGCCGCCCGCGGTGCGGCGAACCCGCACCTGCGCGAGCTCATCGAGCGGGCCGTCCGGGTCAAGGCCGACGTCGTCGCCGCCGACCTGCGCGAGAGCTCGCTGCGCGAGATCCTCAACTACGGCCACACCTTCGGCCACGCCATCGAGCAGGTCGAGCACTACACTTGGCGGCACGGCGAGGCCGTGGCCGTCGGCATGGTCTACGTCGCAGAGCTCGCCCGCCTCACCGGCCACCTCGCCGGTCCCGAGGGCGACGCGCTCGTGGCCCGGCACCGGTCGGTGCTCGAGTCGCTCGGGCTGACGACGACGTATGCCGCCGGCCGCTGGGACGAGCTGCTGACCGCCATGCGCCGGGACAAGAAGTCCCGCGGCTCGACGCTGCGCTTCGTCGTGCTCGACGGCCTGGCCCGGCCGAGTCGTCTGGCGGGCCCCGACGACGCCCTCCTGCAGGCCGCCTACGGACTCGTGTCGCGCCGCGGCACCTCACCGTCCTGAGCGGTCCGGCTCACTAGACTCGCGGGCATGACGGCACCCACGGTCTTCGTCCTGTCGGGCCCCAACCTGGGCCGGCTCGGCACGCGTGAGCCCGAGGTCTACGGCTCGGACACGCTCGACGACGTCCACGCGGCCGTGCAGCGCGAGGCCCGTGACCTCGGGCTCGTCGCCGACTGCCGCCAGACCAACCACGAGGGCGAGCTCATCGACTGGCTCCACGAGGCCGTCGACGTCGGCGCCGACGTCGTGCTCAACCCCGGTGCGTTCACCCACTACTCGTACGCCGTCCGCGACGCCTGCGCGATCGTGACCACGAGCGGCCGGAGCCTCGTCGAGGTGCACCTGTCCAACCCGGCGGCACGCGAGGAGTTCCGGCACACGTCCGTCGTCGCCGGGGTCGCGACCGGCACGGTGGCCGGGTTCGGGCTCCAGTCCTACCTGCTGGCGCTGCGCGCGCTCGTCTGAGGCCCCGCCGATTCCTGCGGACGTCGCGATGTCCGCGGAGGGGATGCTCCGGTCTCCACCAGCCGTGAACGTACGGAGTCGCTGTGCGTCGTCGGACCGGCGGGAGAAGGCGGCACCCTTCTCGAGCCGTCGAAGGTGGGAGGGCGTGGGAGTCTTCTCGGGTGAGCGGAGACGAGGGGCTCGTCGTCAGCGCGATGGCGATCAACGTGACCATCCCGGAGTCCTTGCGCTGGAACGACACCCGCCGCGGACAGGCCTTCCGGCTCGACACGATCAACGTGCGGATGCTCCCCGACGGGCACCTCGCAGCGAAGGCGTACGGCCGACCCGTCGAGGGTGGCCGGGGCGCCTATGTCTCCTTCTCCGTCCCAGACCGGCCCGAGCTGGCGTCACTGATCGCGGCCGCGGCCGACCGGGCTGCCGAGCGCTGGGCGGCCCACCGGGGCCTGCACTGACCGGTGCCCCCCGGCTCGCCGTGCGGCCGGCGGTGTCAGGCGGCGCCGAGGACCTCGGGGAGCGGCTCGGAGTGGACGATCGTCAGCTCCGACACGGCTCGGGTGAGCACGACGTAAAGGCGCCGCAGACCGGTGCGCTCGTCGGGCTCGGCCGCCGCGATGGCAGCCGGCTCGAGCACCACCGTGCGGTCGAACTCGAGGCCCTTGGCCACGCTCGCGGGCACGACCTCGACCTGGTGGTCCTCGTCGTCGCCGTGGTCGCGGTCGAGCCGTCCGTGGGAGATGCCGCGTGACGCGAGCGAGGAGGAGACGCGCTCGACGTAGGCGTCGGGCACGATGACGCCGACCGACCCGGCTGCGCCCGCGGCCCGCTCCACCGCCTGCACCACCTCTGCGTCGAGGTCGGCCGGTGCTGCGGGGCGGATCTCGAGGCGGCCCGGGTTGTCGCGCACCGACACGGGAGCGCCGAGCCCGGGAGCCATGACGGGCAGCAGCCGCGCGGCGTACTCGATCACGACGGCCGGGACCCGGAAGCCGCGGTCGAGCACGACGAGGTCGTGGTCGTCCTTGCCGAGGTGGCGCATCGCCTCCTCCCACGACGCCGTCGCCCACGGCGTCGTGCCCTGCGCGATGTCTCCGAGCACGGTCACGGAGCCGGTGGAGCAGCGGCGGCCGACGGCGCGCAGCTGCATGGGGGAGAGGTCCTGGGCCTCGTCGAGCACGACGTGCCCGAGGCTCGGCACGCGCCGCAGCAGGTCGTCGGCCTCGTCCAGCAGGGCCATGTCCGCTCGAGACCATCGCGCAGCGCCCTTGGTGCGAACCGGCTTGTCCCACAGCAACATTCGCTGCTCATCTTCGGTGAGGTCATCGCCGGCCGCGGCGCACAGGGCCTCGGCGTCGGACCAGAGCCGGTGCAGCACTCCCTGCGGGTCGAGCGCGGGCCACACCGACGAGACGTACTTCTTGACCGTGGCGGACTTCGCGACGGCGTCCTGGACCCGGTCGTCGGGGGCGTCGCCCGCACGTTCCATCTCGAGGAGCACGTGGTGGGCGAGACGCTGCGGGAGCAGGTCGCGAGCCGCGGAGTAGCGCACGCCCCGCGCCGCGAGCTCGTCGACGATCTCCGCGACCTCGTATGCCGGCACGCGCCACTTGCGCACGCCGCGCGGCACCACGAGCGCCTCCGTGGGACGCACGAGGCTCGACCACACCGCCCGGCGCAGGACCGTCGCCAGTCGGGCGTCGCCCTTGAGGGTCGCGACGGCGGCCGGCTCGTCCGCGCGCACCCGGCCGTGGTCGAGCAGGGTCTCGATCGTCGCGTGGCCGACCCGCACCTCGCCGAGCGACGGCAGCACGGCGCCGATGTGGTCGAGGAACGCGCGGTTGGGTCCGACGACGAGCACCCCCGAGCGGTCGAGGCGCTCGCGGAAGGAGTACAGCAGCCACGCCGCCCGGTGCAGCCCGACGGCGGTCTTGCCGGTGCCCGGCGCACCCTGGACGCAGACGCTGACAGCCACGTCGCTGCGCACGATCTCGTCCTGCTCCGGCTGGATGGTCGAGACGATGTCGCGCATCGGGCCGGTGCGCGGTCGCTCGATCTCGGCCGCGAGGATCGAGCCGGGGCCGGGCGCGTCGCCACCCCCGGTCGGCGCGGGCTCGCGCAGGTGCTCGTCCTCGAGGGCCGTGAGCCGACCCCGGTCGACGCCGAACCGGCGCCTCAGCACGACGTCCATCGGCTCGAGCTTCGACGCGCGGTAGAAGGCGGTCGAGATCGGGGCGCGCCAGTCGACGACCACGGGGTCGCCGGCCTCGTCGGTGACGTGCCGCCGACCGATGTGGAACCGTTCGGCCGGCCCGTCGGCCGGATCGACGTCGATCCGGCCGAAGAACAAGGTGGTGCGCGGGTCGTCCCGCAGCGAGGCGATGCGCCGGGCCAGCACCCAGCCGAGCACCTCGCCCGAGAGGGCGTCGCTCGCCTTGGACGCGTCGAGCGACTCGGCCAGCTCGCGCATCCGGGTGAGCTGGGCGCGCGCCCCGTCGAGGTAGGCCTGCTCCTCGGCCAGCTCGGAGTCGAGTCCGTCGGCGCTCACGCGAAACCCTTTCTGCGGCGGGACACACACCGGCACGGGGGCAACCCGCCGGGACCGGATGCCGGTGGGTCATGACCTGGTCGGTGTGTTGCGGGGGAGGGGAACGGGTCAGGGTACACCGGCCGCACGCGTCGCGCCGGTGTGCGATTCCGCGATCCGGTGGCGCCCCGGCTAGACTCGTGCGGCAACTCCCCAAGACAACGAGACGTCCGGGGCTCTCGCGTGCCCAGGGGCACGCGACCGGGCCGGCCGGCATACGAAAGTGGTTTGTGACGATGGCTTCGACCAACGACCTGAAGAACGGCATGGTGCTCAACATCGAGGGACAGCTCTGGTCCGTCGTCGAGTTCCAGCACGTGAAGCCCGGCAAGGGCCCCGCGTTCGTGCGCACCAAGCTCAAGGCCGTCCTGTCCGGCAAGGTCGTGGACAAGACGTTCAACGCCGGCACCAAGGTCGAGACCAGCAACGTCGACAAGCGCACGATGCAGTACCTCTACAAGGACGGCACCGACTTCGTCTTCATGGACACCGACACCTACGACCAGCTCAACGTGTCGGAGACCGTCGTCGGCGACGCCGCCAACTACCTGCTCGAGAACCAGAACGCGCTCGTCGCGACCAACGAGGGCCTGCCCCTCTACGTCGAGCTGCCCGCGTCGGTCGTCCTCGAGATCACCCACACCGAGCCGGGCCTGCAGGGCGACCGCTCCACCGGCGGCACCAAGCCCGCCACCCTCGAGACGGGCGCGCAGATCAACGTGCCGCTCTTCCTCGAGACCGGTACGCGCGTCAAGGTCGACACCCGCGACGGGTCGTACCTCGGCCGCGTCAACGACTGAGCGGACGCGAACTCCCTTGGCAGCACGCAGCAAGGCCCGCACCCGGGCCCTCGACATCCTCTTCGAGGCGGACCAGCGCGGCCTCAACGCCGAGACGCTCCTCGACGAGCGGCTGACCGACAGCGAGTCGCGGGCCGCGAACAACCCCTACACGGCGGAGCTCGTGCGCGGCGTGGTGGCCAGGTGGAACGACATCAACGCGGCGCTGACCGACTACAGCCAGGGCTGGACCCTCGAGCGGATGCCCGCCGTCGACCGCGCGATCCTGCGCCTCGGCGCGTGGGAGGTGCTGTGGAACGACCAGATCCCCGACGCCGTGGCGATCTCCGAGGCCGTGGCGCTCGCGACCGAGCTGTCGACCGACGAGTCGCCGGCCTTCGTCAACGGCCTGCTCGGCCGGCTCGCAGAGGTCAAGGCGACCATCGTCTGACCGACGCCGCACCCGCAACACACAGCGCACGAAGCCACCCGCACGCGGGTGGCTTCGTGTTTTCCGGGTCGGTCCGTGCCTCCCGGCGGCGCGGCGTGCCGAGGACTGGACCGGTGTCGGGCCGAGCCCGGCGCCGCGTTAGACTCCACCGCGAAGACATCCTTTAACCACCGTCCTGTGAGGCGGGGAAGGAGGTCCAGCGGCTGTGACCTGCCCTGACCTGAGTGCATCTGTCCCGTCATCGACCGACCGCTCGAGCATCCCCGAGGACGCTCGCGACGTCATGAGCGAGGGCGACATCTCCCGGGCGCTGCGGCGCATCGGCCACGAGGTGATCGAGCGCAACAAGGGCAGCGAGGGGCTGGTGCTGCTCGGCATCCCGTCCCGCGGCGTACCCCTCGCGCGCCGTCTCGCGGCCGGCATCGAGCAGGTGGAGGGCCACCCCGTCCCGGTCGGTGAGCTCGACATCACGCTCCACCGCGACGACCTGCGCCGCAACCCGGTGCGCACGGCCCACCGCTCCCGGATCCCCGACGGCGGCATCGACGACAAGGTCGTCGTCCTCGTGGACGACGTGCTCTACTCCGGCCGCACGATCCGGGCGGCGCTGGACGCGCTCTCCGAGCTCGGTCGCCCCCGGGCGGTCCGGCTCGCGGTCCTCGTCGACCGGGGCCACCGCGAGCTGCCCATCCGGGCCGACCACGTCGGCAAGAACCTCCCGACGTCGAGCACCGAGCGCGTGCACGTCCGGGTCGCCGAGGTCGACGGCCTCGACGTCGTGCGCATCAGCGGCGGTGACGCCCGGTGAGCAAGCACCTCATCTCCTCGGCCGACCTCAGCCGCGCCGAGGTCGAGGACATCCTCGAGACCGCGGCCTCGATGCACGACCTCCAGCGCCGTGAGGTCAAGAAGGTGCCGACCCTGCGCGGACGCACCGTCATCAACTTCTTCTTCGAGGACTCGACGCGCACGCGCAGCTCGTTCGAGATCGCAGGCAAGTGGATGTCGGCCGACACCATCAACCTCTCGGCCAAGGGCTCGTCGACGAGCAAGGGCGAGAGCCTGCGCGACACGGCCATGACGGTCGACGCGATGGCCGTCGACGCGCTCGTCATCCGCCACAACGCCTCGGGCGCCTGCCAGCAGGTGGCCCAGTGGGTGCGGTGCAGCGTCATCAACGCGGGGGACGGCACCCACGAGCACCCGACGCAGGCCCTGCTCGACGCCTACACCCTGCGGACGCGCCTCGGTGACCTCGACGGCAAGCACGTCGTCATCGTGGGCGACCTCACCCACTCGCGGGTCTTCCGCAGCAACGTCATCACCCTGAAGACCCTCGGTGCGCGCGTCACCGTCGTCGCCCCGCCCACCCTCATGCCGAGCGGCATCGCGGCGTGGAGTGCGGCCGACGGCTTCGCGACGAGCTGGGACCTCGACCCGATCCTCGACGGCGAGGGCGAGCACGGGCCCGTCGACGCCGTCATGATGCTGCGCGTCCAGCGTGAGCGGATGAGCGGCGGCTACTTCCCGACGGCGCGCGAGTACACCGTCGGCTACGGCCTGACCCGCGACCGCCTCGAGCGGCTCGTCGCCCGCAACGACGACGTGCTCGTGCTGCACCCCGGCCCGATGAACCGCGGCCTCGAGATCGCGCCCGAGGCCGCCGACTCGCCGCAGTCCGTCGTGCTCGACCAGGTCTCCGCCGGTGTCGCGGTCCGGATGGCCGTGCTCTACCACCTGCTCGCGGGGGACGACACCCCTGCGCCTGTCGCCGCCACCGAAGGAGCCGTCCGATGACCCGCCTCGTGATCCGCGGCGCCCGCCTGCTCGGCGCAGAGTCGGCCGACCTGCTCGTCGAGGACGCCGTCATCACCGAGGTCGGGTCGGTCTCGGTCCCGACCGGCGCCGAGGTGCTCGACGCCGACGGGCTCGTCGCGCTGCCGGGCCTCGTCGACCTGCACGTGCACCTGCGCGAGCCCGGACGCGAGGACGCCGAGACCATCGCCACGGGATCGGCCGCGGCCGCCGCCGGTGGCTTCACCGCGGTCTTCGCGATGGCCAACACGAGCCCCGTCACCGACACCGCCGAGGCCGCCGAGCGCGTGCTCGACCTCGGCCGGGCGTGCGGTCTGACCGAGGTCGTCCCCGTGGGCGCCGTCACGAAGGGCCTCGAGGGCGCGGAGCTGGCCGAGCTGGGGCTCATGGCCCGCTCGCGGGCGAAGGTGCGCGTCTTCAGCGACGACGGCCACTGCATCCATGACGCCCGGATCATGCGCCGGGCGCTCGAGTACATCAAGCCCTTCGGCGGTGTCATCAGCCAACACGCCCAGGACCCGAGCCTCGCCGGGCGGGAGGCCTGCTGCCACGAGGGCGAGGTGTCCGGCCGGCTCGGCCTGCCCGGCTGGCCGGGGATCGCCGAGGAGTCGATCGTGGCCCGGGACGTCATGCTGGCCCGCCACACCGGCTCGCGGGTCCACGTCGCGCACGTCTCGACCGCGGGCACCGTCGAGGTGATCCGCTGGGCCAAGGCCCAGGGCATCGACGTCACCGCCGAGGTCACGCCGCACCACCTGGCCCTGACCACGGACCTGCTCCTCGGCTACGACCCCGTCTACAAGGTCAACCCGCCGCTGCGGCCCTCCGAGGACGTCGAGGCGCTGCGGGCGGCCCTGGCCGACGGCACCATCGACGCCGTCGCCACCGACCACGCGCCGCACGCCCGGCACGACAAGGAGCACGCCTTCGTCGACGCGGCCTTCGGCATGCTCGGACTCGAGACGGCGCTCTCGGTCGTCAGCGACGTCATGGTGCGGTCGGGGCTGCTCGACTGGGCCGACGTCGCCCGCGTCATGTCGAGCGCGCCGGCCCGCATCGGCGGGCTCGCCCACCAGGGAAGGGAGCTCGCCGTCGGCAGCCCCGCCCACATCACCCTCGTCGACCCCGACCGCGAGGTCACTGTCGACGCCGCCGCGAGCCGCAGCCGCTCGCGCAACAACCCGTGGCACGGGCGCACCCTGCGAGGAGCCGTCCTGGCGACGGTCCATCAGGGCCGCGTCACCCACGACGTCCGCAACGGCGCGGGCACCCGACGAGAACTGACGAACGCGACGACCTCGGGAGCAGACCTGTGACCACCCAGACACCGTTGACCGTGCCAAGCCGCGAGGGGAGGCAGCGTCGCGAGCGAGTTGCCGCGACCCTCGTCCTCGAGGACGGCCGCACCTTCCGCGGGGCCTCCTACGGCGCCCTCGGCGAGACGGTCGGCGAGGCGGTCTTCTCCACCGGCATGACCGGCTACCAGGAGACCCTGACCGACCCGAGCTACCACCGCCAGGTCATCGTGATGACAGCGCCCCACGTCGGCAACACCGGCGTCAACACCGAGGACGACGAGAGCACCCGCATCTGGGCCGCCGGGTACGTCGTACGCGACCCCGCGATCCGTTCCTCGAACTGGCGCGCCACGCGCGAGCTCGAGGACGAGCTGGCCGACCAAGGCGTCGTCGGCATCTGCGACATCGACACGCGCGCCCTGACGCGGCACCTGCGCGAGCGTGGCGCGATGCGCGTCGGCATCTTCAGCGGTGACGCCGCCGACCGTCCCGACGCCGACCTGCTCGACGCCGTCCGCACGAGCCCGCAGATGGCCGGGGCCGCGCTCGCCGCCGAGGTCTCGACCACCGAGCCGTATGCCGTCCCGGCCGTCGGCGACACGCGCTTCACCGTCGCGGCCATCGACCTGGGCATCAAGGCGATGACGCCGGCGCTGATGGCGCAGCGGGGCATCGAGGTGCACGTGCTGCCGGCCACCGCGACCATCGAGGACGTCCTGGCGGTGGGGGAGTCCGGCCCCGACGGGGTCTTCTTCTCCAACGGTCCCGGTGACCCGGCCACGGCCGAGCACGAGGTGGCGCTGCTTCGACAGGTGCTCGACCGCGGCATCCCCTTCTTCGGCATCTGCTTCGGCAACCAGCTGCTCGGACGCGCCCTCGGCTTCGGCACCTACAAGCTGAAGTACGGCCACCGCGGCATCAACCAGCCGGTCATGGACCGCACGACCGGGAAGGTCGAGGTGACCGCCCACAACCACGGTTTCGCGGTGGACGCCCCACTCGACAAGGAGAGCGACACGGCATACGGCCGCGTGCGTGTCTCCCACGTGTGCCTCAACGACGACGTCGTCGAGGGGCTGGAATGCCTTGACCTGCCTGCCTACTCGGTGCAGTACCACCCGGAGGCCGCAGCCGGCCCCCACGACGCCGCCTACCTCTTCGACCGCTTCCTGGAGCTCATGACCAACCGACAGACTGCCCATCAAGACCGTTCGGCGAGCGAAGGGACCCACTGATGCCGAAGCGTGATGACATCAAGAGCGTCCTCGTCATCGGCTCCGGGCCGATCGTCATCGGCCAGGCCTGCGAGTTCGACTACTCCGGCACCCAGGCGTGCCGTGTGCTGCGTGAGGAGGGCATCCGCGTCATCCTCGTCAACAGCAACCCGGCGACGATCATGACCGACCCCGAGTTCGCCGACGCGACGTACGTCGAGCCGATCACCCCCGAGGTCGTCGAGGCGATCATCGCCAAGGAGCGCCCTGACGCGGTGCTCGCGACCCTCGGCGGCCAGACCGCCCTCAACTGCGCGATCTCCTTGCACGACAACGGGGTTCTCGAGAAGTACGGCTGCCCGCTCATCGGTGCCAACGTCGACGCGATCAACCTCGGCGAGGACCGCGAGAAGTTCAAGGGCGTCGTCGAGCGCTGCGGCGCCGAGTCGGCGCGCTCGATCATCTGCCACACCATGGACGAGCTGCTCGCGGCCGCCGACGAGCTCAGCTACCCCGTCGTCGTCCGGCCCTCGTTCACGATGGGTGGGCTCGGCTCCGGCTTCGCCTACGACGAGGCCGACCTGCGCCGCATCGGTGGTCAGGGCCTGCAGTACTCCCCGACGACGGAGGTGCTCCTCGAGGAGTCCATCCTCGGCTGGAAGGAGTACGAGCTCGAGGTCATGCGCGACCACGCGGACAACGTCGTCGTCGTCTGCTCGATCGAGAACCTCGACCCCATGGGCGTTCACACGGGCGACTCGATCACCGTCGCGCCCGCGCTGACCCTGACGGACCGGGAGTACCAGCGGCTGCGCGACATCGGCATCGCGATCATCCGTGAGGTCGGGGTCGACACCGGCGGCTGCAACATCCAGTTCGCGGTCAACCCGCGTGACGGGCGCATCATCGTCATCGAGATGAACCCGCGCGTCTCACGCTCGTCGGCGCTGGCCTCCAAGGCGACCGGCTTCCCGATCGCCAAGATCGCCGCGAAGATGGCCATCGGCTACACCCTGGACGAGGTGCCCAACGACATCACCCGGGAGACGCCGGCGAGCTTCGAGCCCTCGCTCGACTACGTCGTCGTCAAGGTGCCGCGCTTCGCGTTCGAGAAGTTCCCGGCCGCCGACCCGACGCTGACGACGACGATGAAGTCGGTCGGCGAGGCCATGGCGATCGGGCGCAACTTCACCGAGGCGCTGCAGAAGGCGCTGCGCTCCCTCGAGAAGAAGGGGGCCAGCTTCCACTGGGACGGCGAGATCACCAAGGTCGCGGCCGAGCGTGCCCTCGACGAGGCCAAGGTGCCCACCGACGGACGGATCGTGCTGGTGCAGCAGGCTCTTCGTGGCGGGTGCACCGTCGAGGAGGTCCACGAGGCCACCGGGATCGACCCGTGGTTCCTCGACCAGATCGCCCTCGTCAACGATGTCGCGGCGATGCTCGCCGAGGCCGACGAGCTGACGCCCGACCTGCTCCGCCTCGTCAAGCGCCACGGCTTCAGCGACGCCCAGGTCGCGTCCGTTCGCCGTATGCCGGAGGCCGTGGTCCGCGGGGTGCGTCACGCCCTCGGGGTGCGCCCGGTCTACAAGACCGTCGACACCTGCGCGGCGGAGTTCGCCGCGCGCACGCCCTACCACTACAGCTCCTACGACGAGGAGACCGAGGTCGAGCCGCGCGAGCGACCGGCGGTCATCATCCTGGGGTCGGGGCCGAACCGCATCGGGCAGGGCGTCGAGTTCGACTACTCCTGCGTGCACGCGTCGTTCTCCTTGCGGGACAAGGGCTTCGACACGGTCATGGTCAACTGCAACCCCGAGACGGTCTCGACCGACTACGACACGAGCAGCCGACTCTACTTCGAGCCGCTGACCCTCGAGGACGTCCTCGAGGTCATCCACGCCGAGAGCCAGGCCGGCCCGATCGCCGGCGTCATCGTCCAGTTCGGCGGCCAGACGCCGCTCGGCCTCGCCCAGGCCCTCGAGGACGAAGGCGTGCCGATCGTCGGCACCTCGCCCGGCGCCATCCACCTCGCCGAGGACCGTGGTGCCTTCGGTCAGGTGCTCGCGAGGGCGGGCCTCATCGCGCCGAAGCACGGCACGGCCTACAGCTCCGACGAGGCGCTCGTCATCGCCCGCGAGATCGGCTACCCGGTGCTCGTGCGCCCGTCCTACGTGCTCGGCGGTCGCGGCATGGTCATCGTCTACGACGACGACTCGCTCGTCACCTACGTCGAGAAGGCCACCGAGGCCTCTCCCGACCACCCGATCCTCGTCGACCGGTTCCTCGACGACGCGATCGAGATCGACGTCGACGCGATCTTCGACGGCGAGGACATGTACCTCGGCGGGATCATGGAGCACGTCGAGGAGGCCGGCATCCACTCGGGCGACAGCTCGTGCACCCTGCCGCCCGCCACCCTCGGTGACGGCGAGCTCGAGCGGGTGCGCGTCGCGACGCGCAAGCTCGCCGAGGGCATCGGCGTGCGCGGCCTCATGAACGTCCAGTTCGCCCTGGCCCAGGACATCCTCTACGTCATCGAGGCCAACCCCCGCGCCTCGCGCACCGTGCCGTTCGTGGCCAAGGCGACCGGTGTGCCGATCGCGAGCGCCGCGGCTCGCGTCATGCTCGGCGCCTCCATCGCAGAGCTGCGCGAGGAGGGCCTGCTGCCCGCCACCGGCGACGGCAGCCGCCTGCCCGACCACGCCCCGGTGTCCATCAAGGAGGCCGTGCTGCCCTTCAAGCGCTTCCGCACCAAGGAGGGCGTCGCCGTCGACTCGCTGCTCGGTCCCGAGATGCGCTCGACCGGCGAGGTCATGGGCATCGACGTCGACTTCGGCTCGGCCTTCTCCAAGGCCCAGCAGGGCAGCGGCTCGGCCCTGCCCCGCTCCGGCGCGATCTTCGTGTCGGTCGCCAACCGCGACAAGCGCGCGATGCTCTTCCCGGTCAAGCGCCTCGTCGACCTCGGCTTCACCATCCTCGCCACCCGGGGCACCGCGGCCGTGCTGAAGCGCAACGGCATCGAGGCCACCGTGGTCCGCAAGATCACCGAGCGCGACGGGGACGCCCCTGGAGAGAAGTCGATCGTCGACCTCATCCTCGACGGCACCGTGCAGATGGTCGTCAACACGCCGTCCGGCCAGGACGCCCGCGCCGACGGCTACGCGATCCGGGCCGCCACGACGAGCGCCGACAAGCCGATCATCACCACGATCGCCACGCTCGCCGCGGCCGTCCTCGGCATCGAGGCCGGGCTGACCGAGGAGATCCGCGTCAAGTCGCTGCAGGACCACGCCCGCGACCTCGACCTCTACGGTCGGCGTGAGGCGCTGGTCGCGACGGGAGCCACCGCATGAGCGAGCGCTCCCTGCGGGCCCGGGTCACCCAGGAGGTGGCGGAGGTCATCGCGACGCGTCGGGTCGGCGCGTACCAGCACATCACCCTCGTCGCCCCCGGCGTGGCCGAGCTCGCCCGGCCCGGCCAGTTCGTCGCCCTCGCCGTCGGCGGCGAGACGTCGGGCACGCTGCTCCGGCGCTCGTTCTCGATCCACAAGGTCAGCCCCAGCGGCACGTACGGCGGCACCGTCGAGATCGTCGTGTCCGCCGTCGGCGTCGGCACCCGCTGGATCGTCGAGCGGGCGCCGCACGACACGATCGACGTCGTCGGGCCGCTCGGGAAGGCCTTCCCGCTCCCGACCGAACCCGTCGCGTGCGTCCTCGTCGGCGGCGGCTACGGCAGCGCTCCGCTCTTCTGGCTCGCCGGCGAGCTGCGCGAGCGGGGCTGCCACGTCGAGATGGTGCTCGGCGCCGCGAGCGAGGACAAGCTCTTCGGCGTCGTCGAGGCCCGCCGCAGCAGCGACGGCGTCACCGTCACCACCGACGACGGGTCCGCAGGACACAAGGGCTGGGTCAGCGACCCGCTGCCCGAGATCATCGACCGCACCCGTGCCGGAGTCGTCTACGGCTGCGGGCCCATGGGAATGCTCGAGTCGATCACCCGCGTCGCGCAGGCTCACGGCGCGGTGGCCCAGGTCGCCGTGGAGGAGTCGATGGCGTGCGGCGTCGGGGTGTGCATGACCTGCGTCATGCCGGTCGTCGGCTCCGACGGCCGGACCCGCATGGTGCGCTCGTGCGTCGAGGGACCCGTCTTCCGCGGTGACGCCGTGCGCTGGGACGCCTTCGACGGAGGCCACGCCCGGGTGCCCGACGACGCGGTCGGTGCCCCGAAGGTGGGTGGTCACTGATGGTCGACCTGCCCGTCGCCCACGCCGTCGACACCACCCTCGACCACGCCGTCGACCACGCCCTAGACCTCTCGGTCGACCTCGGGGGCGGCCACCGTCTCCCGAACCCGCTCATGACCGCCTCCGGCTGCGCCGCGAACGGCAGGGAGCTGCACCGCTTCTTCGACGTCGCCGACCTCGGCGCCTTCGTCACCAAGTCGGTCATGGCCGACCCCCGGTCCGGCCGCGGGACCCCGCGCATGGCCGAGACCCCCTCGGGCATGCTCAACTCGATCGGCCTGCAGGGCCCCGGCATCGACGCGTTCGTCGACGACGACCTGCCCTGGCTCAAGTCGGTCGGGGCGAGGGTGCTGCCCTCGATCGCGGGCAGCTCGAGCGCGGAGTACGCCCACGTCGCGACGACGCTGCGGGAGAGCGAGGCCTTCGACGCGGTCGTCGGCGTCGAGGTCAACATCTCCTGTCCCAACGTCGCCAACCGCGGCCTCGTCTTCGCCTGTGACCCGATGGCCTCGGCCGACGTCATCGCCCGGGTGCGCGAGCAGCTGCCCCGCGACCTGCCGGTCTTCGCCAAGCTCAGCCCCGACGTCAGCGACATCACCGCCATCGCCTCCGCCTGCGTCGAGGCCGGGGCCGACGGCCTGACGATGATCAACACCCTGCTCGGCATGGTCATCGACACCGACCGCATGCGCCCGCAGCTCGGCGGCGTGACGGGCGGGCTCTCCGGGCCCGGCATCCGTCCCGTGGCCGTGCGGGCGATCTGGCAGGTGCGTCAGGCGATGTTCGAAGGCCGTCTGCCGACGGTGCCGATCATCGGCGTCGGGGGAGTGCGCACCGGACGCGACGCCCTCGAGCTCGTCGCCGCGGGTGCGAGCGCGATCCAGGTCGGCACCGCGGTCTTCAACGACCCGTCCGCGCCGGTGCGGGTGCTGCGCGAGCTCTGCGAGCTGCTCTCGGCGAAGGGCTTCGAGCGCTTCACCGACGCCGTCGCCGTGGCGCACGGCCGCTGACCAGACCACACCACGGAGGAGACCGACGATGACCCAGGCCTTCGGGGCCCGCCTGCAGGACGCCATGACGGCCCACGGGCCGCTGTGCGCCGGGATCGACCCGCACCGGGCGCTCGTCGAGTCGTGGGGCCTGCCCTACGACCTCGGCGGGCTGGAGCGGTTCGCGCTGACCTGCGTCGAGGCCTTCGCCGGCAGGGTCGCGGCCGTCAAGCCGCAGTCGGCCTTCTTCGAGGTCTTCGGCAGCAAGGGGCTCGCCGTCCTCGAGCGGGTGCTGACCGAGCTGCGCGAGGCAGGGACCCTCACGATCCTCGACGCCAAGCGCGGTGACATCGGCTCGACGATGGCCGCCTACGCCGAGGCCTACCTGGGGCCGTATGCCGTGGCGCCGCCGGACGCCCTCACCGTGAGCCCCTACCTGGGCTACGAGTCGCTGCGCCCGGCCATCGACCTGGCGGAGCAGTGCGGGCGCGGCCTCTTCGTGCTCGCCCTCACCTCCAACCCCGAGGGCGCCTCCGTCCAGCACGCCGTCCGGGACGACGAGTCGGTCGCCGCCTCGATCGTGCACGGTGCCGGTGCCGACAACGCGCCCGCCCGCGGCAGGGGAGAGCTCGGCAGCATCGGGCTCGTCATCGGTGCGACCGTCGGCACCGCGGTCGACGACCTCGGGCTCGACCTCGTCGAGGCCGCGACTCCCGTGCTGGCTCCCGGCTTCGGGGCCCAGGGCGGGACCGTCGAGTCGCTCGCCGCGACCTTCGGGGCGGCCCGGGCCCAGGTGCTGGCCGCGTCGAGCCGCGAGATCCTCTCGGCGGGCCCGGACGCCGCCCGCCTCGTCGCGCAGACCGAGCGCGTCCTCGAGTCGCTCCGGGCCTGAGGCGCCAGGGCTCGCTGCGCCGAGCCGACCGGGCCGGGCTGACTGCCCCTCAGGCGGCCGCGGATGGCGTCGGCGGGGCCACGAGCTTTCGGTGAACTCGCAGGACGGCGCCGAGCACACGGCATACGGTGGTGGGCATGTCGACGACCAGCAGGGGCAGGGGCGCCCAGGTGCTCGTCGCGCTGCTCCTCTCGGGGACGACCCTCGCAGGCTGCTCGTCGTCGTCCGGGTCGTACTGCGACGTGCTCCGCTCGGTGCAGGCCGACTGGAAGGGCGGCATCGCGCCCCTCAAGGACCCCGCGGCCGCCTCGCGCTTCGCCGCCTCCGTGGCCGAGGTCGAGGCGAGCGCCCCCGACGAGGTGAAGCCCGACTGGGCCTCGCTGCACACCCTCGTGCAGAAGTTCACCGTGGCCAACCCCGACCTCGCCAGCCTGACGAAGCAGCTTCAGGGCTTCGAGGCCTCGGCCAAGCGCATCGAGGTCCACGCCAAGGAGACGTGCCAGGTCGACCTGTCGCGCTGACCGCGGCTCGACGGACCCTGGATGCCACCCGGACGTCGCACGGACACCCGAACGGCGCGCCGTCGCAGCGGCCCCGCGTTGCGGCGGCCCTCGCCCGATCGCTAGGTTCGGGCGAGGACAAGGACGAGACGTGAACACGACGGGGGCGCGGGGCGCACCCGAAGGCAGCAAGGAGACCGAAGACCGTGGCGCTTCCACCGCTCACCCCCGAGCAACGGGCCGCAGCACTCGAGAAGGCTGCCGCCGCACGTCGGGAGCGGGCCGCGGTCAAGAACCGGCTCAAGTACTCCAGCGGCTCGCTCGCCGAGGTCCTCGAGGACGGCAAGGTCGACGCCGTCATCGGCAAGATGAAGGTCACCGAGCTGCTCGAGTCGATGCCCGGTGTCGGTCGTGTGCGGGCCAAGGCCATCATGGCCGAGGTCGGGATCGCCGAGTCCCGCCGTGTCCGCGGCCTCGGGGCCAACCAGGTCGCGGCGCTGCTGCACCGCTTCGAGAAGCCGTGATGGCGGCAGACGCGACCTCTGCCCCCCAGCCGCCGCAGGAGCCGATGGAGCCGATGGAGCGTCCGCGGGGTCGGCTCACCGTCCTGGCCGGCCCGACCGCCGTGGGCAAGGGCACGATCGCGGAGTACGTCCGCACCCACTTCCCGGCCGTGTGGTTCTCGGTCTCGATGACGACCCGCAGGCCCCGGCCCGGCGAGGTCGACGGGGTGCACTACCACTTCGTCGAGGACCACGAGTTCGACCGGCTCGTCGAGGCGGGCCAGTTCCTCGAGCACGCCGTCGTCCACGGCGCGGCCAAGTACGGCACCCCGCGCGGACCGGTCGAGCGGATCATCGCCAGCGGCCGCGACGCCCTGCTCGAGATCGACCTGCAGGGTGCCCGTCAGGTGCGCGAGACGTGGCCGGACGCCCTGTTCGTCTTCCTCGCGCCGCCGAGCTGGGACGAGCTGGTGCGCCGTCTCGTCGGCCGCGGCACCGAGGGCGAGGCCGAGCGGGAGCGTCGGCTGGACACGGCCCGCGCCGAGCTGGCCGCGCAGAGCGAGTTCGACGAGGTCGTCGTCAACGACGATGTTCGTCGGGCCAGCGAAGAACTCGTATCATTGATGAGATCGGGACGCGCCGACCGGTGAGTCCCGACCTGATGTGTGCCGGCCCACGGCATACGACCGCTGTGCCCGCGGCGGCTCGGCGCACACCACACGCACGCTGAAACCAACGAAACGAGATCACTGTGTCCGGTACCCAGGCTGCTCCCATCGGCATCACCAACCCGCCGATCGACGACCTCCTGACCGTTGCCGACTCGAAGTACGCGCTCGTCATCTACTCCGCCAAGCGCGCGCGCCAGATCAACGCCTACTACTCCCAGCTGCAGGAGGGCCTGCTCGACTACGTCGGCCCGCTCGTCGAGACCGAGGTCCACGAGAAGCCGCTGTCGATCGCGCTGCGCGAGATCAACGAGGGGCTGCTGACCTCGACGCCGACCGAGGCCTGAGCACCACGACGAGGCCAGGGCAGCCGATGCGCGTCGTGCTCGGGGTGAGTGGCGGCATCGCCGCCTACAAGGCGTGCTCGCTGCTCCGGCTCTTCACCGAGCACGGGCACGACGTGACGGTCGTTCCCACGGCGGCGGCGCTCAACTTCGTCGGGGCGCCGACCTGGTCGGCCCTGTCGGGCAAGCCGGTCAGCACCGACGTGTGGACCTCGGTCCACGAGGTGCCGCACGTGCGCATCGGCCAGTCGGCCGACCTCGTCGTCGTCGCCCCCGCCACGGCGGACGTCCTGGCCAAGGCCGCCCACGGCCTGGCGGACGACCTGCTGACCAACACGCTGCTGACGGCGCGGTGCCCGGTCGCGTTCGCGCCGGCGATGCACACCGAGATGTGGGAGCACCCGGCCACGCAGGCCAACGTGGCGACGCTGCGCTCGCGCGGTGCGCACGTCATCGACCCGGCCGTGGGCCGCCTGACGGGCAAGGACACCGGGGCCGGCCGCCTCCCCGAGCCCGAGGCGTTGTATGCCGCGTGCCTGGCCATCGTGTCGGGTGACGCCCCCGTTGCGTCCGGGGCACGAGCACGCGACCTCGAGGGCCGCCGGGTCGTCGTGTCGGCCGGCGGCACGCGTGAGCCGCTCGACCCCGTGCGCTACCTCGGCAACCGCTCGTCGGGCAAGCAGGGCGTGGCCATCGCCCGCGCCGCGGCCGAGCGCGGCGCCAAGGTCACCCTCGTGGCCGCCAACGTGTCGGTGCCCGTCCCCGACCGCATCGACGTCGTGCGCGTCGAGACCACCCTGGAGCTCCAGCGTGAGGTCGAGGACGCAGCGAGCGGCGCCGACGTCGTCGTCATGGCCGCGGCCCCGGCCGACTTCCGGCCCGCCTCCGTCAGCGACAGCAAGATCAAGAAGTCGACCGACCCCGACGCGGGCCTGCGCGTCGACCTCGTCGAGAACCCCGACATCGTCCGCGGGCTCGTGGCGGCGCGCGAGGCCAGGGGGGCGACCTCGCCCTTCATCGTGAGCTTCGCCGCCGAGACCGGCGACGCCCACGGCTCGGTCATGGACCACGCCCGCGCCAAGTTCGCCCGCAAGGGCAGCGACCTGCAGGTGGTCAACGAGGTCGGCGCCGACCTGACGTTCGGCAAGGACGACACGACGGTCCACCTGCTGCACCGCTCGTCCGACGGCGCGACGACCATCGGTCCGGCGTCCAAGGACGTCGTGGCCGACGCGCTCTGGGACGCCATCTCGCCCCTGCTGGACTGAGCACTAGACTCTCGCCCCAACGTGGCCTGCCATCCGCAGCCCACGGGCCGCCGAACCACCCGCACCAACCCCGCACCCGACCGAGGGAGAGCAAGTGTCCGCACGTCTGTTCACGTCCGAGTCCGTCACCGAGGGACACCCGGACAAGATCTGCGACCAGATCAGCGACTCGATCCTCGACGCCCTCCTGGCGGACGACCCGCAGGCGCGCGTCGCCGTCGAGACGATGGTGACGACCGGTCTCGTCCACGTCGCCGGCGAGGTGTCGACGACGGCCTACGTCGAGATCCCCCGGATCGTGCGCGAGACCATCCTCGAGGTGGGCTACGACGGCTCGCAGAAGGGCTTCGACGGCCGCACCTGCGGCGTCTCGATCTCCATCGGCGCGCAGTCGCCCGACATCGCCCAGGGCGTCGACACCGCCCACGAGCACCGCTCCGGCGAGGTCGGTGACCTGCTCGACAAGCAGGGCGCCGGCGACCAGGGCCTGATGTTCGGCTACGCCTGCGACGACACCGCCGAGCTCATGCCGCTGCCGATCTTCCTCGCGCACCGCCTCTCCGAGCGGCTGACGCAGGTGCGCAAGAGCGAGGAGCTCGCCTACCTGCGCCCCGACGGCAAGACCCAGGTCACGATCGCCTACGAGGGTGACAAGGCCGTCTCGCTCGACACCGTGGTCCTCTCGACCCAGCACGCGCCCGACGTCTCGCTCGACGGCATGCTCGAGCCCGACATCCGCGCCCACGTCATCGAGCCCGTGCTCGCCGAGCTGCGCGACAGCGGCACCGACCTCGACGTCAGCAGCTACCGCGCGCTCATCAACCCGACCGGTCGCTTCGAGATCGGTGGCCCGATGGGCGACGCGGGCCTGACCGGCCGCAAGATCATCGTCGACACCTACGGCGGCATGGCCCGTCACGGCGGCGGTGCCTTCTCCGGCAAGGACCCGAGCAAGGTCGACCGCTCGGCCGCCTACGCCATGCGCTGGGTCGCCAAGAACGTCGTCGCCGCGGGCCTCGCCCGCCGCTGCGAGGTCCAGATCGCCTACGCCATCGGCAAGGCCCAGCCCGTCGGCCTCTACATCGAGACGTTCGGCACCGAGACGGTCCCGGTCGACAAGATCCAGCAGGCCATCGGCGACGTCTTCGACCTGCGTCCTGCGGCGATCGTCGACGCGCTCGACCTGCTGCGCCCGATCTACCGGCCGACGGCCGCCTACGGCCACTTCGGCCGTACCAAGGCCGACGGCGTGGAGAACCCCTTCACGTGGGAGCGCACCGACCGCGTCGAGGCCCTGCGCAACGCCGTCTCCGGCTGAGGATAGGTTCGCCCCCGTGGGCGACGACAACGACGAGAGCACGCAGCGACCGGCCCCGGGGCCGGTCGCTGCTGTCGTCGTCGAGACGCCCCTCGCCCACCTCGACCGCGTCTTCGAGTACGCCGTCCCCGACGAGCTCGACGCCGACGCGGTGCCGGGGGCGCGGGTCCGCGTGCGCTTCTCGGGCCGTGAGCTCGACGGCTTCGTGGTCGAGCGCCGAGAGCAGCCCCAGCACGACGGCCGGCTGACGCCGCTGCGCCGCGTCGTCAGTGCCGAGCCGGTGCTGACACCCGAGGTCCTCGCCCTGTGCCGCGCCGTCGCCGACCGGTATGCCGGCACGCTCAGCGACGTGCTGCGCCTGGCCGTCCCGAAGCGCCACGCCACGGCCGAGCGCAACCTCGCCCTGGAGGTGCCGGCGTCGGAGGAGCTCCCGCCGCCGGAGCCGGGACCGTGGAACGCCTACCCCGCGGGCCCGGCGTGGCTGCGCCGGGTCGCAGCGGGGGAGGGCCCGGCCGCCGCGTGGGCGGCTCTGCCGGGACGCCGCGGCGACGCGGACTGGCCGGCCGCCCTGGCCGTCGCGGCCGCCACGGCGCTGTCCGCCGGCCGCGGCGCCCTCGTCGTCGTGCCCGACCATCGCGACGTCGACGGGCTCGACGAGGCACTGACCGCCGTGCTCGGCAAGGGCCGGCACGTGCGGCTCACGGCCGACCAGGGTCCCCAGGCGAGATACACCGCGTGGCTCAAGGTGCTGCGGGGGCACGTCAAGGTCGTCATCGGCACGCGCGCGGCTGCCTTCGCGCCGGTGCACGACCTCGGACTCGTCGCATGGTGGGACGACGGCGACGACCTGCTCGCCGAGCCCCGTGCCCCCTACCACCACGTCGGGGTCGTCCTCGGCCTGAGAGCCGCCGCCACCGGGGCCGCCCTGCTCGCGGGTGGCTTCGGACGCAGCCTGCGGGTGCAGGTCGAGGTCGAGGCCGGGGCGCTCGTGCCGGTCGAGGCGGAGCCGGCCCTGCTGCGGGCGGCGGCCCCTCGGGTCACCATCGCCGGCGAGGGTCTCGACGAGGAGCGCGACGGCCCGGCGGCCCGGGCGCACATCCCGTCGCGGGCCTGGCGCGTGGCCAAGGACGCCCTCGTCGACGGTCCGGTGCTCGTGCAGGTGCCGCGTCGCGGCTACCTGCCGTCGCTCAGCTGCGCCGAGTGTCGCGCGCCGGTGCGGTGCGCGCGCTGTCAGGGGCCGGTGGCCCTCGGAGCCGCGGGGACCGCTCCCGCCTGCCGGTGGTGCGGACTCGTGCTCGCCGGCCAGGGCTTCGAGTGCGAGCACTGCGGCTCCCGTCGCCTGCGCTCGTCGATCACCGGCGCCCGTCGCACCGCCGAGGAGATCGGCCGCGCCTTCCCCGGCTTCCCGGTCCACACCTCTGGTTCGGGTGAGGTGCTGGCCACCGTCGGACGCGAGCCGTCCCTCGTCATCGCCACCCCCGGCGCCGAGCCGGTCGCCGAGGGTGGCTACACCGCGGTGCTGCTGCTCGACGCGTGGGCCAGCCTCGACCTGCCCACGCTGGACGCCCCGCTCGAGGCCCTCCGACGCTGGTTGGCTGCCGCGGCCCTCGCCCGGGAGGGTCGTGCCGTGGTGCTGAGCGGTGCCCCGGAGGCGGTGGCGCTGCCCGCGGTCGAGGCGCTCGTGCGGTGGGACCCGGCGTGGCTCGCCGCGCGAGAGCTGTCCGAACGGCGCGAGCTCGGCCTGCCGCCGGCCGTGCGGGTGGCGCAGCTGACAGGTGGTCGGCGCGCCCTCGAGGAGGCCCTCGAGCAGGCTGACCTCCCGGCAGCCGCCCAGGTGCTGGGGCCCGTCCGGCTCTCTGCCGGTGGGGGTCCGCCTCGTCGTCCGCCTGCCGACGGCGAGCCCGAGCGCTCCGTTGCCGACCACCACGTCCTCGTCCGCGTCCCGGCGTCGGGGACCGAGTCGCTGACGCGGGCCCTGCTGGCGCTCAAGGCGTTCCGGTCGGCGCGCAAGGAGCCCGAGGTCGTGGCGGTGCGGGTCGACCCGCTCGACATGTTCTGAGCGCCTCGGCCTGCATCGGTGCTCGCGTGGCAGAGTGACCGCATGCCCGATCGCGAGCTCGACATCGTCCTGTACGGCGCCACCGGCTTCGTCGGGGCCCTCACCGCTGCCCACCTCGCCCGTCACGCCGGCACCGGCGTGCGGATCGCCCTCGCCGGCCGCTCACGGCCCAAGCTCGAGGCGCTGCGTGCCGAGCTCGGCGCGGCGGCGTCGTCGTGGGAGCTCGTCGCGGTCGACGCGACCGACGCACCGGGCCTGCGAGCCCTGGCCGCCCGCACCCGTGTCCTCGCCACGACGGTCGGGCCCTACGCCACCCACGGCAAGGACGTCGCGCGGGCCTGCGCCGAGTCGGGCACGCACTACGCCGACCTGACCGGTGAGCTGCTCTTCGTCCGGTGGTCCCTCGACGAGCTCGACGCCGCAGCGCGGGAGACTGGCGCGGCCATCGTCCACGCGTGCGGCTTCGACTCCATCCCCTCCGACCTCGGTGTCCTCGTCACGGCGCAGCAGGTCGCCGCCGACGGTGAGGGCACGCTCGCCGAGACGACCCTGCTCGTCCGGTCGCTCAAGGGCGGCTTCTCCGGGGGCACCGTCGACTCCGCGCGGCAGCAGGCGATCACGGCCCGCGCCGACGCGGACGCACGCCGGGTGCTCGGCGACACCTACGCCCTGAGCCCGCGCCGCGGTGAGGAGCCCAGCTCCGGGAGGAAGCGGCCGACGGGGGTGCTGGACCGCCTGCGCCGGCTCGTGCCGGTCGACCGCGACGCCGAGACGGGGCGCTGGTCCGGACCGTTCGTCATGGCGGCGTTCAACACCCGCATCGTGCGCCTGTCCAACACGCTGACCGACTGGTCCTACGGGCGGGACCTGAGCTACCGCGAGGCGACGGACTTCGGCTCCGGACCGATGTCGCCGGTCCTCGCCGGTGGGATGGCCGTCGGCCTCGGCGGCGTCCTCGCCGGCATGGCCTTCCGGCCCACCCGGGCCGTCATCGACCGCTTCCTGCCCCAGCCCGGTGAGGGCCCCAGCGTCGAGACGCAGGCCGCCGGACGCTTCCGGCTCGAGATCCGCACGACGACCACGACGGGCGCGCGCTACCGCACCAAGGTCGGGGCCGACTACGACCCCGGCTACGGCGGCACGGCCGTCATGCTCGGCGAGACGGTGCTCGCCCTCGCCCTCGCCGAGGGCCTGCCGCGACGCGCCGGGGTCTGTACGCCCGCCACCGCGCTCGGTGAGGTGCTCGTCGAGCGGCTCCGTGCCCAAGGCTTCACCTTCGACGTCGAGCGCACCACCGCCTGACCGCTCATCGGCCCGGCCGCCCGCACCCCCGCACCCAACCTCGCCCCGCTTCATCCCTCGACCTCCAAAGGAGTGCTTGACGGTCAAGTCGGCCGGGCGGCATACTCCCAAACATGTCTTTGGAGGAAGGGCGGATCAGCGAGCTCCGCGCCACGGCCCACCCGCTGCGGCTGCAGATGCTCTCGCTGCTGACCGGCGCGGAGCTGAGCGCCGCCGAGGTCGCGCGCGAGCTCGACATCACCCAGGCCAACGCGAGCTACCACCTGCGCCTGCTCCACGCGGCGGGCCTGCTCGAGGTGGCCGCTGAGGAGACGGTGCGCGGCGGCAAGGCCAAGAAGTACCGGCACGTCTGGGACGCCGAGCGGCCGAAGGGTGGCGGCACATCGAGCGACGACGAGAGCCTGGCCTACGCACGCGTGCTCGCCGACGCCATCCCACGCCGCTACGCCGAGCGCGAGCGGCAGCCGGGGCGGGCGAGGGGCCAGTTCACCGACGCGGAGCTGTGGGTCGAGCCGGAGGTGTGGGAGCGGGTGTTCGACCTGCTCGCCGAGGCGAGCGGGCTGCTGCACGCGAGCGCCCGCCCGCCGCGGACCGAGGGGACCGTCCGGGCGAACCTGTCGGTCGCGGCGTTCCGGATGGCCGACCCGAAGGGCGGCACCCGATGAGGGCCAAGGACTCGCTCGGGGCGCTGTCGGACCGCCGCTTCGCGTGGTACTTCACCGCTCGCACCGTCTCGACCGCCGGGTCCGTGATGGTCCCGGTCGCGCTCGCCTTCGCGGTGCTGCACATCGACCAGTCCGCAGGCGCGCTCGCCCAGGTGCTCGGCGTGCGCACCCTGACGATGGTCGTCTTCCTGCTCGTCGGAGGCGTCGTCGCCGACCGCTTCTCGCGGATCGTCGTGCTCCAGGTCTCGCACCTGCTGACGTGCCTCACACAAGCGCTCGCCGCGTACCTCATCATCAGCGGCGACGCCACGCTGACCCAGCTGACCGTCATCGAGGGCGTCAACGGCGCCGTCTCGGCCTTCACGCTGCCGGCCATCATGGGAGTCGTCCCGCTCGTCGTCGACCGGTCGCGCCTGCAGCAGGCCAACGCGCTGCTGTCGTTCAGCCGGAGCGGCCTCTCGGTCGTCGGGCCGGCCGTCGCGGGCCTCCTCGTGGTGAGCGTCGGGCCCGGCTGGGCGCTCGCCGTCGACGCGCTGACGTATGCCGTCGCGGCCGTGTGCCTGACCCGCGTCGGTCTGGCGCGCCGTTCCGCGGAGCCGCGCGCCCCACGGACCTCGATGGTCCGCGAGCTGCGTGAGGGCTGGGGAGAGTTCACCCGGCGCGAGTGGCTGTGGGTCATCGTGCTGGCCTTCGGGCTCACCAACGCCATCCACTCGGGTGTCATAGGAGTGCTGGGGCCGCTCGTCGCGAAGTCCACCGCATCGATCGGCGAGGCCGGGTGGGGGCTCGTGCTGAGCGCCGAGGCCGTCGGCACCGTGCTCATGACGCTCGTCATGCTCAGGCTGCGGCTGCGACACCCGCTGCGGGTGGGGATGCTCGCCATCTGCGTGCTGGCGGTCCCCATGGTGCTGCTCGGTGTCGCCCCGGCGGTGGTGCCCGTCGCCGTGGGCTTCTTCCTCGCCGGAGCCGCCGTCGAGGTCTTCGGCGTCGGCTGGAGCACGGCGCTGCACGAGCACATCCCGGTCTCGGTGCTCTCGCGGGTCTCGAGCTACGACGCGCTGGGCTCGTTCGTGGCCATCCCCGTCGGGACCTTCATCTACGGGTGGCTCGCCACGACCGTGGACGTCGAGACGCTGATGCTCGTCAGCGCCGGCGTCTACGTCGCCATCTCGCTCACGGCCCTGCTGTCGCGCTCGGTGCGCGAGCTCGGACGCAGCAGCGAGGACCCCGTGAGCACCGGCGCGGCGGCCGACGCGACGTCGCGGTCCTAGACTGGCGGCGCCCCACCGCCTTCCACCCACCCCTGGAGACCTGTGTCGATCAAGGACATCCGACTCTTCGGTGACCCGGTCCTGCGGACCGAGGCCGCCGAGGTCACCGACTTCGACAAGCAGCTGCGCGTCCTCGTCAAGGACCTCGAGGACACCATGCTCGACGCACCCGGTGCGGGGCTGGCCGCCCCGCAGATCGGGGTCGGCCTGCGGGTCTTCACCTACTGGGTCGACGGGGTGCTCGGACACCTCGTCAACCCCGTCCTCGACCTGTCGGACGACGAGCAGGACGGCCCGGAGGGCTGCCTGTCGATCCCGGGGCTCGCGTTCGACACGAAGCGGGCGCTGTCGGTCGTCGCCAAGGGGCAGAACATGTGGGGAGAGCCCGTGGTGCTCGAGGGCACCCAGCTGCTCGCCCGGTGCGTCCAGCACGAGACCGACCACCTCGACGGCGTCCTCTTCGTCGACCGGCTCGACCCGGAGGCGCGTCGCGAGGCGATGCGCGCCATCCGCGAGGCCGAGTGGTTCGCCGACAACCCGCCCGAGGTGCGCATCAGCCCGCACTCCACCTTCGGCCGGGCGATGTGACATGAGAGTCGTCTTCGCAGGCACCCCCGAGGCGGCGGTGCCCAGCCTCGACGCGATCGCCGCGTCCGGTCACGAGCTCGTCGGGGTCGTGACCCGTCCCGACGCCCCCGCCGGTCGGGGCCGTCGGCTCGAGGCCTCACCCGTGCGGCGCCGGGCCGAGGAGCTGGGCCTGCCCGTCCTGACCCCCGCCCGCGTCAGGGACACCGACTTCCTCGACGCGCTGCGCGCCCTGGCGCCCGACGCGTGCCCCGTCGTGGCCTACGGCAACCTCATCCCCGAGTCCGCGCTGACGATCCCGCGTCTCGGCTGGGTCAACCTGCACTTCTCGCTGCTGCCGGCGTGGCGCGGTGCGGCTCCGGTGCAGCACGCGATCATGGCGGGCGACGAGATGACCGGCGCCTCGACCTTCGTCATCGAGCGCGGCCTGGACACCGGTCCCGTCCTCGGCGTCATGACCGAGACGATCCGTCCGACCGACACGGCGGGCGACCTGCTGGAGCGCCTCGCCACCGCCGGGGCGGGGCTGCTCGTCGCCACCCTCGACGGGCTCGAGTCCGGCGACCTCGTGGCGGTGCCCCAACCGGCCGAGGGGGTCTCCCTCGCGCCGAAGATCGAGGTCGACGACGCGCGGATCACCTGGTCGCGGCCGGCGACCGCCGTCGACCGCCTGGTGCGCGGCTGCACCCCGGCGCCCGGCGCCTGGACGACGTTCCGCGGTGAGCGGCTCAAGGTCTCGCCCGTGACGATCGCGTCGACCGGTGACCTGCCGCTCGAGGCGCCGCCCGCCGCCGGCGACCTGGTCGTCACGAAGAAGGCCGTCTTCGTCGGGACGGGCACGGCTCCGGTCCGTCTCGGCACGGTCCAGCCGCACGGCAAGAAGCCGATGCCGGCAGCCGACTGGGCACGCGGCACACGTATCGAGGCGGGGGAGCGGGTCGGCGATGAGTGACGAGCGACACGGGGGCGGCCCCGCAGAGCGCCCGACGGGCGACGGGCGTCGGGGCGAGCGCCAGCGGCCGCCCGCGCGCGAGCGCTCGGCGCGCCACCGCTCCGAGCAGCGCCCGTCCGAGCGCGCCCGGCGCACCGACCCGACGAGGCTCGCCGCCTACACCGCGATGCGCGAGATCGCCGACGGCGCCTATGCCAACCTCGCGCTGCCGAAGCTCTTGCGCGACAAGCGGATCAGCGGCCGTGACGCGGGCTTCGCCACCGAGCTCGTCTACGGCGCGACGCGACTCTCCGGCCTCTACGACGCGATCATCGCCTCGGCTGCGGGCCGGCCCGTCGACAAGATCGACGCCAACGTGCTCGACACCCTGCGCCTGGGTGCCCACCAGGTCCTCGGCATGCGCGTGCCCACCCATGCTGCGGTCGACGAGACCGTCGCCCTGGCCCGCCAGGTCAACGGTGCCGGGGCCGCCGGCTTCGTCAACGCCGTGATGCGACGCATCAGCGAGCGCGAGCCCGACGCCTGGACCGAGCTCGTCACCGAAGGAGTCAGCGACCCCGTCGAGCGCCTGGCCCTGCGCACCTCGCACCCGGTCTGGATCGCCAAGGCGCTGCGAGCAGCGCTCATCGGCCACGGCACGGCCGGCCCGGCCGATGTCGAGGACGCCTTGACGGCGCTGCTCGAGAGCGACAACGCCCCGGCCAAGGTCTCGCTCGTCGCGCGGCCCGGCCTCGCCTCGGTGGACGAGCTCGAAGACGCGGGCGCCGACCGCTCCGGGCTCAGCCCGGTCGGGGCGACGCTCCCCGAGGGTGACCCGGGCGCCATCGAAGCGGTCCGCGACGGTCGTGCCGCCGTGCAGGACGAGGGCTCGCAGCTGCTCGTCCTCGCGCTCGCGGCTGCCGAGACCGTCGGCGAGGCTGCCCGCCACGAGCGCTGGCTCGACCTCTGCGCCGGTCCCGGCGGCAAGGCCGGGCTGCTCGCAGCGCTTGCCATCCAGCGACGGATCCCGTTCGTGGCCAACGAGATCAGCGAGCACCGTGCCGACCTGGTGTGGCAGACGCTGGCCGCGGCCCGCGCCGAGGCCCGGGAGCTCGACACGAGCCTCAAGGTCCGCCACGGCGACGGGCGTGACCTCGGCGAGCTCGAGCCCGGTGGATTCAGCCGCGTGCTCATCGACGCGCCCTGCACCGGGCTGGGCGCGCTCCGTCGCCGTCCGGAGGCGCGGTGGCGCCGCGGGCCCGACGACGTCGCGGCCCTCGCCGGCCTCCAGCGCGAGCTGCTCACCTCCGGCATCGACGCGACGGCGGCCGGGGGTCTCGTCGGCTACGCGACCTGCAGCCCCCACCTCAACGAGACCCGCTTCGTCGTCTCCGACATCCTCAAGCGCCGCGCCGACGTCGAGCTCGTCGACGCCCGGCCCTACTTCGTCGACGCCTCCGGCCGCGAGCCCCCCGGGCTGGGCGAGGGTCCCTACGTCCAGCTCTGGCCCCACGTCCACGGCACCGACGCGATGTTCTTCGCCCTGCTGCGCAAGCTGTAGGGCACGAGGGCGCCAACGCCGGTCGTGCGCCGGCGTGAAAACCGTTCGCGCACGGACGGACCCGTGGGCAGGGTGGGGGCGTGACGGCATACGCGACCGGTGACCTCCAGCCCAGCCCCTTCGACGAGCGCGTCGCCCCGACGTACGACGCCGGCTCGGCCCACATGTTCGGGCCCGACGCGCTCGGGCCCACCGTGGACGTGCTCGAGGAGCTCGCGGGCGACGGCCCGGCGCTCGAGCTCGCCATCGGCACCGGCAGGGTGGCGCTCCCGCTCGCCGACCGCGGCGTCGAGGTGCACGGCATCGACTTCTCGGAGGCGATGGTCGCCGAGCTGCGACGCAAGCCCGGAGGCGACCGGCTGCCGGTGACCATCGGGGACATGGCGACGACGAGGGTCGGCAGCGGGTACGCACTGGCCTATCTCGTCTACAACACCATCACCAACCTGCTGAGCCAGGACGAGCAGGTGCAGTGCTTCCGCACCGTCGCCGAACAGCTCGCTCCCGGTGGGTCGTTCGCCATCGAGGTGTTCGTGCCGCAGCTTCGGCGAATGCCGCCCGGACAGACCGCGGTGCCCTTCCACGTCGGCAGCCGTCACGTCGGCTTCGACACCGTCGACGTCGTGACCCAGCTGTCGGTGTCGCACCACTACACGCAGGCGGGGGAGGACGCCGACGGTCGCCGTGTCGCGAGGTATGCCGCGTCGGCGCACCGCTACGTGTGGCCGTCGGAGCTCGACCTCATGGCCCGCATCGCCGGGCTGCGACTGCGCGACCGGTGGGCCGGCTGGGACCGCTCGCCCTTCACCGCCGAGTCCGAGTCGCACGTGTCGGTCTGGACGAAGGTCGCCGACTGACGGCGCCGGCCCGGCCCTAGGCTGTCCGCGTGCAGATCTCACCGAGCATCCTGTCCGCCGACTTCGCCAACCTCGAGGCGGAGCTGGGGCGCATTTCCGGCGCCGACTGGGCGCACGTCGACGTCATGGACGCCCACTTCGTGCCCAACCTCACGCTCGGGCTGCCCGTCGTCGAGGCGCTGCTCAAGGTGAGCCCCATCCCGATCGACGCGCACCTCATGATCGAGGACCCCGACCGGTGGGCCCCGTCCTACGCCGAGGCTGGGTGCCAGTCGGTGACCTTCCACATCGAGGCCGCGCGCGACCCCCGAGCGCTGGCTCGGGCGCTCCGCAGCGCCGGGGCACGCGCCTCTATGGCGCTCAAGCCGGGGACGGCGTTCGCGCCCTACGAGGACCTGCTGCCCGACCTCGACATGGTGCTCGTCATGACCGTCGAGCCGGGCTTCGGTGGGCAGTCCTTCATGGCCGACCAGATGCCGAAGGTGCGCGAGGTGCGCGAGGCCGTGCGCCGTCACGGCGGCGAGATCTGGATCCAGGTCGACGGCGGCGTCAGCGCCGACACGATCGAGCAGTGCGCCGAGGCCGGGGCCGACGTGTTCGTCGCCGGGTCGGCGGTCTACGGGGCCGAGGACGCCGCGGCCGCCGTGGACGAGCTGCGGGCGCTCGCCGCCGGCCACCAGCACTGACGCGCGGGTCGGCGGCGCGAAAACCCTTGGGCCGCCGACCTGGGCCCGGGGTTCAATGACCGCATGTCCGTCACCCTCGAGGCCGTCACCGTCGACACCCTGGACGAGGTCGCCGAGGCGGTGGCCTCGTGGCAACGGCCCGGCGCCCCGGTCCAGCTGCACCCCGGTGACCTCGGGTGGAACTGGAAGGTCGGCCCGAGCCGGCTGGCCGAGGACCTGCGGGTGTGGCGCCGTGACGGGCAGGTCGTCGCAGTGGGCCTTCTGGACAGTCCCACCCTCGTCCGCCTGGGTGTCTCGCCGAGCGTCGACGAGGACGAGCCCTTCGCCTCGCGCCTGCTGGCGGACCTGTCCGACCCGGCCCGAGGGGTGCTCCCCCCGGGCGAGGCGTTTGTGGAAGCGCGCGCCGGCGTCGCCCTGCGAGCGGCGCTGGTCGCGGCCGGCTGGGTCGCGGACGAGTCGTGGACGCCGCTGAGTCGCGACCTCACCGACCCGGTGGAGGACAGCGGGCTCCGCGTCGAGGTCGTCGGTCCGTCCGACGCGGCCCACGCGACCGAGGTGACCGGCGGGCCTTCCGGGAGTCCGTCGGACCCGGTGTCGGTCCGGGTCGAGGTGCACCGCGCGTCGTTCGAGCGTTCGACGTTCACCCGGGCCGCGTGGCAGGTGATGGCCGCCGGATCCCCGTACCGCCGAGCCCGCTGCCTCGTCGGCTACGACGGCAACGGCGCGCCGGTGGCCGCCGTGACCGTGTGGTCGGCCGGCTTGGGCCGACCCGGCCTGCTCGAACCCCTCGGGGTGCACCGTGACCACCGGGGGCAGGGGCACGGAAGGGCCATCTCGGTCGCCGCCGCAGCAGCCCTGAGGGAGATGGGCGCCTCCGCCGCGATCGTCTGCACACCGAGCAGCAACGTCGGCGGCGTGGCGACGTACGCGTCCGCGGGCTTCCTCGAGCTGCCCGCCGTCACCGACTTCCGCCGGCCGGCCTGAGGCAGGGAAGGAATCCGCGATGACGGGTCGAGCGCGAGCCGGCACGACGAGACCGACGCTGTTCCTGATGGTGGGCCTGCCGTGCACCGGGAAGACCACCACGGCCCGGCGTCTCGAGACCGAGCGCCGGGCGCTTCGCCTGACGAAGGACGAGTGGATGAAAGCCCTCTACGGACAGGACAACCCGTCGTCGGCATCGGACGTCATCGAGGGACGGCTCATCGAGATCGGGCTGCGGGCGCTCGAGCTCGGCACCGACGTCGTGATCGACTTCGGCCTCTGGGGGCGCGACGAGCGGTCGGCGCTGCGCCAGGCGGCCGCCGACCTCGGGGCGAGGGTGGAGCTGCACTACGTCGAGCTCACCACGGCCGAGCAGCGCCGCAGACGCGATCGGCGCCAGGCCGACGCCCCGCACACGACCTGGCCCATGTCGGACGAGCAGCTCGCCCAGTGGGCGGCCCACATCGAGGTCCCCACACCGGGGGAGCTCGACGGCAGCGAACCCGTCGACGACCCGCCCACCGGGCACGCGACGTGGGAGGACTGGCGTCGCCGCCGGTGGCCGCCATCGGTCGGGTGAACGCGTCGTCCCGGTCGCGCCGAGGTGCCTCGACCGGCTCTGCCGCCTGCCGGCGCTCCCCGGCGACCACGGGAGCGAAGGACGGGCGGGAACGCAGCACACGGCATACTCTCGTCGACAGCGCCCAGGTGCTGCCGACCCGTCGGGCGCACCCGGCGACACGGACGCGACGACCGCGGCTCCGATGGCCACGCGAGGCGCCCGGGCGGGGTAGATTGCCGCGGACCGACAGGGAGGTTCGGAGACTGTGAGCGACCAGCAGGGGTGGACCGCTCCGGGGGCGTCGACGCCACCGGACGACGCGAGCCGCGACGCACTGAGTGACGTCGCCATGGGGACGACGAGCGACCCGGACCCGACCGCCGACGCAGGCTGGGGGCCGCCGGTCGCCCCGACACACGGCGCCGTCCCGACCTCGGACGCGCCGCCCCCACCACCTCCCGGTCCCGCCCACGCGTCGGCGCCCGGAACCGGCTACCCGGTGCCGACCGGCGCCCAGGCCACGCCCGCCCCCGGTCAGCCCGTCGGCACGCCGCCGCCCGGGTGGACGCCGCCGCAGCTGGCCCCGAAGCCCGGCATCATCCCGCTCCGGCCGCTGACCCTCGGGGAGATCTGGAGCGGGGTCATGACGGCCGTCCGGGGCAACCCGGCCGCCACCATCGGCCTCGCGCTCGTCACGACCGCCGTGGTCCTCGTCCCGCTGACCCTCATCGGACTCTGGATCGCCTCGAGCCTCTCGAGTGCCGCCGGCTCGGACCCGATGTTCGACCCCGCGGGGGACGCGTACGCCGGCGGCTCCGGACTCGGGTCGACCTTCCTCACCGGGGAGGTCGCCTCGTTCGCCCCCGCGCTCGCGACGTACGTCACGGCGCTGCTGCTGCCCCTCTTCATGGCCGTCGTCATCGGCCAGGGCGTCCAGGGCCGGCGCATCGGCCTCGGCGAGACCGCACGGGCTGCGCGCGCGCGGATCCTGCCCGCCCTCGGCGTCGTGCTGCTGGCCGGCCTCGCCGCCTTCGTGTTCCTCGCCGTCCTCATCGGTGTCGTCGTCGCCGCGTGGTCCGCGACCGGCACCGGCGACGGCGGTGGTGCCGGCCTCGTCACCTTCGTCGCGGTCGTCGTGGGCGTCGTCGGCTTCATCCTCTTCAGCGTGCGGTGGGCCTTCGCCGTCACGATCGTCGTGCTCGAGGGGGTGCGCCCGGTCCGGGCGCTGCGCCGCTCCTGGCAGCTGACGCGCAAGCGGGGCTTCTGGCGCATCTTCGGCATCCGCCTGCTCACCGTCGTCGTGACCGCCGTCGCCGGCTCGGTCGTCACGGCGCCCGTCGGCTTCCTCGTCGGCTACCTCGCCAGCGACTCCCTGACGAGCGCCGCGTGGATCTTCGTCCTGCTCCAGGCCGGCACCGTCCTCGTCCAGAGCGTCCTGACGACGCCCTTCAGCTCGGGAGTGGACTCGCTGCTCTACGTCGACCAGCGGATCCGCTACGAGGGGCTCGACATGGCCCTGCTCCAGCAGGTGCAGCAGGGCCACGACGCCCAGGTGGCGTGATCGACGCGGTGCTGCCTCCCGCGAGCCCGCCGCTCGACCCCGGCGTCGAGCAGGCCCGCTCCTGGCTCGCTCACGAGCTCGCGTCGGCGGCCTACGTCGACGACCGCAGCCTGTACCAGCGCATCGTCGACTGGCTCCAGGAGCGGCTGTCCGGCTCCGGGCCCCTGCTCGACACGCCCGGGTGGGCTCTCCCCGTCGTGCTGGTCGTGCTCGCTCTCGTGGTCGTCGCCATCCTGCTCGTCGTGGTGCGCCGCACACCCACGGTGACGCGCACTGCGCAGGCGGGAGGCGTCCTCGACGACCCGCACCTGACCGCGGACGGCTACCGGGCCCGCGCGCTGGCCGCTCTCGACCGAGGCGACGCCACCGCGGCGACCGCCGACGCCTTCCGTGCGGTCGCTGCGGCGTCCGCCGAGCGCACGCTGCTCGACGACGTGCCCGGTCGCACGGCACACGAGATCGGCGCGGCGCTCGCCGTCGTGTTCCCGCCAGCATCACGTGAGGTGCGGGGCGCGGCGGACCTCTTCGACCGGGTCGTCTACGGCCGAGCGCCGGTCGGGCCCGACGACGCCCGCTCCGTGCTGGACCTCGACTCCCGGCTGCGCTCGACACGTCCGGTGCTCCCGGGAACCGGGACCGGCAACGAGTCCGGCAACGAGTCCGGCAGCGACCCTGATCGGCTGAGCCAGCACGCGACCGGCGTCGGCGCCAGCACCGGGGGAGGGCCGTGAGCGCCGCGACCCGCGACCCGGCGGCGGCACCAGTCGAGCCGACGCCAGGTCTCGCCGCCTGGATCACGACCGTCCCACCCCGGTCTCCGCGCAGCCGGCGACGCACTGTGGTCCGGGTCGTCGTCCTCGTGCTGGCCGTGGCCCTTGCGGTCGGCCTCCTCACGCTGTTCGTCGCCGGTCCGCGGTCGGTCGGGCCGCCGCTCGACCCCGAGGACACCGGCCGCAACGGAGCCCGCGCCCTGGCCGAGGTCCTGCGACAGCAGGGCGTCGACGTGTCGGTGGTGCGCAGCGTCGACGACGTCGAGCGCACCCTCGACCGCTCCGGCCCGCGCGACGGGTGGACGGTGGTGATGGCCCGCTCCGCCTACCTCGGCACCGGCGCCGCCGAACGGCTGACGCGGGCGGTCGAGCAGACGCGCCGGCTCGTCCTGGTCGAGCCCGACGACATCGAGCTGCAGGACCTCCGGCTCCCGCTCACGGTCACCGGAGGGGGAGACACGGCTCTGGCGGCCGACTGCACCTCGGGCATCGCGCGCCCGACCGACCGGCTGTCCGGCACGTGGAGCAGCTACGGCTCGCTCGACGACCCGACGCTGTCACCCCCGGCCGTCGACGCGACGTTCTGCTTCCCGCCCGAGGCGACCGCAGGGACCGCCGGGAGAGCGGGGACCGGTGAGGGGAGTTCCGGGCCGTCCGGCGCCGTGGTCGTGCTGCCCCCGCAGGACGACGCGCCCGAGACCGTCGTCCTCGGTTCGGCACGAGCCCTGAGCAACGGCAAGGTGCTCGACGACGCCCACGCCGCTCTGGCCCTGCGCGCCCTGGGGCCCACCGAGCACCTGCTCTGGTACGTGCCGGGCATCTCGGACCTCGATGCGACCGACCCGTCGGGCGAGCACGTCGCGGACCCGGGGCGGGGCGTCCCCGAGTGGCTCGGGCCGACCGGCTGGCTGCTCGCTGCCGCCGTCATCGCCTTCGCCCTCGCCCGCGGACGACGGCTCGGGCGCCTCGTCGTCGAGCCGCTGCCCGTCGTCGTCCGGGCCAGCGAGACCACCGAGGCCCGAGGACGGCTCTACCACCGTGCCGCGGACCGGCCGTTCGCGGCACGCGTCCTGCGTGGCGGCAGCCGGTCCCGACTCGCGGACCGCCTGGGACTGCCACGCTCGACTCCCGTCGCCCCCCTCGTCGATGCCGTGGCCCGGGCGTCCGGGGTTGCCCGTTCCGACGTCGAGCAGCTGCTCGACGGACCCGACCCGACCACCGACCGCGACCTGCTCCTGCTCTCGCAGGGGCTGGCCGACCTCGAGGAGAGCGTGCGCACCGCATGAGCCAGACGCCCGAACCCCAGACCAGGGAGGTCGACGCCACCGTGCCGTCCCCGTCCGACAGCGTCACCGACCCCGTCCACGACCCCATCCCGGACCCGTCGCGAGACACCGTGCCGTATGCCGCCCGCGACGCGAGCACCGACGCGTCGGACGCCGCACGCCACGCCCTGGGCGCCGTGCGGGCCGAGGTCGCCAAGGCCGTCGTGGGTCAGGACGCCGCCGTGAGCGCCGCCATCGTCGCGCTGCTGGCCCGCGGACACCTGCTGCTCGAAGGCGTCCCCGGTGTCGCCAAGACGCTGCTCGTGCGCTCGCTCGCGGCTGCGCTCGACCTCACCACCAACCGCGTCCAGTTCACGCCCGACCTCATGCCGGGCGACGTCACGGGCTCTCTCGTGCTGGACCCCCGCACCTCCGACTTCACCTTCCGCGAGGGGCCGGTCTTCACCAACCTGCTGCTCGCCGACGAGATCAACCGGACGCCGCCCAAGACCCAGTCGGCAATGCTCGAGGCCATGGAGGAGCGGCAGGTCAGCATCGACGGACGGCCGCGGCCGCTGCCGACACCGTTCCTCGTCGCGGCCACGCAGAACCCCGTCGAGTACGAAGGCACCTACCCCCTGCCCGAGGCGCAGCTCGACCGCTTCCTGCTCAAGGTGACGCTCCAGCTCCCGCCGCGAGAGGACGAGGTGGCCGTGCTGCGACGGCACGCCTCGGGCTTCGACCCGCGGGACCTGGCGACGGCCGGCATCCGTGCCGTCGCCGGACGGGCAGACCTCGAGGCCGGCGCCGCCGCGGTGCGACGGGTCGAGGTCTCGCCCGAGATCGCGGGCTACATCGTCGACATCGCACGTGCCACCCGCACGTCGCCGTCGATCTCGCTCGGCGTCAGCACGCGCGGCGCCACGGCCCTGCTCGCCACGAGCCGGGCGTGGGCCTGGCTCAACGGCCGCTGGTTCGTCACGCCCGACGACGTCAAGGCGCTCGCGCACGCCACCCTGGCCCACCGCCTCGCGCTGCGTCCCGAGGCCGAGCTCGAGGGCGTCGGCATCAGCGCCGTCCTCGACAGCGCGCTCTCCTCCGTGCCCGTCCCACGGTGACCGGGGCCCGTCCGTGGTGCTGACGACCCGAGCCGCCTGGTCGGTCCTCGCCGGGGCCGTCCTGCTCGTGTGGTGGCCGACCGGGTCGACCGTCGCCCTGTGGGTCCTCACCGTCGCGGTGCTCGCAGCCGTCGACGTCGCGCTGGCGCCGTCCCCACGTCGGCTCCTGCTGGAGCGGACCACTCCGGCACAGGTGCGCCTGGGAGAGACCGTCGCCACCGACCTGCTCGTCACGAACCCCGGACGCCGCACCGTCCGTGGCGTGGTGCGCGATGCCTGGCCGCCCTCGACCGGGGCTGCGCCCGACCGTCACCCGCTGCGCGTCGGCGGCGGGGAGCGGGTCCGCGTCCGGACGCCGCTGCGTCCGACCCGCCGCGGCGACCGGGTGGCCGACCTCGTCACCGTGCGCACCCTGGGCCCGATGGGCCTGGCCGGTCGCCAGCGCTCGACCGAGGTGCCGGGCAGCGTGCGCGTCCTGCACCCGTTCCCGTCGCGGCGCCACCTGCCCAGCCGGCTCTCGCGGCTGCGCGAGATCGACGGCCGGTCAGCCGTGCGACGCCGCGGCCAGGGCACCGAGTTCGACTCGCTGCGCGACTACGTCGAGGGCGACGACGTGCGCTCGATCGACTGGCGGGCCACCGCCCGTCGCCAGTCGGTCGTGGTGCGCACCTGGCAGCCGGAGCAGCACCGCCGCGTCGTCATCGTCGTCGACACCTCGCGCACCAGCGCCGGTCGGGTCGGGGACGTCCCCCGTCTCGACGCGGCGATGGACGCCGCGCTCCTGCTCACCGCCCTCGCGAGCCGGGCCCACGACCGGGTCGACGTCATCGCCGGTGACCAGGTCGTGCGCGTCCGGGTCGGCGGCTCGGCCGAGCGGGGCAGCCTGCTCGCCGACGTCGTGTCCGCACTGGCCCCGGTCGATGCCTCCCTCGTCGAGGCCGACTGGACCGCCCTGGTCTCGGGGCTCATCGGCCGAGGCCACCGCCGGGCGCTCGTCGTGCTGCTCACCCCCCTCGAGCCGGCAGCGGTCGAAGAGGGCCTCCTCCCGGTGCTCCCGGCGCTGGTGGGTCGGCACCGCGTCGTGGTCGCGAGCGTGTCGGACCCCGCAGTCACGGCCCTGCGCCTGGCGCGCGACACCCTGCAGGACGCATACGGCGCCGCAGCGGCCGAGCGCACGACCAGTCAGCGGCGACGGGTCGCCGAGGCTCTCGAGCGACTCGGCGTCGACGTCATCGACGCCGACGCGGAGTCGCTGCCTCCACGTCTCGCCGACCACTACCTCCGCCTCAAGAGCGAGGGACTGCTCTGACGCTCAGCCGGCGACGAGAGCCGCGTCGCCCGCGGTGAAGGCCGCGACGTCACCGGTGGCGCCGAGCCGGTGGGCGCGCCGCCCGACGACGAACACGTAGAGGAGGAAGGCGGTCCAGGCGGTGAGGCCGATGGCGATCCGCGCCGCGGTGGGAAGGCCGGAGGGCGTCACGAACCCTTCGATGAGACCGCTGACGAGCAGCACCACGACGAGCCCGAGGGCCACCGCGACGACCGTGCGACCCGTGCGCGCGAACGAGGCCGAGCGCGAGAGGGGCCCGGGCTCCACCCAGGACCAGAAGAGCCGCAGGCCGGCCCCGCCCGCGACGAAGACGGCGGTCAGCTCGAGAAGGCCGTGGGGGAGGATCAGCCCGAAGAAGAGGGATGCCCGGTCGTGGCTGATCATGAGGGCAGCGACGACACCGAGGTTGACGACGTTCTGCCAGAGCAGGAGGAGCACGGGCAGGCCGAGAGCGCCGAAGGCGATGCACTGCGCCGCGACCCAGGCGTTGTTGACCCACACCTGCGTCGCGAACTCGTAGTGCGCGAACTCCGAGTAGTACCCCGCGAAGTCGGTGTCGACGTAGGCGCGGATCTGCTCGGCCGACAGCTGCGAGGTGTAGAGCTCCGGATGGGCGAAGGTCCACGCCGCGACGAGCGCCGCGAGCACGACACTGGCCACGAGCGTCGACACCCACCAGCGCCGGAGGCCGTAGAGCGCCGCAGGGAAGGTGCGCGTGAAGAAGGAGAGCAGGCCGGACCAGGTCGAGGCGTGACGCCCGGCGAGCGAGAGCCGCGCCCGGGTCAGGAGCAGCGACAGGTGTCGCACGAGCACGGGGTCGGGGGCCGTCGACCGCAACTGGGAGAGGTGCGTCGAGACGCGTTCATACAGCTCCAGCAGCTCGTCGGCCTCGGCCGCGGTGAGGCGGCGGCGTCTGCTCAGGGCGTCGAGGCGTTGCCACTGCTCGTGGTGCGCGGTGACGAGCGCGTCGACGTTCACGGCGTCACCCTAACCGCGGACGAACCGCAACGGGCCCGAGCCACGGCACGCCCCGCGTTCCGGGCGCGTCGGAGCGGGCCGAACGGCTAGCCTGCCTCGTGTGACGGCGAACGCGCGCAGCGCCACCGCGCCCTACCGGGGATACGCGGCCCAGGAGGCCGTGACGGGTGAGGGCGTGGCCATCGAGCTGCCCGTCGCCAACCTCGGCTCGCGTCTCGTGTCCGGCCTGATCGACGTGGTCACCTACGGACTGACCTGCTGGGGCCTCATCGTCCTGGTCGGGAGTCTCACCGAGCACTCGTCCGACGCCGTCCAGCGCACGGCCGTCATCGTCGTCCTCGTCGGGGTACTGGTCGGGGTCCCTGCCGCCACGGAGGCGGTGACGCGAGGTCGCACCCTCGGCAAGCTCGTCATGGGCCTCCGGGTCGTGCGCGACGACGGAGGCCCGGTGTCCTCGAGGCATACCCTGACCCGGGCGCTCGTCGGCTGGCCCGAGATCTACCTGACCACGGGGACCGCAGCGGTCATCGCCGCCCTCTCGAGCTCACGGGTCAAGCGCCTCGGTGACCAGGCGGCCGGCACCTACGTGGTCTCCGAGCGCAGCCGCCTCGACCTGTCGCCGCCACCGCAGATGCCCTCCGAGCTGGCGGACTGGGCGTCCCGAGCCGACATCGCCCCGCTCGACCCGGGCCTGGCCGCTGCCCTGCGCCAGTTCATCCCGCGCGCGGAGACCTTCGCCCCGGCTGCGCGTGAGGCCCACGGCCGCCAGCTGCTCGGACGCGTGCTCGTCTCGGTGGCTCCGGCTCCGCCACCGGGACACCACCCGGAGACCGTCCTGCGGGCGGTCGCGGCCGAGCGCTACCGCCGCGACCTCGTCCGGATCGCCCGGGACCAGCGCGTGCGCGACGCCGTCCTGCCCCGCGAGCCGTAGCCGTCCGCCGTCGGCGGCGGCCCGTGGTGGTCATCACGCGGCCACGGTGTGCTGCCGCGACCGCGCCGGGTGCATACTGGCTGTACGTGCTCCGGGGTCGGTGTAATTCCGAGCCGGCGGTTACAGTCCGCGACCCGCCCGCATCCAGCGGCCGGTTGACCTGGTGAAACTCCAGGACCGACGGTGAAAGTCCGGATGGGAGGCAGCACGAAACAGGCCGTCGTGGCCTGGGCCGTCGGCACCGTCCGGGCAGGCCCTGACCACGTGGGCGTGTGGAGTTACCCCGGAGTTCGTCCGATCCACGACGAACCACCAAGGACGAACACCACATGCGCTCTCTTGCTCTGGCGGACCAGACGAAGAACGTCTTCCAGCAGGCCATCGACGCCACGATCCCCATCGGCTCCTACCAGCTGCACTGGCTCGAGCTGATCGGCGTGCTCATCGGGCTCGCGTCCGCCTACCTCGGCATGCGCCGCTGGGTGTGGGCGTGGCCCGTGGGGATCCTCGCCAACATCATGCTGTTCTTCGTCTACCTCGGCGCGGTCTTCGGCGCGGACGAGCGGATCCCCCTCTTCGGGCAGGCGGGGCGCCAGGTCTTCTTCATCGTCACGAGCATCTACGGGTGGTGGCGGTGGTCGCAGGTGCGTCGGCTCAACCACGCGAGTGACTCGAGCGGGGTCGCCATCACGCCGCGCTGGGCCACGAGCCGTGAGCGGGTCGCCGTGATCGTCTTCTGGCTCGTCGGGACCGTGCTCGTCCACCAGGCCTTCGTCTGGCTCTGGAACCTCTCGCCCAACCCGTACTTCACGCCGCAGTGGTGGTTCTACTGGTGCGACGCGTGGATCTTCGTCGGCTCGATCGTCGCCACCTACGCGATGGCCCGGGGCTGGAACGAGTTCTGGCTGGCGTGGATCGGCGTCGACCTCGTCGGTGTGCCGTTCGCCTTCGCGACCGACTACGTGCCGACCGCGGTGCTCTACACCTTCTACGGCCTCTTCGTGGTCTACGGCTTCACGCAGTGGGTCAAGGTGTCCCGGGTCAGCGTGCCCGACGTCGAGCCCCAGCTGACCGGCACGTCGAGCTGACCCGTGGGTGCCACCTCAGCCCCCGCCTGGATGCGGCGAGCCCTCCAGCTCGCCGCCGCCGGGCCGTGGCCCGACCCGAACCCCCGGGTCGGGTGCGTGCTCGTCGCGCCGGACGGCACGGTCGTCGGTGAGGGCTTCCACCACGGTGCCGGCACTCCGCACGCGGAGATCGAGGCCCTTCGGGAGGCGGGGGACGCCGCGCGTGGAGCGACTGCCTACGTCACGCTCGAGCCGTGCTCCCACACGGGCCGCACCGGTCCCTGTGCGGACGCCCTCGTCGAGGCCGGTGTCGCCCGGGTGGTCTTCGCCCAGTCCGACCCCAACCCCGACGCCGCAGGCGGGGCCGAGCGGCTCCACGCCGCAGGCGTGCACGTCACCGGCGGCGTCCTCGCCGACGAGGCGGCGGCGGTCAACGAGCGCTGGGCGCGCACCGTCGAGCTGGGTCGGCCCCTCGTCACCTGGAAGCTCGCCTCGACCCTCGACGGTCGCAGTGCTGCCGCCGACGGCAGCAGCCAGTGGATCACCGGTGAGGCCGCCCGGGCCGACGTCCACCTGCTCCGGGCGACCCGCGACGCCGTCCTCGTCGGCACCGGCACCGTCCTCGCCGACGACCCCCGGCTCACGGTGCGTATGCCGGGTGGCGAGCTCGCGCCGGACCAGCCTCTTCGCGCCGTGATGGGTCTGCGGGAGGTCCCGCCGGTCGCGCGTCTGCACGACGCGCCCGGATCCGTGGTGCACCTCGCCACACGAGACCCGCGAGAAGCCCTGGACCTGCTGTGGCACAGGGGAGTCCGCGATGTCTGGCTCGAGGGTGGCCCCACTCTGGCTGCGGCCGTCCTGCGCGCCGGCCTCGTCGACGACGTCTATGCCTACGTCGCCCCGGCGCTGCTCGGCGCCGGGCGGCTTGCCGTCGACGACCTCGGCATCCGGTCCATCTCGGACGTCCGCCGGCTGGGTCTCGTCGACGTCGCCGTCGTCGGGGGAGACGTGCGCATCCACGCGGTCGCCACGACGACCGACGAACCCACGACCGCACCCGCCGACACCGCAACGACCACCACAGCGACCACCGCGCCCGCTGCACCACGCGCGACCGCCCCTGACCAGCGGGCACCCGCGCAAACCTGAGGAGAGACACATGTTCACCGGAATCGTCGAGGAGCTGGGCACCGTCGCCGGCATCGAGCACGGCACCGACTCGGCCGTGCTGCGCATCGAGGGCCCGCTCGTCGTCAGCGACGCCACGCACGGGGCCTCCATCTGCGTCAACGGCGTCTGCCTCACCGTCACCGAGCACGACTCGACCGGCTTCGCCGTCGACGTGATGGCCGAGACGCTGGCCCGCAGCAGCCTCGGCGCCCTGGCACCCGGCGACCGCGTCAACCTCGAGCGGGCGATGCCGGCCGACGGTCGCTTCGGTGGCCACGTCGTCCAGGGACACGTCGACGGCACCGCCACGATCACGGCACGCACGCCCGGGGACCGTTGGGAGACGGTCGACTTCACGCTCCCGCCGGACCTCGCGGCATACGTCGTCGAGAAGGGCTCGATCACCGTCGACGGTGTGTCGCTGACCGTGGCGCACGTGGGTGACGACGCGTTCGGCGTCTCGCTCATCCCGACCACGCTCGATCTGACCACCTTGGGGCACAAGGGAGTCGGCGACGTCGTCAATCTCGAGGTCGACGTCATCGCCAAGTACGTCGAGCGTCTGCTCACCCACCGGCAGGAGGCCGTGTCATGACCGCTCTGTCCACCGTCGACGAGGCGCTGGAGGCGCTCCAGGCCGGCCGGCCCGTCCTCGTCCTCGACGACGAGGACCGCGAGAACGAGGGCGACCTCGTCCTCGCCGCCGAGACCGCCACCGAGGACTGGATGGCGTGGACCATCCGGCACTCGTCCGGCTACCTCTGCGCCCCGATGCCCGACGAGGTCGCCGACCGGCTCGCGCTGCCGCTCATGGTCGCCGAGAACCGCGACCCGCTGCGCACGGCCTACACCGTGTCGGTCGACGCGGCCACCGGTGTCACGACAGGCATCAGCGCGGCCGACCGCCTGCGCACCGTCCAGGTGCTGGCCGATCCGGGGACGGAGCCCGCCGACCTCATCCGGCCCGGCCACCTGCTGCCGCTCCGTGCGCGACACGGTGGCGTGCTGACGCGTCCCGGCCACACGGAGGCCGCCGTCGACCTGACGAGGCTCGCGGGCCTGGCACCCGTCGGCGTCATCGGCGAGCTCGTCCACGACGACGGGACGATGATGCGCTTCGACGCGGTGGTCGCGCTCGGCCGCGAGTTCGGCCTGCCGGTCATCACCATCGAGCAGCTCGTCGACCACCGCCAGCGCCTCGACCGGGTCGAGCGCCTCGCGACGACGCGCATCCCGACGGTGCACGGCACCTTCACCGCCCACGGCTACCGCGACACCCTGACCGGAGACGAGCACGTCGCGCTCGTCAGCCCTCGCGGCCTCCACGGCCGCAGCCGCACCGGGCCGGTGCTGACGCGGCTGCACTCCGAGTGCCTGACGGGCGACGCCTTCGGCTCGCTGCGCTGCGACTGCGGTCCGCAGCTGCAGGCATCGCTGGCGCGCGTCGGGCGCGAGGGTGGCGTTGTCGTCTACCTCGGTGGGCACGAAGGCCGTGGCGTCGGCCTCGTCGACAAGCTGCGCGCCTACGCCCAGCAGGACCGGGGCGCCGACACCGTCGACGCGCAGACCGCGCTCGGGCTGCCCGTCGACGCGAGGGAGTACGCCGCCGGCGCGGCGATCCTGCACGACCTCGGCGCGACGGAGGTCGTGCTCCTGACGAACAACCCCAAGAAGGTCACGGCGCTGCGCCACCTCGGTGTCGACGTCGTCGCGGTCGAGCGGCTGCACGGCCCGATGGGCGAGGACAACGAGCAGTACCTCATCACCAAGCGCGAGCGCATGGGACACGACATCCCGGTCACGAGCGACCGGCACGGCGGCAAGGAGACAGCATGAAGGACGGCGCCCCCACCCTCACCACGGACGGGCGAGGCCTGCGGGTCGCGGTCGTCGCCGCGAGCTGGCACGAGCAAGTCATGGACGGCCTGCTCGACGGCGCGCGGCGCGGACTGGCCGATGCGGGCGTGACGTCGGTCGACGTCGTCCGCGTGCCCGGGACCTTCGAGCTGCCCGTGGCGTGCGCGACGCTCGCCGACCGCTACGACGCGCTCGTCGCGCTCGGCGTCGTCATCCGCGGTGGCACGCCCCACTTCGACTACGTCTGCCAGGCCGCGACGGTCGGCATCACCGACGTCTCGGTCCGCACGGCCACGCCGGTCGGCTTCGGGGTGCTGACGTGCGACGACGAGGCGCAGGCGCTCGACCGTGCCGGGCTCCCCGGGTCGGCCGAGGACAAGGGCCACGAGGCCGCCACGGCCGCCGTCGCCACCGTCGTCGCGCTGCGCGGCGTCGCCACGACGTGAGCACCGTCCGGACCGGCGCCGCCCGGCCCGTAGGCTGGGGCACCGTGAAGAGCTTTGAGCAGCTGTATGCCGAGCTGGCCGAGAAGGCGCAGACGCGACCCGAGGGTTCGGGGACCGTCGCGCAGCTCGACGCCGGTGTCCACGCGATCGGCAAGAAGATCGTCGAGGAGGCGGCCGAGGTGTGGATGGCCGCCGAGTACCAGTCGAACGACGAGGCCGCCGAGGAGATCAGCCAGCTGCTCTACCATCTGCAGGTCCTCATGCTCGCCAAGGGCATCTCGCTCGACGACGTCTACTCCCACCTCTGAGGACCCCGACCGCCATGCTGCGAATCGCCGTGCCCAACAAGGGCTCCCTGTCCGACGCGACCGTCGACCTGCTGCGCGAGGCGGGCTACCGCACGCGTCGTGACAGCAAGGAGCTCGTCGTCCCCGACGCCGAGAACGACGTCGAGTTCTTCTACCTGCGTCCCCGCGACATCGCCGTCTACGTCGGCTCGGGCACCGTCGACGCCGGGGTGACCGGCCGGGACCTGCTGCTCGACTCGGGCTCGGGCGCCGTCGAGGTCATGCAGCTCGGCTTCGGCGCCTCGACCTTCCGGTATGCCGGCAAGCCGGGTCAGGTCGCCACCGTCGAGGACATCGAGGGCAAGCGGGTGGCGACGTCGTATGCCGGCCTCGTGCGCTCGGACCTCGCCTCCCGCGGGGTGTCGGCCGAGGTCGTCCGTCTCGACGGGGCCGTCGAGACGGCCATCACGCTGGGGGTGGCCGACTGCATCGCCGACGTCGTCGAGACCGGGACGACGCTGCGCCAGCAGGGGCTCGAGGTCTTCGGCGAGCCGATCCTGCGGTCCGAGGCCGTCCTCATCCGCGGCGACCGCCCCGGTGAGGACCAGGCCATCGAGGTGCTGCAGCGGCGCATCGCCGGTGTCATCACCGCCCGCACCTACGTCATGCTCGACTACGACTGCCCGAAGGACCTCGTGGACCGGGCCTGCGAGCTGACGCCGGGCCTCGAGTCCCCGACCGTCTCCTCGCTCCAGGACGACGCGTGGGTGGCGGTGCGCGCCATGGTGCCGCGCCTCGGTCGCAACCGCCTCATGGACGAGCTCTACGACCTCGGGGCGCGGGCGATCCTCGTCACCGACATCGCCGCCTGCCGCCTGTGACGCCCGAGGCTCGGAGGGATCGCATGACGCCGCACGACTCGCAGGCCCAGCCCGCAGCGGGCGCGGACGCGTGGGCGCCCTTCCGGCCCCGGCGCGGTCGCACCGTGGCGCTCGGTGTCGTGTGGGCCTCGCTCGTCGTCTTCGGCGTCATCGCCGTCGTCATGCCGACCCAGGTCGACGGGCGGTGGGGGATCGGCGACCGGTTGATGTTCTTCGGGCTCGGTGTCGCCGTCGCCCTCATCGCGTGGCGCTACGCCTCCATCGTCGCCGTCCCGAGCCGGGCCGGGCTCGTCGTGCGCAACCTCGTGCTGACCCGGACCCTCGCCTGGCCGGAGATCGTCGGCATCCAGTTCGGTGGCGGCGAGCCGTGGGTCACGCTCGACCTCGAGGACGGGGACTCCGTGGCGGTCATGGCCATCCAGAAGGCGGACGGCGCCGTGTCGGGGCGGGAGGCCTCGCGGCTCGCGGCGCTCATCCAGGCCTTCGGCGAGGCCCGCGAGCCGGACCGGCCGCAGGGACCAGCGTGACCGGCGAGCCGACCCCGGAGCGCATGCGGCACGCCCTGGGCCACTTCGCGACCGGTGTCACCATCGTGACCGGGCTCGCCGACGACGGAGCCCCGGTCGGCTTCGCCTGCCAGTCGTTCGCGTCCGTCTCGCTCCACCCGCCGCTCGTGCTCTTCTGCGCCGACCACCGCGGCCGGTCCTGGCCGCGGATGCGGGGGCAGGGCCGCTTCACCGTCAACGTGCTCGGTCACGACCAGCGCGACCTCATCGCGAGGTTCGGCTCGGCCGCCGGCGCCCGCTTCGACGGCCTCGACTGGACCCCGTCGGAGCGCGGCGGTCCCAGCCTGCCCGGAGTCCTCATGCGGGTGCACTGCTCGGTCGAGCAGGTCCACGTGGCAGGGGACCACGACGTCGTCGTCGGCCGGGTGCTCGACCTCGAGGACGGCGAGTCGGGCCGGCCCATGCTCTTCTACCGCGGTCGCCTCACGGTCACCGAGCGGCGGGCGTCGTCGGCTGCCGACGAGGCCCTCGGGGACGCCCCGGAGGCGATGGACGACTACTGGGGCTGACGCACGGGACCCGGCCACACGGCATACGCGCCCTCACAGCCGCAGACCACGCAAGACACCGAGCAGACGCCGACCACTGCGGTCGCAGCCGGGCCGACGTCACACCTACTCGGTGTGTTGCCGGGGACGGGTGTCGGTGCCGGGGACGAGACCGTCCCACGACCAGCGCGGGACGGTCAGGCCGTCGGGCACCTCGTCCGCCGACCCGTGGTAGGTGGAGAGGTAGCCGGTCGCCCACGTGAAGTAGCCGACGAGGGTGTCGTGCAGCGCCGGGTCGAGGTCGAGCCCGGTGTCGGAGAGCGCGGCGGCGAAGCAGGCGACGGCCCGCTCGTCCATCTCGCGGTGCTCGCCGTGGCCCGAGTGCAGGCGCACCACCTCCGACTCGCTCGTCACCGTCGAGGTGTAGGTGTTCGGGCCTCCCAGCGCCTCGGCCCAGTACGACGCGAGCCTCGCGCTGTGGTCCGGGTGGTAGCCGTGCGAGAAGGCGTGCGCCACGACGGGGTCGGCGAGGCAGCGCTCGTGCCAGGCCTCGGCGAGCTGCACGAGGGCGGGCAGGCCGCCCAGGGCGTCGTAGATCGTCCGTTCCACCGTCGCAGGCTCCCACCGCAGACCGTCGTCGACAAGGCCCGACTCGGGGCGACCCCGATGACGACCACACCGCCCCGTGACCCCGGGCGACGGCCCGGGGTCACGGGTTCAGCGGAAGTGGATGAAGTTGGACGGCCAGGAGGAGCTGCCTCGGGCGAGGATGCGACGGCCGCTCATCGAGGTGTAGGTCGCCCCGAGCACCGTGCCGCCGTAGCCGCTCTCCGAGATCGCGACGGTGTTGCCGTCGGCGCTGACCCAGTCGACGTACGCGACGTGGTTGCTGTTCCACTGGGCGATGTCGCCGACGCGGGGGCGCTGGTCCACGGCGAAACCCTTGGCCCGCGCACTGGTGTCCCAGTCCGTGGCGTTGCCGAGGTTGCCGGGGTTGACGACCCCGTCCCGGGAGAGGCGGTAGGCGGAGAAGTTGGTGCAGTTGTTGCCCCACGCGTCGACCGGGTAGCCCCACGCCCTCTGGCCGTAGTAGCCGAAGCGCTGGATGCAGTTCTGGGTCGCTCGGGAGTAGCAGGTCCAGCCGGTCGGGGCCGGACCGCCGGTGATGGCCCACGTCACGGTGGTGCCGCGGTAGACGGCGACGTTCGCGGTGCTGAGCACGCGCAGCACCGCCCCGGAGCCGCTCGTCTGCGTCGCCCACTGGGTCACGCCGCTGCTGTTGCGCACGACGAAGTTGCCGTCGGTCTGCATCGTCGCGACGTTGCCGGCTCCGCTCGTGAAGGTCGCCCACTGGCGGACGCCGCTCGACGAGCTGAGCACGAGGTTGCCGTCGGTGCGCATGGCGAGGCTCCACCCCGACCCAGACGAGAGGATCGACTCGCCCGGTCGCAGCACCTGTCCGGCGAGCAGCCGGTCGTAGCGGATGCCGCGGTGGTCCCAGACGGTCGTCGTGCCCTGACGGACCTGGAGCAGGCCGTCGTTCGTCAGGGTGAGCACCCCTCCGGCCCAGCCGTTCGTGCCGCTGGACCAGGCGACGCTGCCGTCGGGCCGCAGGACGACGGCGTTGCCGTCGGTGCGCATGCCGAGCCGGTTGCCGGCACCCGGGGTCGCGCTCGACCAGCGCCTGGACCCACCGGAGGTCGAGACGACGAGGTTGCCGTCGGCCTGCATCGTGGCGACGTAGGCACCCGACGGGGAGCGGAGCGCGGTGGTGGACGACAGCACCTGGCCGGAGCCGAGGGTGGCGCCGGCGGAGTAGGTGAAGCCATCGGCCTTCACGACGCTGCCCGCCCGGGTCGTGACGCGGATCGAGGTCAGCCCGGTCGACAGCCTGGCGGGGACGACGGCGGTCAGCGTGGTGGCCGAGACCCGCTTCCACGACGTCACGGCGACGCTGCCGAGCTGCACCGCGCTGACGTCGGTGAACGACGTGCCCCGAAGGGTCAGCACGGTGCCGCCGCTGAGCGGCCCGGACGCGGGGGACACCGACGTGACGACGGGCGGGTTCTGGTAGGTGAACCGGTTGCCCGGCGCGACCGGCGAGGTGCCGCCGGGAGTCACGACGCGCACGTCGACGTCTCCCTCGGCGTGGGTCGGGAGCGTGACCCGCAGCGTGGTGGCGGACACACGGGTCACGGCCGTCGCGGGCACGCCGCCGAACGTCACGGAGGAGACCCTGTCGTATGCCGTCCCGGTCAGCGTGATCGTGTCGCCGCCCTTGGTGGGGGCGAGGGCGGGCGACACCGACGTGATGGTCGGGACGGCCTGGTAGGTGAACTGTGCCGCGTCGACCACGGGAGAGACGCCGCCCGGGGTCGTGACGCGCAGGGTCACGGTGCCGACCGCTCGTGCAGGAGCCGTGACCTGCAGCTGGGTGTCGGAGACGGCGACGAGGGAGGTGCCGGGCAACCCGCCGAAGTCGACCGCTGTGGCACGTCCGAGCCGTGTGCCGGTGATGACGACCACGCCGCCGCCGACCAGGGGCCCCGCGGGTGTCGACAGGCTCGTGACGGCGGGGACACCGACGTAGGTGAAGACGCTGCTGTCGCTGTCGGGGCTCGTCCCGTTGACGTTGACGACCCGGACGGCGACGGCGCCCTCGGCCTGCGCCGGGGAGGTGACGCGCAGGGCGGTGTCGGAGAGTCGGACGAGGCCCGTGCCGGGGACGGAGCCGAAGCTCACGGCGGTGACGTTGGAGAGGTGCGTCCCGGTGATCGTCACGACGGTGCCGCCCTGCAGGGGACCGGCGGTCGCGGAGAGGGAGGCGATGGCGGGCGGGAAGCCGTACGCGAAGCGCGAGCGGGTCCCGGCCACCGACGTGCCACCGGGGGTGGTGACGACGACGTCGACCTGCTCAGGGACGTGCGCAGGCGTCGTCACCCGTACGACCGTGTCCGAGACCCGCACGAGGTCGGTCGCGGTCGCCGTGCCGAAGCGCACGGCCGTGGCGCGGGTGAGTCCGGTGCCGGTCAGCGTCACCACGGTGCCGCCCGCGGGGGGACCGGTCTGGGGCGAGATGGTCGTGATGGACGGCACGGGGTCGAACGCGAACGTCGTCGCCGCGGTCAGCGGGGACGTGCCGTAGGGGGTCGTGACGACGACGCCGACGACGCCGACCGGCCGGGCGGGGGTGGTGGCCCGGATGCTCGTGGGGGAGAGCACGGTGAACGATGCGGCGGTGGGTCCGAAGGCGACCCGGGTCGCGCCGGCGAGGTGCTGACCGGTGAGCGTCACGGTCGTGCCCCCGAGCACGGGACCCGCCCCGGTCGACAGCGACGTGACGGTCGGGGGTGCCTGGTAGCCGAAGCGGGCGCTCGTCGACGCCGTGGAGGTGCCGCCGGGTGAGGTCACTCGCACGTCGACGGTGCCGATCGCCGCTGCGGGGCTCGTCACGCGCAGGGTGGTCGGTGAGACGCGGACGACGTTCGTGGCGGTCACGGCGCCGAACTGGACGGCCGTCGCCGTGCCGAGCGCCGTGCCGGTCAGGGTGACCGTGGTGCCTCCAACCGTGGGGCCCGAGGTCGGTGAGATCCCCGTGAGGGTCGGGACGGCCTGGTAGGAGAAGTTGCTGGCCGGTGACGGGCGCGACGTGCCGGACGTCGTGCGCACCTGGACGTCGACCGTGCCGACGGCCCTCGCCGGTGTCGTGACCCGGAGCTGGGTGCTCGAGAGCACGGTCGGGCGGGCTGCGGTCCCGCCGAACGTCACGATGGCCGAACCACGGAAGCCCGTGCCCGTCACGAGCAGGACGTTGCCGCCCCGGACCGATCCCGCGGGGGCGGACAGGGACGTGACGGTCGGGACGGAGGCCACCGACGGGAGGGGGCTCGCGACGTAGGTGAACCGGTCGGCGGCGGTGACGACCGAGGTGCCGCCGGGTGTCGTGGCCACCACGTCCACGACGCCGGCTGCGTGGGCCGGCGCGGTGACGCGGACCTGCGTGTCGGAGATCCGGACGAGACCGGTGGCCGGTGCCGCGCCGAAGCGGACCGCGCTCGCCCGCTGCAGGCCCGTGCCGCTGACGACGACCGTCCGGCCGCCTCGGGCCGTCGCGCTGCGCATCGACATGCCCGTCACGGTGGGTACGGCGTCGAAGGCGAACGTGGCGCCCGGCGTGACCGGCGAGGTGCCGCCGGGGGTGGTGACGCGGACGTCGACGGACCCGGCCGGGTGCGCCGGGGTGACGACGCGGACCTTGGTGCTCGACACCTGGGCGACCGCCGTGACGGCGACGGTGCCGAACCAGACCTTGGTCGCTCCGCCGACACCCGTGCCCGAGAGCTCGACCGTCGTGCCGCCTCGCGTCGGTCCGGCGGGGACGGAGAGGCTGACGCTCGTGGGAGCCGCGACCGGCGCCGTCGCCTGGATCGAGACCGGGGCGGCTGCAGCGGTGGCGGCGCCGGCGAGGCCGGGCACCCCGGCGACCAGGCCGAGCGCCACGACCAGGGACACGACCCGTCGGGGCGGTGAGGGGTCGGTCCGACCGTCTCGATGTGTTCGCGGGTGGGGCCCAGGCAACATACGTCGGTCTCCTAGCAGTCAGCACGTCCGGCGAGCATTCTGCACAGGCATTTCGTCCGTTGTACGTGGTTTGGACCTAATTGCCAGGAACCAGGTGCCCCACCAGCCCCAGTCGTGGGGTCGCCGAGGCCTCGATCGGGGCCGGCCGGAGGAGGCTCGCGGGGCGGCTGGGGGCCGCTCGGGGGTGGCTCGGTGGCCACTGACGGGTCGGTCCGTGAGGCGGTCGAGCACCTGGTCCGGGCTGGGTCGAGCGGTCCTCGAGGGTCAGTCGACGCGACGCAGGTCCGGCCGCAGGCGCAGGACGACGAGGCCCTGGACGGCGCCGATGGCAGCCAGGACGGCCCACACGACCGACAGGCCACCGGTGACGTCGCGCAGCAGCCCCATCGCGAGCGGCCCGATCGAGGCGATGCCGTAGGAGATGAGGAAAGCCATGCCGGTCAGGCGGCCGCTGGCCTCGGGTGTCCGGGCGTAGCGCACGAGCAGCACGAGCGCCAGGGAGAACGCGGCGCCCTGCCCGAGCCCGGTGACGACGGCCCACACCCACGGGGCGGTGAGGGGCGCGAGCCAGATGCCGACCGAACCTGCGACCCCGAGCGAGGCCGCCGGCAGCAGGAGCCGGCGCATGTCGGTCGTGCGGTCGCTGAGGACCGGGCCGAGCAGTCCCGACACGATCTGGGCGCCGCTGAAGGCTGCGGCGAGGTAGCCCGCCGACGCCCGGGACCAGCCGTGCTCGACGTACGTCGGGGCGAGCCACGTGACGGCGGAGTAGAAGCACCAGGACTGCAGGGCGAGGTAGCCGGCGACGAGCCACGCGGTGGGGTGGCGCCAGGGGAGGCGGCCGGGGCCCTCCTCGTCGGGGGTGTGGTGCGGGTTGGCGCGGACGGTGAACGGTGCCCAGGCCAGGGCTCCGACGAGCGCGACGACCGACCACGAGCCGAGGGACGCCTGCCAGCTGCCGAGCCGGTCGGCGAGGGGCACGGCGATCGCCGAGCTCGCGGCGGCGCCACCCATCATGGCGAGCATGTACAGGCCCGTGACGAGCCCGACGCGCTCGGGAGGGAAGTAGGTCTTGACGAGCCGGGGCAGCAGGGTGCCGGCCACGGCGATCCCCACCCCGCAGACGAACGTCCCGGCATACAGCACGACGACGTGGCCGCCGGCGAAGCGGCTGGCCGTGCCCGCGAGGATGCCGACGACAGCGCCGAGCACCGCGCCGGCCGCGCCGGTGTGGTGGGCGATCCGGCTCGCCACCGGCGCGAAGACCCCCATGCACAGCACCGGCAGCGTCGTCAGGGCGCCGGCGGCAGCGTGGCTGAGCCCGAGGTCCGTCGAGATCGCGTCGAGCAGCGGCGGGATGCTCGTGATGGCGATCCGCAGGTTGGCCGCGACCGCGACGAGCGCGACCGCCATGACCCAGACCGCGGGGAGGGGCCGGACGGCTCGTCGACGTGTGCGCACCGTCAGAGACTAGATGTGTCGAGCACGAGGTCCGCGCGTTCCCTCGTCGCGTCGGCCGTGAAGAGCGCCGTCTCCTGGTCGGCCCACCGCTGCCACTGCGGGCGGTAGGCCTCCCCGTCGCGCTCGATCCCGCGACGCATCCGGAGCGCGACGTCGGCGTCGACGAAGACGGAGACGGCGGCATACGACCCCGCGGGCCCGACGCTGGATCCGCACCCCTCGACGACGAGGAAGCGGCAGGGCGGCACCTCGCGGGTGCCGGCCCACTCCTCGCGCACCCAGCTCCAGATCCGGTAGGCCGCGGGCCTGCCGCTCGCGAGCGGCTCGAGCACCTCGGTGGTGAGCAGCCCGGGCGCCTGGGCCAGCCCGTCCCAGCCCGGGTAGAGGTGGTCCATGTGCACCACAGACACCGGGCCTTTTCTGGCGAGGGCGAGCTCGACCCCGCTCGCGAGCGTCGTCTTGCCGGCGCCGCTCGGGCCGTCGAGGGCGACGACGACGACCTCACCGCAGCGGGGCCGCGCCGCGAGCGCGAGCGACACGACGGCACGCACGTGCTCCTCGCGCGGCGGCCGCGTCACCTCGTCCCACATGGGCGCGAGACTACCCACCCGCGCCACTGGCCTAGATTTGTCGCATGCCGGTCGCCACGAGAGTCATCGCCTGCCTGGACGTCGACGCGGGGCGTGTCGTCAAGGGCGTCAACTTCGAGAACCTCCGCGACGCCGGCGACCCCGTCGAGCTCGCCACGCTCTACGACGAGCAGGGGGTCGACGAGCTGACCTTCCTCGACGTCACGGCGAGCAGCGGTGACCGTGAGACCACCTACGACGTCGTGCGACGCACGGCAGAGCAGGTCTTCATCCCGCTCACGGTCGGTGGCGGCGTGCGCACCGTCGACGACGTCGACCGGCTGCTGCGCGCCGGCGCCGACAAGGTCGGTGTCAACACGGCCGCCATCGCCCGACCCGAGCTGATCGCCGAGATCGCGAGCCGTTTCGGCGCCCAGGTGCTCGTCCTGTCCGCCGACGTGCGGCGGCGGCTCGGCGACGACGGGCGACCCACCGACGACTTCGTCATGACGACGCACGGTGGTCGCACGCCGGTCGACCTCGACGCCGTCGAGTGGTGCGCACGGGCCGCCGAGCTCGGCGCCGGTGAGATCCTGCTCAACTCGATGGACGCCGACGGCACCAAGGACGGCTTCGACCTCGAGCTGATCCGCCGGGTCCGCGCCGCGGTGTCGGTCCCCGTCATCGCGAGCGGCGGCGCCGGACGGGTCGAGCACTTCGCGCCGGCCGTCGCCGCGGGCGCCGACGCGGTGCTCGCCGCCAGCGTCTTCCACTTCCGCGAGCTCACCGTCGGCGAGGTCAAGGACGCCCTGGGCGCCGCGGGCGTGACGGTCCGCTGAGCGGTCGGTGGCTCAGCTGATGCCGAGCTCGGCCTGCTGCAGCGCGGCGATGTCGTCGGCGTCGCCCTCGAGCTCGACCCGTGCCACGTCCTTGCGGCCGTAGGCGTAGAGCACGAGCTCGGCCGGCGTCCCCCGCAGGATGACGGTGCCGTGCTGGTCGGGGAGCTTGGCGGCGTGCCGCCCCTGGCCCTCGCCGATGAGCACGATGCCGGTGGCGGACTTGCGGAACATCAGGCGCGCCGAGCGCTTGAGCGCCGACCAGAGCTTGCCCTGCAGCGCGTCGGGCAGCTCGCGCGGCTCCCAGCCGGGCTGTGCGCGGCGCACGTCCTCGAGGTGGACGAAGTACTCGACGAGGTTGGTCAGCTCGTCGACCTTGGGGTTCGACATGGGGTTCCACGCAGGAGCGCCCTGACGCACCCGTGCGACGAGGGCGGTGTAGTCGCCCAGCGCCATGCGGCGCTGCTCGCGCTCGAGGCGACCGGCGAGGAAGGGCACGAGGTTGCCGACGGCGAGGTCGGGGCGCCCCTCCCGGATGACGAGGTGGGCCGCGAGGTCGCGGGTGTCCCAGCCCTCGCACAGGGTGGGGCGGTCGGGCCCGAGCCGGTCGAGCTCGTCGCAGAGCTGGAGGCGTTCGGACTGGGCGTGGCGGGTCATGCGCCCATCCTCTCAGCACGGGGTGGGTCCGAATCCGGTGGCCGTCCGGGGCGCCTGCTGCCTAGGGTCGGACCGTGATCGAGCTCGTGCGCCCCACCGTCGACCTGGCCGGCTCGTGGTGGGAGATGGTCGACGACTTCGGCGACGAGACCATCCACGGGTCGGGCTACCGTCCGGGCGACCGCGACGCCCTGCGCGACCCGGAGGTCTTCGAGGAGTGGGCCGACTGGCTCGGCCGGATGGAGCGGCCGGACGAGGCGCTGCCGGAGGGCCGGGTGCCGTCGTCGAACCGGTGGGTCGTCCGGGACGGTCGCGTCGTCGGCACCATCGCCGTGCGTCACGCGCTGACGCCCTCGCTCGTCGCCGAGGGCGGACACATCGGGTATGCCGTGTCGCAGGGTGCCCGGCGCCAGGGCGTCGCCCGCGAGGCGCTCCGTCTCGCGCTCGAGCTGGCCGCGGCCCGGGGCATCGACCCCGTGCTCGTGACGTGCGACGTCGACAACATCGGGTCGGCCCGCACCATCGCCTCGGCCGGGGGCGTGCTCGAGGACGAGCGCGACGGGGTGCTGCGGCACTGGGTGAGCACGGGTGCTCCCGCGCGTCCGATCGGACCGGGTCCCATCGAGACGCGGGAGGCGCGCCTCGTCCCCATCACGCCCGGGGACGCCGCCGCGATGCGTGCCGGGGAGCGCCGGGCCGACTGGGCCGAGGGCTACCCGCGCGAGGACGACCTCGACGCCGTCGGGATGATGACCTCCGGTCCGGACGCCTGGTCACCGCGGCACGTCGTGCGCCGCTCCGACGGTCTGGCGGTCGGCTCGATCGGGTGCTTCGGGCCGCCGGAGGACGGCGTCGTCGAGGTCGGCTACGGCCTCGTCCCGGACGCCCGTGGCGGCGGTCTCATGACCGACGTGCTCTCGGCGATGGTGCGCTCCCTCGAGGCGGCGGGCCTGCGCGTCGTCGCGCACACCGAGGCGGGCAACCGTGCGAGCCAGCGGGTCCTCGCCCGCCTCGGGTTCCGCCGGGTCACCGACCCGGGCGAGGGGGCGGGGGAGGACGCGGGCGCGGAGACCGAGTGGTCGTGGGCCAGGCCGGCCGGTGCCGGGCGTGTCGCCCGTGTCGGCGGTGTCGGCGAGCCGTGAGAGGCTGGGGGGTCGCCCGAAGAGCAGGTCGGCACGCAGACCACCAGGGGAGCAGCGCACCGTGAACGTCCCGACCACCTCGACCCTTCGGGAGGGTCTCGCCGTCATCGGCCGGGGCATCAAGGGCCAGCCGCGCTGGTTCTCGCTCGCCGTCCTCGGCAGCGTCGTCTACGGCGTCATGACGAGCCTCACGGCGGCCGCCATCGGCTACGTCGTCAAGCAGGCCGTCGCCCCGGCGATCGCCGCCCGTCACGTCACCGCTGGGCAGCTGTGGTTCATCGGGGGCGTCATGGCGGCCGTCGTGCTGACCACGACGATCGGGGTCATCGGGCGGCGCATCGCCGGTGGCGTCGCGATGTACAACCTCGGCGCGATGTACCGCCGTCAGGTCACCCGTCAGTACCTCCGGCTGCCGCTCAGCTGGCACCACCGGCACCCGTCCGGGCAGCTGCTCTCCAACGCCAACGCCGACGTCGAGGCGACCTGGAACATCTTCGCGCCCCTGCCGATGGCCCTCGGCGTCGTCGTCATGCTCGTCTTCGGCATCGTCCAGATGGTCGTCGTCGACCCGTGGCTCGCCGTCGTAGGCCTCACCGTCTTCCCGATGCTCTTCCTCGCCAACGTCGCCTTCCAGCGCGCCATGTCGCCGCGGGTGACCCGGGCGCAGCAGCTGCGGGCCGACGTCTCCGAGGTCGCGCACGAGAGCTTCGAGGCGGCGCTCATCGTCAAGTCGCTCGGGCGCGAGGACCACGAGGCCGAGCGCTTCCGCGGGGTGACGCACGAGCTGCGCGACGCCAACATCGAGGTCGGCCGCACGCGGGGCCGCTTCGACCCCGCCATCGAGGCCATCCCGACGGTGGGGACGCTCGCGGTGCTCTTCGTCGGGACCCTGCGCGTGCAGAGCGGCCTGCTCTCCGCGGCCGAGGTCGTCCAGATCGCCTACCTCTTCTCCATCCTCGCCTTCCCGGTGCGGGCCCTCGGCTGGGTCCTCGCCGAGCTGCCGCGCGCCGTCGTGGGCTGGAACCGCGTGTCGGCCGTGCTCGACGCGACGGGCAGCATGACCTACAGCGAGCGCTCGCTGCCCTCGGGCCGCGCCAGCCACCTGCAGGCCGAGCGGCTCGCCTACGCCTACGAGATCGAGTCCGAGGACGGCGAGGCCGACCGCAACCCCGCCGTCGTCGACGTCACCCTCGACGTCGCGCCCGGTGCCACGGTCGCGCTGGTGGGACCCACCGGCAGCGGCAAGTCGACCCTGACCAACCTCGTCATGCGGCTCGTCGACCCCGACAGCGGTGCGGTGCTCGTGGACGGCATCGACCTCCGTGAGGTGCGTCGCGGCGGCGTGAGCGAGGTCGCGGCCCTCGTCGCCCAGCAGACCTTCATGTTCGACGACAGCGTCCGCGGCAACATCACCCTCGGTGCCGCCCACGACGACGAGAGCGTCTGGCAGGCACTTCACGTCGCCCAGGCCACCGGCTTCGTCGAGCGGCTGCCCGACGGTCTCGAGACCCATGTCGGCGAGCGGGGAGCCAGTCTCTCCGGTGGACAGCGTCAGCGAATCGCCTTGGCCCGCGCGGTGATCCGTGAGCCCCAGCTGCTCATCCTCGACGACGCCACGTCTGCGGTGGACCCCAGTGTCGAGCAGGCCATCCTGGCGCGGCTGCGCGAGGCGAGCTCCGGCACGACGGTTCTCGTCGTCGCCTACCGCATGGCCACGATCCTGCTCGCCGACGAGGTGGTCTACATGGAGGGCGGCCACGTGGTCGACCACGGCTCGCACGACCAGCTGCTCGGTCGGTGCGTGGGCTACGAACGGCTCGTGACGGCATACGCCCGCGAAGCCGCCGAGCGAGAGGCGATCGCCGCCGACGAGGAGGTCTCCCGATGAGCATGCGGTCACAGGTCCTCGTCGAGCACCACGGCGTGGCGACGGGCAAGGAGATGACGACGTGGCAGACGCTGCGTCGGGGTGTCGAGCTCTCACCCGAGCTGCGCAAGGGCATCTGGGTCACGGTGCTGCTCGCCGTGCTCTCGACGCTCGGGCGGGTGCTCGTGCCGTTCGTGGTCCAGCGGATCACCGACGACGGCATCCTCGCCGCCGGCGGCCCCGACACCGGCGTCGTCGCCACCTACATCGGCATCGCGCTCGTCGGCGTGGTCGTCACGGCCTTCTCGGCCTACTTCGTCAACATCCGTCTCTTCCAGACGTCCGAGAACGGCCTGGCGACCCTGCGGCTCAAGGCGTTCCGCCACATCCACGACCTCGCGATGCTCACCCAGAACACCGAGCGTCGCGGCTCCCTCGTCTCACGTGTGACCTCCGACGTCGACACGATCTCGATGTTCGTGCAGTTCGGCGGTCTCATGCTGCTCATCAACATCGCGCAGATCTCGCTCGCGACCGTCCTCATGGTCATCTACAGCCCGCTGCTCGGTCTCGTCGTGTGGCTCTGCTTCGTGCCGCTCTTCGTCATCATCCGCAGGTTCCAGGGCATCGTCGGCCGCGCCTACACGCGGGTGCGTGAGCGGGTCGGCGACATGCTCGGGGCCATCTCCGAGGCCGTCGTCGGCGCCCAGGCGATCCGCGCCTACGGCGTCGAGGACCGCACCGCCGAGCGCATCGACGCCGCCGTCGAGGCGCACCGCAAGGCCGCGATCGGGGCCCAGGCGCGCTCGGTCGTCGCCTTCACCTCGGGGCAGGTCGTCTCGGGGCTCACCACGGCGGTGGTCCTCGTCGTCGGCACGGTCCTCGCGGCGCGCGGGAGCCTGACCCTCGGCGAGCTGCTCGCCTTCCTTTTCCTCGTCAACCTCTTCACCCAGCCCGTGCAGCAGGCCACCGAGATCCTCAACGAGATGCAGAACGCCGTCGCCGGCTGGCGGCGCGTCATCGGCATCATCGACACCCCGGCCGACGTCTCCGACCCCGGCGAGTCGGGCGTCACGCTGCCGCGCGGGCCGATCACCGTGCAGTTCAACGAGGTCGGGTTCGCCTACCCGGGTGGCGAGCCGGTGCTGCACGACATCGACCTGACGATCGCGCCCCGCAGCCGCGTGGCCATCGTCGGCGAGACCGGCTCCGGCAAGTCGACGCTCGCCAAGCTGCTGACGCGGCTCATGGACTCGAGCAGCGGGCAGGTGCTCCTCGACGGCGTCGACCTGCGCACCATCCGGTTCTCCTCGCTCCGCTCGCGCGTCGTGCTCGTGCCGCAGGAGGGCTTCCTCTTCGACGGCACGCTGCTCGACAACATTCGCTTCGGCCGGCCCGAGGCGAGCGAGGACGACGTCCGCCTCACCCTCACCGAGCTCGGGCTCGACGCGTGGGTCTCGACCCTGCCGCTCGGGCTCGGCACGGACGTCGGCCAGCGCGGCGAGTCGCTGTCGGCGGGGGAGCGGCAGCTCGTCGCCCTGGCGCGCGCCTACCTCGCCGACCCCGACCTGCTCGTCCTCGACGAGGCCACCTCGGCCGTCGACCCGAGCACCGAGGTGCGCCTGCAGCGCGCGCTCGACTCGCTCACCCGGGGCCGCACGTCCATCGCCATCGCGCACCGGCTCTCCACCGCGCAGGCAGCCGACGAGGTGATCGTCGTCGACGCGGGCCGCATCGTCGAGCGCGGACCCCACGCCGAGCTGGTCCGGCTCGGCGGCGTCTACTCGAAGCTGCACGAGTCGTGGGTCGCCCAGCAGCAGGCCGTCTGACCCGCACCCCGCTCCGGCACCGAACACCGCGTTCGGTGCCGGACGCGGTGTCGGAGCGGTGAGCTCGCGACCGAACGCCGCGTTCGACGCCGGGGGTTGGGCTGCGGTCGGTCGGCGGTCGGGCTGCCGCCTGTCCGCCGTCTGCCCGCACGCTGCACGTCGGTGGCGCGGTGGCGGTGTGACCCACGGTCGCCGTCCGGGCAGAATGTCCCGGTGACCGACACCACCGACCAGACGCCGTCCCCCGCGACGCTCGACCCCCAGATCGCCGCGCTGCTCAAGCGCGACGAGCACGGACTCGTCGCCGCCGTCGTGCAGCAGCACGACTCGCGCGACGTGCTCATGGTCGGTTGGATGGACGACGAGGCGCTGCGCCGCACCCTGACCGAGGGGCGTGTGACCTTCTGGTCGCGCAGCCGCCAGGAGTACTGGCGCAAGGGCGACACGAGCGGCCACGCGCAGTGGGTCAAGGGCGTGCGTCTCGACTGTGACGGCGACGCCCTGCTCGTCAGCGTCGACCAGGTCGGCGCGGCGTGCCACACCGGCGACCGCACCTGCTTCGACGCGCGGGTGTTGCCCGCCACGGTGGGCGAGCCCGTCTCCGCGGACTGAGCGCCAGGGGCCTCAGGACGGCGCGGGACGACGCGCGGGGACCGGCGGAGAGGGGAAGGGCGCAGGCCCGTCGGCGCCCGGCTGGGGCGCCGACACCAGACCTTTACCGGAACCCACCCAAATCGGACATTTCCTTTTCCCTAGGAGGCGGTTCCCCGGCGCTACGTTCCTCCCCGCGCGGATCCCCGCGCGATGGATGACGCACCCCGGAGGACCGCTCGTGTACCGACCCCGTCTTGCCGCGTTACTGCTCATCGGCGCCGCCCTCGCGGCTCCTGCCACCCTGCTCACCTCGACCCCGGCGTCGGCCGCGGTGCCCGACGCGCCCCACTGCTCGACCTCCGGCACGTGGCGCCAGGGCGAGCTCAACGTGTACTGGTTCGACGTCGAGCAGGGCGACTCCCAGCTCGTCGTCGGCCCGACCGGCAAGACGCTGCTCATCGACCTCGGCGAGACCGCCTGGAACTCCACCGGCTCCGGCACCGAGGCCACGTCCGTGGCCGCCCAGATCCGCAGCATCTGCGGCATCGCGTCGGGGCCCGTCCACCTCGACTACGTCATGGCCTCCCACCACCACCTCGACCACATCGGCTACCCCGGCAATCCCAACGACGCGCCGACGGCATACGGCAACGGCATCTACCAGCTGCTGACCCCCACCTCGGTCGGAGGGCTGGGCTTCACCGTCGGCCAGGTCCTCGACCACGACGGCGGCGTCTGGACCGACAGCAACGGCGACAAGGACTGCGACGTGGGCACGACGGCCGCGCCCAGCACCGAGACCGCCTGGCACAACGTCGGCACGACGTCCCAGACCTCGAAGCGCTGGATCTGCTGGCTCTACGGTCCGAGCGGCCAGGCCGACCGGGCCAACATCGACGGCAAGGTGCTGCGGGTGACCAACACCGCGGCGTGGCCCACGCTCGACCTCGGCACGGGGGTTACCTCGGCGGTCGTGGAGGCGAACGGCAAGGACGTCAAGGAGGCCGACGGTGTCACCCCGGTGAGCGGTGACCACAGCGCCGACGCGCTCCCGCCGAGCGAGAACGACTACTCGATCGGGCTGCGCACCTCCTTCGGTCCCTTCGTCTACGGCACGGCCGGCGACAGCGACGGCGAGTACGCGACGAGCGCCAACAGCTACACGTACAACAACATCGAGGCCCTGCTCAGCACGAAGATGGGCGCCGTCAACGCCCTCCGGGCCAACCACCACGGCTCGGGCCACTCCTCGTCCGACGCCTACCTCAACGCCACGAAGCCGCAGGTCGGGTTCATCTCGTGCGGGGCCAACTCCTTCGGCCACCCGGGCAACCGCACGCTGAACGCCTTCCGCTCGGTCGGCGCCGACATCTTCCTGGCCAACGACCCGTGCGACACGACCGACCCGAGCGGTGCACCCATCGACTACACGGGCACCTTCAACCACAACGGCACGGTCCACCTCGCCACGACCGGGACCGGTGCGGGCTTCACCGTCGACTACGACAGCGGGACGAAGACGTATGCCACGCGGACCGGTGGCAGCGGCGGATCGACGGGCGACCCCTCCAAGGTCGAGGTCAACGAGTTCCTGATGGCCCCCTCGGGCACCGGGACGGAATGGGTCGAGCTGTACAACCCGACGACGAGCCCCGTCGACATCGGCGGCTACTACGTCGACGACGTCGCCGGTGGCGGCGGCGCACCCAAGGCGGTCCCGGCCGGGACCACGATCCCGGCGGGCGGTAGGTGGGTGATGGACGTCGGCACGGGCTACCTCAACAACACCGGCTCGGAGTCCGTGCGGTTCCTCAAGATCGCCGGTGGCGTGGAGACCGTCTACGACTCCTACACCTACTCGCTGGGGTCGACCCAGTACGACAAGGTCTTCCACCGCACGTCCGACGGCGGCGCCTGGTGCTCGACGATCTCCGCGAACGTCACCAAGGGCACCGCCAACCCCGCCACCTGCCCGTGAGGCGCCGGCTCATGGCAGGCCTCGCGGGGGCGGTGCTCGTGGTGGGCGGCGGCGTCGCCGTGACGACCGCCGCGGCCTCCGGTGGCGGCGACGTCACTGCCGTCTCCGGCAACGCCGCAGGCGCCTCGGCCTCGCCCCGACCCGTCGCGGTCGTCCGGCCGCCGGCACCGGGGCCGGTCGTGCTCGTCAGCGGACGGGACGACCACGGCGAGCTGGCCGCTGCCGTCGTCGCCGTGCACGCCGCAGCCGGCAGCACGACCGTGACCGGGGACGTCCGGGACGGCACGCTGGCCCGCGTGGTCGCGGTCCAGGGAACCTGGCTGCAGGTCCGCACCCTAGAGGGGCCGCCCGTGCAGGGCTGGGTGGACGACTTCTACCTCCGGAGGGAGATCCACCTGGTCGGTCCGCCGCCCGGTTGCCGGCCCGCCCTGGACGGCCACCCCCTCCCGGCCGGACAGCAGGCCGTCGTCCTGGACGTCAGGGCACGGCAGGTCCGGGTGCAGCTCGTCGGCGTGGCGACCACGGGGTGGGCGCCCCGTGCCGCCGTGCACGAGCTGGCTCCCACCGAGGGCTGCGGCTCGAGGACGGCATCCGCGGCCCACACGGGTGGCCACCACCACTGACGAGCCTCCTCGTCGCACCACCGGACGCCGTCGGGACACCGTCCCAACGGCGTCCGTTGGGTGAGGTGCGGGACAGCGGCTGCGGCGCGTGGGCCAGAATGGGCCGGTGCCCGACTCGAACACCTCGCTCGCTCCCGCGCCCGCACCGCACGCCGACCTCGCGTGGGGCCGCACGTGGCCGAGCCTCGAGGTCTTCACCGAGCTCGCGCTCGAGCACCGTCGCGTCATCCCGGTCGTACGCCGCGTGCTGGCCGACGCGGAGACCCCCGTCGGCGTCTACCGCAAGCTCGCCAAGGACGCCCCGGGCACCTTCCTGCTCGAGTCCGCGGAGCACGGGGGAGTCTGGTCGCGCTACTCGATCGTCGGCGCCCGCAGCGCCGCGACGCTGACCGAGAAGGACGGCCGGGCTCTCTGGATCGGCGAGCCGCCGGTCGGTCTGCCCACCGACGGTGACCCGACCGAGGCGGTGCGCGAGACCGTCGCGGCCCTCGCCACCCCTCGCACGCCCGGACTACCTCCGCTCACCGGCGGTCTCGTCGGCGCCATCACCTACGACGCCGTGCGGCGCTGGGAGAGCGTGCCCGACACCGGGCGCGACGAGCTCGACCTCCCCGAGGTGGCGATGATGCTCGCCACCGACCTCGCCGTCTTCGACCACAGCGACGGCTCCCTGCTGCTCATCGCCAACGCCGTCAACCACGATGCCACCGACGAGCGCATCGAGGACGCCTGGGCCGACGCCGTCAGCCGGCTCGACCGGATGACCGACGAGCTCGCGGCGCCGGCAAAGAGCACCGTCGCCACCATCGAGCCGGTCGAGACCCGGCCGACGAGCAGCCACACCCAACCGGAGTTCGAGGAGATGGTCGAGGAGGCCAAGGAGGCGATCCGGGCCGGCGAGGCCTTCCAGATCGTCGTCAGCCAGCGCTTCACCGTGCCGTGCTCCGCCGACGCCCTCGACGTCTACCGCGCGCTCCGGGTCAGCAACCCGAGCCCCTACATGTACCTCCTGCGCCTGCCGCACCCCGACGGCACGGCCTACGACATCGTGGGCTCGAGCCCCGAGGCCCTCATCAAGGTGACCGGGCGCCAGGCCATCACGCACCCGATCGCCGGGTCGCGCCCGCGAGGCAAGAGCCCCGACCACGACGCGCACCTCGCCGAGGAGCTGCTCGGCGACGCCAAGGAGCGGGCCGAGCACCTCATGCTCGTCGACCTGGCGCGCAACGACCTCCAGCGCATCTGCCGCGCCGGCACGGTCGACACCGTCGACTTCATGTCGATCCGCCGCTACAGCCACATCATGCACATCGAGTCGACCGTCGTCGGTGACCTCCGCGAGGACCGGAGCGCCTACGACGCCCTCGTCGCGACGTTCCCCGCCGGCACGCTGAGCGGCGCGCCCAAGCCGCGCGCCATGGCGCTCATCGACGGCTACGAGGGACTGCGACGAGGGCTCTACGGCGGCGTCGTCGGCTACCTCGACTTCGCCGGCGACCTCGACATGGCCATCGCCATCCGCACGGCCCTCATCAAGGACGGCCTCGCGCACGTGCAGGCCGGCGCCGGCATCGTCGCCGACTCGGTGCCGCACCTCGAGTACGAGGAGACGGTCAACAAGGCGGCCGCCGCGCTGCGCGCCGTCGCGGCCGCGGCCGGCCTGCGGCCGCTGGGGGAGCACCGCGCATGAGCCCCACCGACCAGACCGGTCGCTCCGAGCCGACCGAGCCGACCGAGCCGACCGAACCGACCACGCGCCCGACCCGTGCCCTCGACAAGAAGCGCGCCGCCCTCGTCGTCCTGCTGCCGGCAGCCCTGCTGCTCGGCCTCACCACGCAGCCCTGGGCGACCGGCGAGTCCCGCGACGTCCTCAGCCAGGCGGTCACGACGGTCACGGGAGGCGCTGCCGCGCCGGGTGTCGTGGGGCTGCTGGCCGTCTGCGTCGTGGCCCTGCTCGGCCTCATGACCGGAGGGCCCGTCATCCGTGCCGTCTCGGCCGCCGTCATCGTCCTGGCTGCCCTCGGCGCCCTCGCCATGACGGTGCTCGTCGCGCTGCGACCCGTCGCGACCGTGGCCGACGCCGTCGCCCGCGAGCTTGCCCGCACCACCGCGCCCGCCGCCACCGGTTCGGGCACCGCCTGGGTCTGGGCTGCCGTCGTCGCCGCCGTGCTCCTGACCCTCGGCGCCGTCGTCACGGCGGTCTCGAGCCGCTCGTGGGCGGGGCTCTCCGGACGCTACGAGCGTGGCGACAAGCCGGCGAGCGGACCCCGGGGCGAGGTGCGCACGACGTGGGACGAGCTGTCCGAGGGGCGGGACCCGACCCTGCGCGACGCCCCCGACGAGACCTGACAGAATGGACGGCGTCGGCCCGCACGCGAGTGGAGTCGACCGGACCAGAGAGGACGCCATGGAAGAGCAGCACGAGGACCACGGTCACAGCACCGCCGCCTGGACCGGGGTCGGGATCATCCTGCTCGGCACGGCCATCGCGTCGGTCGCCTTCATCATCCCCAGCGTCGCGCTCGCCATCGTGGGCGCCGTCATCATCGTCGCGGGCATCGTCGCGGGCAAGCTGCTGTCGATGGCCGGCTACGGCAGCAACGGCCACCACGCGCAGGGCGGCTCGATCATCGACGCCCCGGACGAGGTGGGCGTCCAGACCCGCGGCAAGAGCTGAGCGCAGTGACGACGGTTCTCGACGGGATCATCAGCGGCGTCCGCGAGGATCTCGGACGCCGTCGTGTCGCCGTGCCGCTGACCGAGCTCGAGGCGCGCCTCGGCTCCGTCGCCGCCGCCCTGGACCCGATGCCCGGCATCCGCTCCGCCGAGGGCGTCGCCGTCATCGCGGAGGTCAAGCGCTCGAGCCCTAGCAAGGGAGCGCTCGCCGACATCCCCCAGCCCGGCCTGCTGGCGAGGTCGTATGCCGCGGGCGGCGCGAGCGCCATCAGCGTGCTCACCGAGGAGCGCCGGTTCTCCGGCAGCCTCGCCGACCTCGACGAGGTGCGTGCGGCCGTGCGGACTCCCTTGCTGCGCAAGGACTTCATGGTCGACGCCTACCAGGTGACCGAGGCCCGCGCTCACGGCGCCGACCTCATCCTGCTCATCGTCGCGGCCCTCGACGACGCCCGGCTGCGCGACCTGCACGACCAGGCCCGTGACCTCGGCATGACGGCCCTCATCGAGGTCCACGACGCGACCGAGCTCGACCGCGCGCTCGCGCTCGACCCGGTCCTCGTCGGGGTCAACGCCCGCAACCTCAAGACCCTCGAGGTCGACCCGCGCACCGTCACCGACCTGCTGCCGCGCGTGCCCGCGGACGTCGTCGGCGTGGCCGAGTCCGGGGTCGGCGGCCCGGCCGACGTGGCCACCTACGTCCGCGCCGGTGCCGGCGCGGTCCTCGTCGGCGAGGCCCTCGTCAAGGACGGCGCCCCCGAGGCCGCGATCCGCGGTTTCATCGACGCCGCGCACGCGGCCCGGGCCACGGCCCGGGCGGGCGCGGCAGGAGAGTGAGCATGACCACGACATCCAACGTGCCGGCATACGGCCGCTTCGGTGGTTTCGGAGGGCGCTACGTCCCCGAGGCCCTCATCCCCGCCCTCGAGCAGCTCGAGGAGGTCTGGCGCAAGGCCGTCGTCGACCCCGAGTTCGTCGGTGAGCTCGAGCGGCTCCACCGCACCTACACGGGCCGTCCCAGCATCATCACCGAGGTGCCGCGCTTCGCCGAGCACTGCGGTGGTGCCCGGGTCATCCTCAAGCGCGAGGACCTCAACCACACGGGCTCGCACAAGATCAACAACGTGCTCGGGCAGGCCCTGCTGACCAAGCGCATGGGCAAGACGCGCGTCATCGCCGAGACCGGCGCAGGGCAGCACGGGGTGGCCACGGCCACGGCCGCCGCCCTGCTCGGCCTCGAGTGCGTCGTCTACATGGGTCGCAAGGACACCGAGCGCCAGGCGCTCAACGTGGCACGGATGCGCCTGCTCGGCGCCACGGTCGTGCCCGTCGACAACGGCAGCAAGACGCTCAAGGACGCCGTCAACGAGGCCTTCCGCGACTGGGTGGCCAACGTCTCGACGACCCACTACGTCCTCGGCACCGTGACCGGCCCGCACCCGTTCCCCGAGATGGTCCGCGACTTCCACCGGGTCATCGGCGTCGAGGCGCGCCAGCAGGTGCTCGACCTCGTGGGGCGCCTGCCCGACGCCGTGCTCGCCTGCGTCGGCGGCGGCTCCAACGCGATCGGCATCTTCCATCGCTTCGTCGACGACCGCTCGGTGCGGCTCATCGGCTTCGAGGCGGGCGGCGAGGGCGTCGCCTCCGGCAAGCACGCCGCGCGGTTCTCGGCCGGCATCCCGGGCGTGCTCCACGGCGCCTTCACCTACGTCATGCAGGACGAGGACGGCCAGACCGTCGAGTCGCACAGCGTCTCCGCGGGTCTCGACTACCCCAGCGTCGGTCCGGAGCACGCCCACCTGCTCGAGTCGGGACGTGCGGAGTACCGCCCCGTCACCGACGACGAGGCGATGGAGGCCTTCTCGCTGCTGTCGCGCACCGAGGGGATCCTCCCGGCGATCGAGAGCGCGCACGCCCTCGCGGGTGCGATGCAGGTCGGCCGTGAGCTCGGCCCGGACGCGGTCCTGCTCGTCAACCTCTCGGGCCGCGGCGACAAGGACGTGCACACGGCCGCCGAGTGGTTCGGCCTCATCGACGGGGACGGCGCGACGCGCCTGCCCGACGACGACGGAGCCAAGGGCACGGGGGTCCAGCAGTGAGCGTCGAGGCCGTCCTCGAGAAGTGCCGCGCCGACAACCGCGCCGCCCTGATCGGCTACCTCCCCGTCGGCTTCCCGTCGGTGGAGGGCTCCATCGCCGCGATGAAGGTCCTCGTCGAGTCCGGCGTCGACATCGTCGAGATCGGGGTGCCCTACAGCGACCCCGTCATGGACGGTCCCGTCATCCAGGACGCCGCCGTGCGAGCGCTGGCCGCCGGGGTGCACCTGAGCGACATCTTCACCGCTGCGCGCGAGGTCTCCGGCGCCGGGGCCGGGGCGCTCGTCATGACCTACTGGAACCCCGTCCTGCGCTACGGCGTCGAGCGCTTCGCCGCCGACCTCGCCGCGGCCGGGGGAGCCGGGCTCATCACGCCCGACCTCATCCCCGACGAGGCCGGCGACTGGATCGCCGCGGCCGACGCGCACGACCTCGACAAGGTCTTCCTCGTCGCTCCGAGCTCGACGCCCGAGCGTCTCGCGGCCGTCACGTCCGCGTGCCGCGGCTTCGTCTACGCCACCGCCGTCATGGGCGTCACCGGGGCCCGTGCCAGCGTCGGCGACGCCGCGGACGCGCTGGTGTCACGCACGCGCGAGCACACCGACCTGCCGGTGTGCGTCGGGCTCGGTGTCTCGACCGGCGACCAAGCGGCCGAGGTCGGCCGCTACGCCGACGGGGTCATCGTCGGGTCCGCGCTCGTGCGCTGCCTCACCGAGGCCGAGTCCGAGACCCAGGGGCTGGAGGCACTCGGTGCCCTGGCCCGCGAGCTCGCCGACGGCGTGCGCCGGAGCCGGTCATGAGCCTGCTCGCGGCCCTGCCCACCGAGATCCCGTCGCCGAGCGTCGGGGTCTGGCACCTCGGTCCGCTGCCGATCCGCGGGTATGCCATGTGCATCCTCGCCGGCATCGTCGTCGCCGTGTGGCTGACCCAGAAGCGCCTCGAGGCGCGCGGTCACCGCAAGGGCGTCGCCATCGACATCTCCGCCTGGGCCGTGCCGTTCGGCATCGTCGGCGGCCGCCTCTACCACCTGATCACGACGCCGCAGCCGTACTTCGGCGAGAACGGCCACCCGTGGAAGGCGTTCGCCATCTACGAGGGCGGCCTCGGCATCTGGGGCGCCGTCGCGCTCGGCGCCGTCGGCGCGTGGATCGGCTGCCGCAAGAACGGCGTCGCCTTCCGCGACTTCGTCGACGCGGCAGCCCCCGGCCTCGCGATCGCCCAGGCCATGGGCCGCTTCGGCAACTGGTTCAACAACGAGATCTACGGCGCCCCCACCGACCTGCCGTGGCGGCTGCGCATCTACGAGTGGGACACCTCAGCCGGGCGCGCCCTCGTCGACGCCCAGGGCAACCCGATCGTCAAGGGCTACTTCCAGCCGACCTTCCTCTACGAGGCGCTCTGGTGCCTGGTGCTCGCGACCTTCCTCATCTGGCTCGGCCGCCGGCGTCAGCTCAAGGCCGGCCAGGTCTTCGCCGCCTACGTCATGGGCTACCCCGTCGGACGCATCGTCATCGAGAACATGCGGAGCGACTCCGCCAACCTCATCCTCGGGCAGCGGGTCAACACGTGGGTCTCGATCCTCGTCTTCGTCCTCGGCATCGTCCTGTGGCGCCGCTTCGGCCGCCTGGAGCAGCCCGCGCTGCCGGAGCCGGTGACGCCAGCCGAGCCAGCCGAGTCCACCGAGTCCACCGGACCGGCTGACCCGGCTGACCCGGCCGACCCGGCTGAGCCTGCCGGGCCTGGTGACGCCGACCGGGTGGGGGAGGGCAGCCACGGCGGCGACTCCACCGGCACGGCCCCCGAAGATCCTGCGGCGCACGAGCCTGCCGACGGGCTGAACCACACCGCCCGACGCACGGCCGACGCGGAGCGTCCGGCGCAGCGCTGACGTGTCGCCGCTCACGTCCGTGCGACGGATGTGAGCACGGCGTCTCAGGATGCGGAATCCGCCGTATCAACAGGTAGGACGAGCGGTCCCTCCGATATCGTCGTCAGCAACGCCTGTGGCCAGTGCCGTCCACATGCCCTCAGTCATGTCGCCGGCCCGGTCGTGGTCGCCGCCTGGGACCCAGCAGAAGGACGGTGAAGATGCCGCCGCACACCCCCACCCGTGCCCTGTTCAGTGCACACCCGGAGAACTCCGGTCTCTACCGGCGCGAGCTCGAGCACGACGCCTGCGGTGTCGCCCTCATCGCGACGATGCGGGGGACGGCGGGTCACGACATCGTCGACCACGCGCTCACGGCGCTGCGCAACCTCGACCACCGTGGCGCGACGGGTGCCGACCCGCTCGTCGGGGACGGCGCCGGCATCCTGACGCAGATCCCCGACGAGTTCTTCCGCGCGTCGGTCCCCTTCACGCTCCCCAACAGCGGGGCGTATGCCGCGGGCATCGCCTTCCTCCCGCGCAACCCCATCGAGCGGGCTGCCGCCAAGGCCCGCATCGAGGAGATCGCGGTCGCCGAGAACCTCAAGGTGCTCGGCTGGCGCGAGGTGCCCGTCGAGGCCGACCTCGTCGGCACCGTGGCCCGTGACTGCATGCCGTTCTTCGAGCAGCTCTTCGTCAGCAGCTCGATCGGCCGCCAGGTCGCCCTGGGCCTGGACCGCCTCGCGTTCTGCCTGCGCAAGCGCGCCGAGCACGAGGTCGAGGTCTACTTCTCCTCGCTGAGCTCGCGCACCATCGTCTACAAGGGCATGCTGACCACCGGCCAGCTCGAGCCGTTCTTCCCGGACCTGTCCGACCCGCGCTTCACCAGCGAGCTGGCGCTCGTGCACTCGCGCTTCTCGACCAACACGTTCCCGTCGTGGCCGCTCGCGCACCCGTACCGCTTCATCGCGCACAACGGTGAGATCAACACCGTCAAGGGCAACCGCAACTGGATGCACGCCCGCGAGAGCCTGCTGACCTCAGACATCATCCCCGGCGACCTCGAGCGGGTCTTCCCGATCTGCACGCCCGACGCGTCGGACTCGGCGAGCTTCGACGAGGTGCTCGAGCTGCTCCACCTCGGCGGCCGCTCGCTGCCCCACGCGGTGCTCATGATGATTCCCGAGGCGTGGGAGAACCACGCCACGATGGACCCGGCGCGCAAGGCGTTCTACGAGTTCCACTCGACGTTCATGGAGCCGTGGGACGGCCCCGCCAACGTCTGCTTCAGCGACGGCACGCTCGTCGGGGCGGTCCTCGACCGCAACGGCCTGCGACCGGGGCGCTACACCGTGACCGACGACGGCCTCGTCGTGCTCGCCTCCGAGTCGGGGGTCCTCGAGCTCGACCCGGCGACGATCGTCCAGCGGGGCCGGCTGCAGCCCGGCAAGATGTTCCTCGTCGACACCGAGCACGGCCGCATCGTCGGCGACGAGGAGATCAAGTCCCAGCTCGCCGCGGCCAAGCCGTACGCCGAGTGGCTCCACGCGGGACTCATCCGGCTCGAGGACCTGCCGGAGCGCGAGCACATCGTGCACACGGCGGCCTCGGTGGCGCGGCGCCAGCAGACCTTCGGCTACACCGCCGAGGAGCTGCGCATCCTGCTGACGCCGATGGCCCGCACCGGTGGCGAGGCGCTCGGGTCGATGGGCACCGACACGCCCATCGCCGTCCTCTCGTCGCGGCCGCGGCTGCTCTTCGACTACTTCACCCAGCTGTTCGCCCAGGTGACCAACCCGCCGCTCGACGCCATCCGCGAGGAGCTCGTCACCTCGCTGGGCACCTACATGGGGCCGGAGGGCAACGCGCTGTCCGCCTCGCCGAGCCACGCCCGCCAGCTCGTCCTCGACTTCCCGGTCATCGACAACGACGAGCTCGCCAAGATCGTGCACATCAACGCCGACGGCGACCTGCCGGGCTACGCGACGCACGTCGTCCGCGGCCTCTACGACGTCACCGGGGGAGCGGCCGCCATGCGCGACCGTCTCGAGGAGATCTTCGCCGAGGTCTCGCAGGCCATCACGCGGGGCGCGCGCTTCGTCGTGCTGTCCGACCGCGACTCCGGACGCGACCTCGCGCCCATCCCGTCGCTGCTGCTCACCGCGGCCGTGCACCACCACCTCATCCGCGAGAAGACCCGCACCCAGGTGGGCCTGCTCGTCGAGGCCGGCGACGTGCGCGAGGTCCACCACGTGGCCCTGCTCATCGGCTTCGGCGCCGCGGCGGTCAACCCCTACCTAGCGATGGAGACCGTCGAGGACCTCGTGCGCGCCGGCGAGATCGAGGGCGTCACCCCCGAGAAGGCCGTCGCCAACCTCATCAAGGCGCTCGGCAAGGGTGTGCTCAAGGTCATGTCCAAGATGGGCATCTCCACGGTCGCCTCCTACCGGGGCGCCCAGGTGTTCGAGGCCATCGGCCTGTCGCAGGCCCTCGTGGAGCGCTACTTCACCGGCACGGTGAGCCAGCTCGGTGGGGTCGGCCTCGACGTCATCGCCCGCGAGACGGCCGAGCGCCACGCCCGGGCCTACCCGCCGGACGGCGTCCACCAGCCGCACCGCACCCTCGAGGTCGGTGGCGAGTACCAGTGGCGCCGCGAGGGCGAACCGCACCTCTTCGACCCCGAGACGGTCTTCCGTCTCCAGCACTCGACCCGCCAGCGCCGCTACGACGTCTTCAAGCAGTACACCAACCGCGTCGACGACCAGACCTCGCGCCTCATGACGCTGCGCGGCCTCATGGGCTTCCGGCCGACCGGGGTGACGGGCCGCCTGCCCGTGCCGATCGAGGAGGTCGAGCCGGTCAGCGAGATCGTCAAGCGCTTCAACACCGGCGCGATGAGCTACGGCTCCATCTCGCAGGAGGCGCACGAGACCCTCGCGGTCGCGATGAACCACCTCGGCGGTCGCTCCAACACCGGTGAGGGCGGCGAGGACGTCGACCGACTGCTCGACCCCGAGCGCCGTTCTGCCGTCAAGCAGGTCGCGTCCGGCCGCTTCGGCGTGACGAGCCTCTACCTCACCCACTCCGACGACATCCAGATCAAGATGGCCCAGGGCGCCAAGCCCGGCGAGGGTGGTCAGCTGCCCGGCCACAAGGTCTACCCGTGGGTCGCCAAGACCCGGCACTCGACGCCGGGCGTGGGCCTGATCTCCCCGCCGCCGCACCACGACATCTACTCCATCGAGGATCTGGCCCAGCTGATCCACGACCTCAAGAACGCCAACCCGGCGGCCCGCATCCACGTCAAGCTCGTCTCCGAGATCGGGGTCGGCACGGTGGCCGCGGGGGTGTCCAAGGCGCATGCCGACGTCGTGCTCATCTCGGGCCACGACGGTGGCACGGGTGCCTCGCCGCTGACCTCGCTCAAGCACGCCGGCGCCCCGTGGGAGCTCGGTCTCGCCGAGGCCCAGCAGACGCTCGTGCTCAACGGCCTGCGCGACCGCATCGTCGTCCAGGTCGACGGCCAGCTCAAGACGGGGCGCGACGTCGTCGTGGCCGCCCTGCTCGGCGCCGAGGAGTTCGGCTTCGCGACGGCGCCGCTCGTCGTGTCGGGCTGCGTCATGATGCGTGTCTGCCACCTCGACACCTGTCCGGTCGGCATCGCCACCCAGAACCCCGAGCTCCGCTCGCGCTTCTCCGGCAAGCCGGAGTTCGTCGAGACCTTCTTCGAGTACATCGCCGAGGAGGTCCGCGAGCACCTCGCGTCGCTGGGCTTCCGCTCCATCGAGGAGGCGGTCGGCCAGGTCGGCAGCCTCGACCTCGACAAGGCGATCGCGCACTGGAAGGCCTCCGGCCTCGACCTCAGCCCGATCCTCGCCGTGGCCGACAACCCCACCGGCGGCACGCTGCACCAGTCGGCGACGCAGGACCACGGTCTCGACAAGGCGCTCGACAACGAGCTGCTGAGCCGGGCCCTGTCGGCCATCGAGTCCGGTGAGCCGGTGCGCACCGAGATCGCCGTGCGCAACGTCAACCGGACGGTCGGCACGATGCTGGGCCACCACGTGACCAAGGCGCACCCGCACGGGCTCGCGGACAACACCATCGAGCTGACGATGACCGGGTCCGGAGGCCAGTCCTTCGGCGCCTTCCTCCCGGCCGGGGTCACGATGCAGCTCTTCGGCGACGCCAACGACTACGTCGGCAAGGGGCTCTCCGGTGGGCGGGTCGTCGTGCGACCGCACCGGGACGCGGCCCTCGTGGCCGAGGAGAACGTCATCGGCGGCAACGTCATCGCCTACGGCGCCACGACCGGGCAGCTCTTCCTGCGCGGCATCGTCGGTGAGCGCTTCTGCGTCCGCAACTCCGGCGCCCACGCGGTCGTCGAGGGCGTCGGCGACCACGGCTGCGAGTACATGACGGGCGGCACGGCGGTCGTGCTCGGGCAGACCGGCCGCAACTTCGCGGCCGGCATGTCCGGTGGCCTCGCCTACGTCCTCGACCTCGACCGCGACCTCGTCAACCCCGAGATGGTCGACCTGCTCGCCCTGCGCGACGAGGACGAGGCCCCGCTGCGCGAGCTGCTCGAGGCCCACGTGCGGTGGACCGAGTCGCCCGTCGCCCAGGCGCTGCTCGAGCACTGGGACGAGGCGCGCGAGCGCTTCACCCTCGTGCTGCCGCGCGACTACCAGCGCGTCCTCGACGTGCGAGCCGAGGCGGAGCAACAGGGCCTCGACCTCGACGGACCCGACGTGTGGAACCGGATCATGGAGGCTTCCCGTGGCTGACCCCCAAGGCTTTCTCACCACCCGCGAGCGCGAGCTCCCGGCCCGCCGACCCGTCCCGGTGCGCATCCGGGACTGGAAGGAGGTCTATGAGGAGCAGGAGCTCGGGCAGCTCCAGCGCCAGGCCGGCCGCTGCATGGACTGCGGCATCCCGTTCTGCCACTCCGGCTGCCCGCTCGGCAACCTCATCCCGGAGTGGAACAACTTCGCCTGGAAGGGCGACTGGGCCGACGCGATCGAGCGCCTCCACGCGACGAACAACTTCCCGGAGTTCACCGGTCGGCTCTGTCCCGCACCGTGCGAGACGGCGTGCGTGCTCGGCATCAACCAGCCGGCCGTGACGATCAAGCAGGTCGAGGTCACGACGATCGAGCGTGCCTTCGACGAGGGGCTCGTCGTGCCCCTGCCGCCCGAGCGGCTCTCGGGCAAGACCGTGGCCGTCGTGGGCTCCGGCCCCGCCGGTCTCGCGGCCGCCCAGCAGCTGACCCGGGCCGGGCACACCGTCGCCGTCTTCGAGCGGGCCGACAAGCCCGGCGGGCTGCTGCGCTACGGCATCCCCGAGTTCAAGATGGAGAAGTCGGTCCTCGACCGCCGGCTCGACCAGATGACCGCCGAGGGCACCCGCTTCCGCAACGGCATGGACGTCGGGGTCGACATCACCGGGCGTCAGCTGCGCGACCGCTACGACGCCGTCGTGCTCGCGCTCGGTGCCACGGTGCCGCGCGACCTCGACGCCCCCGGGCGTCAGCTCGGTGGCATCCACCAGGCGATGGACTTCCTCCCGCAGGGCAACCGCGCTGCGCTCGGCGAGCAGGTCGAGGACCAGATCCTCGCCACCGGCAAGCACGTCGTCGTCATCGGCGGTGGCGACACCGGCGCCGACTGCATCGGGACCTCGCACCGCCAGGGCGCCGCCTCGGTGACGAGCCTCGAGATCATGCCGCAGCCGGGGGAGGACCGCCCGGGCAGCCAGCCGTGGCCGACCTACCCGATGCTCTACCGCGTCGCCAGCGCCCACGAGGAGGGTGGCGACCGCATCTACTCCGTCAGCACGACCGAGTTCGTCGGCGACGACGAGGGCAACGTGGCGGCGCTGCGCCTGACCGAGGTGGAGTTCGTCGACGGTCGTCCCAGCGCCAAGCCGGGCACCGAGCGGGAGATCCCTGCCCAGCTCGTCCTCTTCGCCATGGGCTTCCTCGGGCCGCAGGGGAGCGGCGTGCTCGAGCAGCTCGGCGTCGACCTCGACGAGCGCAGCAACGTCCGTCGCGACAAGAACTTCATGAGCTCGGTCCCGGGCGTCTTCGTGGCCGGCGACGCGGGCCGGGGGCAGTCGCTCATCGTGTGGGCCATCGCCGAGGGGCGCGCCGCCGCAGCCGGCGTCGACGCCTGGCTCACCGGGTCGAGCTCCCTGCCGCGACCCATCGCGCCGACCGACCGGCCGCTCACGGCCTGACGGGCCGCTCGTCACCCGCGCGCACCCCACGTATGCCGTGTCGCCACCTCCGCGACACGGCATACGACCACGATCGCCTTTTGTGGCAGGGCAGCTCACGCCCCGACCGGTCGCGTTCGTCCCACAGGTCGAACCCGCCCGGTGACCCACGTCACAGCACCCCTAAGGTTGAAGCATGCGTCGCGCCAAGATCGTCTGCACCATCGGCCCCAAGACCTCATCGCCCTCCCAGCTCCGCGCCCTCGTCGACGCCGGCATGGACGTCGCCCGGCTCAACCTCTCGCACGGTGACCACGCCGTGCACGAGCAGGTCTACCGCGACGTCCGCGCCGCGGGCGACGCGTCCGGACGCGCCGTCGCGACCCTCGTGGACCTGCAGGGCCCCAAGATCCGCACCGGCCGCTTCTCCGGCGGCCCCGTGACGCTGAGCCCCGGCCAGCGCTTCACCATCACCACCCGCGAGGTCGACGGTGACGACACCATCGTCGGCACGACGTACGCCGGCCTGCCCGGTGACGTCAGCCCCGGCGACGTGCTGCTCATCGACGACGGCAAGGTCATGCTGCGCGCCGTCGAGGTGGGCGACACCGACGTGCTGACCGAGACGGTCATCGGCGGCCAGGTCAGCAACAACAAGGGCATCAACCTGCCCGGTGTGGCCGTCAGCGTCCCCGCCCTGTCCGACAAGGACCGCGAGGACCTCCGCTTCGCGATGCGCCTCGGTGTCGACATGATCGCGCTGTCGTTCGTGCGCTCGGCCGAGGACATCGTCGACGTCCACGCGATCATGGACGAGTTCGGCGACCGCATCCCCGTCATCGCCAAGATCGAGAAGCCGCAGGCGGTCGACAACCTCGAGGGCATCGTCGCGGCGTTCGACGGCATCATGGTCGCCCGCGGCGACCTCGGTGTGGAGATGCCGCTCGAGGACGTCCCGCTCGTGCAGAAGCGCGCCATCGAACTCGCCCGCCGCGAGGCCAAGCCGGTCATCGTCGCCACGCAGGTGCTCGAGTCGATGATCGAGAACCCCCGGCCGACGCGCGCCGAGGCCTCCGACGCCGCCAACGCGGTGCTCGACGGTGCCGACGCGCTCATGCTCTCCGGTGAGACCTCGGTCGGCGCGTGGCCCATCGACTCGGTGCGCACCATGGCGCGCATCATCGAGTCCACCGAGGAGAAGGGCTTCGACAAGATCGTCCGCATGCCCACCAACCCCAAGACGGTCGGTGGCGCGGTGACCAAGGCCGCCGTCGAGATCGGCGAGGTCGTCGGGTCCAAGTTCCTCATCGTCTTCACCGAGACCGGCGGCTCGGCGACGCGGATGGCCCGCATCCGCCCCCGCCAGCCCATGCTGGCCTTCACCTCCGAGCCGCGCGTCCGTTCGCGCCTCGCCCTGGTCTGGGGCATCGAGACCTACCTCGTGCCGCGCATGCACCACACCGACCAGTTCGCCATGCAGGTCGACCTCAAGCTCATCCCCGAGGGTCGCGTGGCCGAGGGTGACCGCGTCGTCATCGTCGCCGGCTCGCCTCCCGGCATCCCCGGCTCGACCAACGCGCTGCGCGTCCACCGGGTCGGCGACGCCGTCAACCGGGCGGCCCCCGCCTACCGGCCCGAAGAGGTCACGAGCTGAGCGCACACGCTCGGGTGGTGGCGGCACCCCACGAGTGACGGCGTATGCCGTTGGGCGCGCCCGACGGCATACGCCGTCGTGGGTATGCTGGCTCGGCAACTCCGGCCGGGGTGGTGGAATGGCAGACACGGGGCACTCAAAATGCTCTGGCCGCAAGGCCGTGCGGGTTCGAGTCCCGCCCTCGGCACCGAAGACCCGTAGTGGCGCCGACGACGGGTGGCGCAGGGTGACGGTCCCGAAACGCGCCGGAAACCTGGCCCCGGATAGGCTTTGCCCGTGAGCACCGACGAGAGCCTGACGCCCAAGCCGACCCCTGCCAGTGTCGCCGCCCCCACAGAGGGCACGGAGGGCGCCGGAAGCATCGAGGGCGCCGACGGCGCCGCGGCAGCCCAGGCGGCCGAGAGCGGCGACGGCACCGCGGCGCCCGTCTCCGGCGGCACCCGCATCCTCGTCGCCGAGGACGAGGCGCTGATCCGCCTCGACCTCGTCGAGATGCTCGGCGAGCAGGGCTACGACGTCGTCGGCCAGGCCAGCAACGGCGAGCAGGCCGTCGAGCTCGCCAAGGAGGTCCGTCCCGACCTCGTCATCATGGACGTCAAGATGCCGATCCTCGACGGCCTGTCCGCCGCAGAGCAGCTGCACGAGGCCAAGCTGTGTCCCGTCATCATGCTGACGGCCTTCTCGCAGACCGAGCTCGTCGAGCGCGCCCGCGACGCCGGCGTCATGGCCTACATCGTCAAGCCCTTCACGGCCGACGACCTGCGTCCGGCCATCGACATCGCCACGTCGCGCTGGCAGGAGCTCAAGGCCCTCGAGTCCGAGATCGCCGACCTCGGCGAGCGCCTCGAGACGCGCAAGCTCGTCGACCGGGCCAAGGGCGTGCTCATGACGCAGCTCAAGCTCAGCGAGTCCGACGCGTTCCGCTGGATCCAGAAGACGGCGATGGATCGCCGCCTCGGGATGAAAGAGGTCGCCGAGGCCGTCATCAACGGCTTCCCGGCGGCCTGACCGCGACGTCTCAGCAGATCCTGCGGCCCCCGGCACGGGCGCAGGTCACGACACGGTCACCGATCGCCGTTTTCTGATGACCCCAGCACGGGTTTCGGCTTAGTCTCCGACCAGCCCTCGACTGAGGGATGAGTGACATCAGGAGGACACCCGTGCGTTCCACCCTCAAGTTCGCCGTGCCGCTCGCGGTTGCGGCGCTTGCCCTCGGTGCGTGTGGCACCAAGGGCGGCGACACCACGACCCCGGCGGCCAGCGGTGGCGCCGCGGCCTGCGGCAACTACAAGATCGGCATGTTCGGCGCCCTGACCGGCCCGAACGCCAACCTGGGCATCTACATCCAGAACGGTGTCAACCTGGCCCTGGACGACTACAACAAGAAGCACGCCGACTGCAAGGTCACGCTCGAGAACTACGACTCGCAGGGCGACCCGACGCAGGCGCCGGCCCTGGCCAAGAAGGCCATCGACGACAAGAAGGTCGTCGGCATCGTCGGCCCCGCGTTCTCCGGTGAGTCCAAGGCTGCCGACCCGGCGTTCAACGAGGCCGGCCTCGTCACCATCACGCCCTCGGCGACCAACCCGAAGCTCGCCGACAACGGCTGGAAGACCTTCTTCCGCGCGCTCGGCAACGACGCGACGCAGGGCCCCGCCGCCGCCAAGTACATCAAGGACACCCTCAAGTCGACGAAGACCTTCGTCATCGACGACGCGTCCGAGTACGGCAAGGGCCTGGCCGACATCGTCCGTCAGGACCTCGGCAGCCAGGTCGTCGGCAACGACACCATCCAGCAGAAGCAGACCGACTTCTCCGCCTCCGTCACCAAGGTGACGAGCTCGGGCGCCGACGCGCTCTTCTTCGGTGGCTACTCGCCCGAGGCCGCCCCGATGATCAAGCAGCTGCGCGACGCCGGCTGGAAGGGCACGTTCGTCGTGGCCGACGGTGTCAAGGACCAGTCCTTCATCGACAACGCCAAGGAAGCCGCCGAGGGCACGATCATCACCTGCCCGTGCGTCCCGCCGGACGTCGCTCCGGCCTTCCAGGCCGCCTACAAGGCGAAGTACAACGAGGACCCCAACACCTACTCCGGTGAGGGCTACGACTCCGCCACGATCCTGCTCGACGGCATCGCCGCCGGCAAGGACCGCGCCTCGATGGTCGACTTCGTCAAGGCCTACGACAAGAAGGGCGTCACGAAGCAGCTGAAGTTCGACGCCAAGGGCGAGTCGGCCGACATCAAGGTCTTCGCCTACAAGGTCGAGAACGGCAAGATCGTCTCCGTCGGCGAGATCAAGTAACGCGAACGTCATCGAAAGGGGGGCGGTCGGGGCAGTACGCTCCGACCGCCCCTCGTTCGGTTGACGTCCGACTTCTGATCCAGCCCATCGCACCCGGCCCAGGAGGTCTTGGATGCAGAACCTGATCGACAACTTCTTCTCGTACACCATCACGGGACTGACGATCGGCGCGGTGTACGCGCTCATCGCGCTCGGCTACACCCTCGTCTACGGCGTGCTGCGCCTGATCAACTTCGCCCACTCCGAGGTGTTCATGTACGGCACCTTCGCAGCGCTGTGGGTCGTCATGCTCCTCGGCGGCCACCCCGGCGCCGGCGTCGGGCAGGTCATCTTCTGGGTCGCCATGATGTTCGTGGCGGCCATGGCCATGTCCGGCCTCATCGCGGTGCTGCTCGAACGGGTGGCCTACCGCCCGTTGCGCAAACGCAACGCACCACCGCTCATCGCGCTCATCTCCGCCATCGGCGCCTCGTTCGTCCTCGCGGAGATCATGGGCCTGCGCAGCCGCATCGTCGGCTGGGTCGGACTCGATGACACCCTGCGCGACTACGTCCGCAACTCCCGCAACAACGCGGGCCTGCCCACGATCATCCAGCCCCAGCCGATCTTCACGATCGGTGGCTACCACGTCACGAACGTCGACATCTTCGTCATTGTCGGCGCGATCGTCATCATGGTGATCCTCGACCAGTTCGTGAAGCGCTCGCGCCTCGGTCGCGGCATCCGTGCCGTGGCGATGGACCCGGAGGCAGCGGCCCTGATGGGCGTCAACCGCGACCGCGTCATCCAGGTGACCTTCCTCGTCGGCGGCGTCATGGCCGGTGCGGCGGCGGTCTTCTACATGCTGAAGATCGGCATCACCCGCTACGACGCCGGCTTCATCCTCGGCGTCAAGGCCTTCACGGCGGCGGTCCTCGGCGGCATCGGCAACCTGCGCGGCGCCCTCCTCGGCGGCTTCGTCCTCGGCCTCGCCGAGAACTACGGCTCCGCGGTCGTCGGCTCGCAGTGGAAGGACGTCGTGGCCTTCGTGCTCCTCGTCCTCATCCTGCTCTTCCGACCCACCGGCCTGCTCGGTGAGTCCCTCGGAAAGGCGCGCGCATGAGCACCACCACGTCGGCATCCACGACCGCCAAGCCGTCGTCGCGGGGCTTCAAGGAGCGGGTCACCAACCTGCCCAGGGCCGTCAAGATCATCCTCTGGCTGGCCTTCGCCGTCTTCCTCTTCCTGCTGCCGCTGCTGAACATCCCGTTCATCACGACGGAGGGGTCGGACTTCGGCGGCGTCCTCTTCACGGTGTCGACCTACGTCCTCGTCGCGCTCGGACTCAACATCGTCGTCGGCTACGCCGGACTGCTCGACCTCGGCTACGTCGGGTTCTATGCCGTCGGCGCCTACACCGTCGGCGTCCTGACGTCCGAGCACGCCCACCTCTCGTGGGTCCTCGTGGTGCCGATCGCGATCGTCGTGGCCATGGTCTCGGGTGTCATCCTCGGTGCACCGACCCTGCGCGTGCGCGGCGACTACCTCGCCATCGTGACGCTCGGCTTCGGTGAGATCGTGCGCCTGACGCTCGTCAACTCGCAGTGGCTCGGTGGGGCCCAGGGCATCAGCGACATCCCGAAGCCGCCCGGCATCGAGCTGTTCAAGGTGCCGAGCCTCGACTGGAGCGGCGGTGCGCCGGTCGTCGACCTCAGCACGACGTCGACGTTCCTCAAGTTCGGCATCAACGACTTCGTGCCCTACTACTGGCTGGCCCTCGGCATCATCGGGCTCGTCCTGCTCTTCGACATCCTCGTCAAGAGCAGCCGGGTGGGCCGCGCCTGGGAGGCGACCCGTGAGGACGAGGACGCCGCAGAGCTCATGGGCGTGCCGACCTTCCGGTTCAAGCTGCTGGCCTTCGCCCTCGGCGCCGCGATCGGTGGCCTCTCGGGTGCGCTCTTCGCCACGAAGGCGGGCTTCATCTCGCCCGACAGCTTCCAGCTGCTGCTCTCCATCCTGTTCCTGGCCGCCGTCGTCGTCGGTGGCGCCGGCAACCGCTGGGGCGTCATCGTCGGTGCGATCGTCGTCGGCTACTTCCCGGAGCGCTTCCGTGACTTCGCGGACTTCCGCGTGCTCGTCTTCGGTCTCGCCCTGATGCTGCTCGCGATCTTCCGCCCCCAGGGTCTGCTGCCACCGCGCCGCACCGTCCGCGCCAAGCGGGCGGACGACAGACAGGCCGTTCTCGAGGAAGGAGAAGCCAGTGCCTGAGCCGACTCAGCCCACCACCGGCGACGACGACACGACGACCCCGCCTGCCACCGCACCCACCAGCGGGTCGGAGCACCCGGTCGAGCACCAGCTCGTCGACCCGGCCGACGAGGTCACCGAGATCAACCCCGACGTCGACATCGCGCCGGTCGACATCGGCGTGCCGGTGGTCGCCGAGGGGGAGAAGCTGCTCGAGGTCGACGAGGTCACGCTCCGTTTCGGCGGTGTCGTGGCCCTCAACGAGGTGAGCTTCCACATCAACAAGGGCGAGATCCTCGGCCTCATCGGTCCCAACGGTGCCGGCAAGACGACGTGCTTCAACGTCATGACCGGCGTCTACCAGCCGACCTCGGGGGCGGTTCGCTATCTTGGCAAGCCGCTCGGCAAGCGCAAGAAGTTCCAGATCACCAAGCTGGGCATCGCGCGCACCTTCCAGAACATCCGTCTGTTCGCCAACATGACGGCGCTCGAGAACGTCCTCGTCGGGGTTGACGCCCACCACTCGACGGGCGTCGTCTCGGCGATGTTCCGGCTGCCGAAGCACCGCAAGGAGGAGGCCGAGGGCTTCGCGCGCGCCATGGAGCTGCTCGCGTTCATGGGCCTCGACGGCAAGGCCAACGAGCTCGCCCGCAACCTCCCGTACGGCGACCAGCGCCGTCTGGAGATCGCACGCGCCCTGGCCACCAGCCCGCAGCTGCTCTGCCTCGACGAGCCGGCGGCCGGCTTCAACCCGGCCGAGAAGGTCAAGCTGATGGAGCTCATCCGCACCATCCGCGACCAGGGCTACACCGTCCTGCTCATCGAGCACGACATGAAGCTCGTCATGGGCGTGACCGACCGGATCGTCGTGCTCGAGTTCGGCCGCAAGATCGCCGAGGGCTCACCCGCGGAGATCCGCGACAACCCGGCGGTCATCGCCGCCTACCTGGGAGTTGATGAGGAAGATGCTTCTTGAGGTCAAGGGCCTGTGCGTCAACTACGGGCGCATCGAGGCCATCCGCGACATCAGCTTCACGGTCGAGGAGGGTGAGATCGTCACCCTCATCGGCGCCAACGGCGCGGGCAAGACGACGACGATGAAGACCGTCTCGGGCCTGCGCCCGGTGCGGGCGGGGTCGGTCGTCTTCAACGGTCAGGACATCACGCACCTGCCCTCGCACGAGCGGCCGGTCCTCGGGATCTCGCAGTCCCCCGAGGGTCGAGGCTGCTTCGTCGGCATGACGGTGATGGAGAACCTCGACATGGGCACCTACGCGCGCCCGGACCGCAAGAGCAAGGCCGTCAAGGACGACCTCGAGCGCGTCTTCGAGCTCTTCCCCCGGCTCAAGGAGCGCAGCAACCAGGCGGCCGGGTCGATGTCCGGTGGCGAGCAGCAGATGTTGGCTATGGGGCGTGCCCTCATGGCCAAGCCGAAGCTGCTGCTGCTCGACGAGCCGTCGATGGGTCTCGCGCCGAAGCTGATCCAGCAGATCTTCGACATCGTGACGGAGATCAACAGCCAGGGCACCACGGTCCTGCTCGTCGAGCAGAACGCCGCCCAGGCGCTCAAGCGGTCGCACCGCGCGTACATCCTCGAGACGGGCGAGATCGTCCGGGAGGGCACGGGCAAGGCCCTCGCCGACGACCCCGCCGTCAAGGCCGCCTACCTCGGCGGCGACGTCTAGACCGGGTTGTCCGGGCGGGCCGAGCGGCCTACGGAATCCGAAGCGGGGCACCACGACAACGGTCGTGGTGCCCCGCTTCGCGCCGGTGCAGTTGCGACCTGCTCTTCCGTCACGTCGCCGTTGGTCGTAGTGTCTGCCGGGTGACCTCGGGGCCGGAACAGGAGGAATGATGGGTCGAGCAGTGGTCTCGGTGCAGCGCGTGGACGAGGGCCTGCACTCTCAGTTCATCGAGCTGTGGATCACGCACCGCATCGAGGGTGGCACCACCCCTGAGGCGGCCCAGCGGCTGGCCCTCGACGGCACCCTGCGAAATGCCTTGCAGCGCAACGACATCTGCGCCTTCATCGCGTTCACCGATGGGCGGCCGGCAGGCTACGTCGTGCTCGCGGACTCGACCCGCAGCCTTCTCGTCGACTCGCCGTGCGTGTCGATCGACATGCTCTTCGTGCACCAGGACTTCCGGCGCCAGGGCATCGGGCGCGCGCTGCTCTCGGCCGCGACCCGCTACGCCGACCGCCAGGGCTGCGAGCACCTCGCCAGTGCGGTTCCCGCAGGTGACCGCGAGGCCAACCGCTTCTTCGCGCGTCTGGGGTTCGCACCCGAGACCGTGCGCCGGGTGGCGTCCGCGGCGACGCTCCAGCGCAAGCTCGCCGGTGAGCAGCGCCCTCAGCGGGTGTCGCTCGACCTGCTGCAGCGCCGGCGCGACCTGCGGGCGCGGGCCAGGGCGCCGCGGCACGACCCGAAGATCGCCGGCTAGGTCCTGCCCCACCCGGCGCCCGGTCAGGCTCCGGGCGCCGCGTCACGCAGCAGGCAGGTGATCCTCGAGGTGCACAGGCGTCGGCCGTCCTCGTCAGTGACGACGACGTCGTAGCTGACGAGCGTGCGACCTGCGCTCAGCAGGGACGCCGTGCCCGTGACGACGCCCGTGCGCGCGGCCCGGTGGTGGGTGGCGTTGATGTCGAGACCGACGGCCACCCGGCCCGGTCCGGCGTGCAGCTGGGCCCCGACGGAGCCGAGGGTCTCGGCGAGCACGACGCTGGCGCCGCCGTGGAGCAGGCCGTAGGGCTGGGTGTTGCCCTCGACGGGCATCGTCGCGACCAGGCGCTCGGGCGTGGCCTCGAGGATCTCGATGTGCATCCGGTCCAGGAGGGTGCCCTCCGTCGTCATCTGCATGTCCTCGAGCGTGGATCCGGCCGGGCGCGGCGTGGGGTCGGTCATGGGCGTGATCGTATGCCGCCCTCCCTGTCGTGCGCGCGACGGCGTGCCCGCGGTCGTGCCCGCGGTCGTGCCCGCGGTCGCGCCCGCGGTCGTGCCCGCGGTCGTGCCCGCGGTCGGGGCGTCGGTGGGCGCCACTAGGGTTGCCGTGTGAGCCGACTTCTCCTCCTCGACGGACACTCGCTGGCCTATCGCGCGTTCTTCGCGCTCCCCGCCGAGAACTTCTCGACGACCACCGGGCAGCACACCAACGCCGTCTACGGCTTCACCTCGATGCTCATCAACATGCTGCGCGACGAGGAGCCGACCCACGTCGTCGTGGCCTTCGACAAGGCCCGCCAGTCCTTCCGCACCGAGGAGTACTCCGAGTACAAGGCCGGGCGGGCCCGCACGCCCGACGAGTTCCAGGGCCAGATCCCGCTCGTCAAGGAGATCCTCGACGCGCTGCGCATCACCTTCGTCGAGCTCGACGGCTACGAGGCCGACGACATCATCGCCACGATCGCGACGCGGGCCGAGGCCAAGGACATCGACGTCCTCATCTGCTCCGGCGACCGCGACACCTTCCAGCTCGTCTCCGACCGCGTCACGATCCTCTACCCCGTCCGGGGCGTCTCCGAGGTGTGGCGCATGGGGCCCGCCGAGGTCCAGGAGAAGTACGGCGTGCCGCCGACCCGCTACAGCGACCTCGCCGCGATGGTGGGGGAGACCTCCGACAACCTCCCGGGCGTGCCCGGGGTCGGCCCCAAGACCGCCGCGAAGTGGATCACCCAGTACGGCGACCTCGACGGCATCGTCGCCAGCATCGACAAGATCCCCGGCAAGGCCGGCCAGTCGCTGCGCGACCACCTCGACCAGGTGCTGCGCAACCGCCGGCTCAACCAGCTCGTCAAGGACAGCCCCGTCGGTGTCGAGATCGAGGACCTCAAGCGCAGCCAGTGGAGCCGCGAGGAGGTCCACACGGTCTTCGACGGCCTCGAGTTCCGGGTCCTGCGCGACCGGCTCTTCGCCACGGTCGAGGCGGCCGCACCGGAGGCGGAGGAGGGCTTCGAGATCGACGGCTCCGTGGTCGCCCCCGAGTCGGTGGCGGCCTGGGTGGCCGAGCACCTCGCCAACGACCACCGCTCCGGGCTGTCCGTCACCGGCAGCTGGGCCCGCGGCACCGGCGACGCGAGCGGCATCGCCGTGGCGGCTGCCGACGGCAGCGCTGCGTGGATCGACCTGCAGACCCTGACGCCCGAGGGCGAGGCGGCCCTCGGCGCCTGGCTCGAGGACGCCGACCGCCCCAAGGCCATGCACGACGCCAAGGGACCCGTCGAGGCGCTGGCGGCACGGGGGTGGTCGCTCGCGGGGCTGACCAGCGACACCCAGCTCGCGGCCTACCTCGTCAAGCCCGACCAGCGCACCTACCACCTCGACGACCTCGTCCTGCGCAACCTGCACCGCGAGCTGAGCGGTGCGGCGCCGACCGACGGGCAGGGCATGCTCGACTTCGGCGGCGACGCCGACGAGCAGGCCGCGCAGAAGGAGATGGTGCGCGCGACCGCCGTCCGCGACCTCGCCTCCGTGCTCGACGAGCAGGTCGCCGCCACCGGCGGTGCCGAGCTGCTCGCCGACGTCGAGCTCCCGCTAGTGGACGTCCTCGCGCGCATGGAGCGCACCGGCATCGCCGTCGACGTGCCCGGGCTCGACGCCCTCGAGACCGACTTCGCCGCCAAGGTGGCCGGCGCCCAGCAGGACGCGTGGGACGCCATCGGCGGCGAGAAGATCAACCTCGGGTCGCCCAAGCAGCTGCAGGAGGTGCTGTTCGGCACCCTCGGCATGCCCAAGACGAAGAAGACGAAGACCGGCTGGACCACCGACGCCGACGCGCTGACCGACCTGTTCGCCAAGACCGAGCACCCGTTCCTCGAGGCGCTGCTCCGCCACCGTGACGCCGCGCGGCTGCGCGTCACCGTCGAGGGGCTGCAGAAGTCGGTGGCCGACGACAGCCGCATCCACACCACCTACCTGCAGACCATCGCCGCGACCGGGCGCCTCAGCTCGACCGAGCCCAACCTGCAGAACGTCCCGATCCGCACCGAGGAGGGGCGCCGCATCCGCGAGCTCTTCGTCGTCGGTGACGGCTTCGAGGCGCTCATGTCGGCCGACTACTCGCAGATCGAGATGCGCGTCATGGCGCACCTGTCCGGCGACGCCGGGCTCATCGAGGCCTTCCGCACCGGAGAGGACCTGCACAAGTACGTCGGCTCAAGGGTCTTCGGCGTCGAGCCCGACGACGTCACCGCCGCGATGCGCTCCAAGGTCAAGGCCATGTCCTACGGCCTCGCCTACGGGCTCTCAGCCTTCGGGCTGTCCAAGCAGCTGACCATCAGCACCGAGGAGGCCCGCGGCCTCATGGACGGGTACTTCGAGCGCTTCGGAGGCGTCAGCGACTACCTCAAGGAGGTCGTAGCCGAGGCCCGCGGCACCGGCTACACCGCGACGATGTTCGGTCGTCGCCGCTACCTGCCCGACCTGACCTCGGACAACCGGCAGCGACGCGAGATGGCCGAGCGGATGGCGCTCAACGCACCCATCCAGGGGTCCGCCGCCGACATCATGAAGGTCGCCATGATCGGCGTCGACCGCGCCCTCACCCGGGCCGGGGCCAAGTCCCGCATCCTGCTCCAGGTGCACGACGAGCTCGTGCTCGAGGTGGCCGCCGGTGAGCGGGACGACATCGAGAAGCTCGTGCGGCACGAGATGGGCCACGCGGCCGAGCTCGACGTCCCGCTCGACATCAACGTCGGCGTGGGGCACTCCTGGCACGACGCCGCCCACTGACCCCCGCTCACGCCCCCCGACGCGGCGCAGTGACGCGCCACCGACGGCGACCGTCGACCTCGTCCCGTCGAGGAGGCTCACGGCGAGACCCCGAGCGGTGCCGGGCCGTCGACCGGGTGCCCGGGGGTCCCGGCGGCCGGTCGGGCGGGGTGACTACCCGTTCGGGACGGGCGTTTGGTCACGTTATGGAAACGGGAGGGTCGTGTCCATCACTTGACACTCCACGCAGACCTGCTCACCTGCATACTGCTCGGTAACTTGCACCCGCCAATGGAGGCGGGTGCTTTTACTGTGAGGTGGACATGGTCAGAAGCCTGGTCACAGGTCTGTGTCTCGCCGTCTTCGCGGCGGTCATCATCGGGCTCAGCAACGTCCTCGGTCTCGATCTCGAGCACGTCGCCCTCCTCGGCGCGGCCCTCGGTGGCGTCCTGGGGCTCGTCCCGCACCGTCCGGCGTGGGGCAAGGTCGCGGGCTTCGCCGCGGGCTTCCTTCTCGCGTGGCTCGGTTTCGCGCTGCGCGCAGCCGTCCTGCCGGACTCGTCCGCGGGCCGTGCGGTCGCGGCCTTCGTCGTCGTCGCACTGGTCGGTGTCGTCGCCGCGGTGTCCGGCGGCCGGCTGCCGCTCTGGAGCGGCCTCGTCGGGGCCGCGTCGATCGTCGGCGCCTACGAGTCGGTCTACACCGACGCCCCCTCGCAGTTCCTCAGCGAGTCGCCCGCCGCAGCCACCACGGTCCTGCTGGCCGTGGGCCTCGGCTACCTCGCCACCAACCTCCTTGCGCCGCAGTCGGACCCGGCGGCGGGTCCCGCCCGCCGCCGTCGCGGGCCCGACGAGTCGGAGGCCGGCTCCGAGCGCACCACCACCAACCTCGATGACCTCGTGACGGGAGCGGCACAGTGAGCAAGCGGACTCTCGCCACCCTGGTTGCCGGCCTGGCGACCATGCCCACCCTCCTGCTGCTCGCGGCCTCGCCCGCGGCAGCGGCCGGTGACTCGAACGTGCAGGTGTCCAACACCGAGACGGTCCAGGCCTACCTCGACGCATCCGGCACCGTCGACGTCGCTCGGGTCTACGAGCAGGTGGCCATGAAGGGCCGCGGCACGGTCGACCTCAAGAACCCGGTCGAGACCCAGGGCCTGCGCAACCTCGACGGCTTCGGAGGCTTCGACGTCAAGGACGGCGTCATGGTCGGCCGGTACGACGTCGACGGTGAGCAGCAGCTCCGGACGGTCAGCGACTACACGAAGAAGCTCCCGCTCGAGGTCCACGCCACCTACACCCTCGACGGCAAGCCCGCCGAGCCGGGCGACCTGCTCGGGCGCAGCGGTCACCTCGAGGTCAGCTACACCGTCAAGAACGTGACGGCGACCTCGCAGGTGGTCACCTTCGACGACGGCACCGGGCACAGCACGTCCGCGACCGAGGACGTCGTCATCCCGATGGTCGGCTCGCTCACGACCACGGTCCCCGACACGTTCACGAACGTCAGCTCGAAGGAGGCCAACCTCGCCGGCGACGGACGCGGCGGCACGAAGCTGACCTTCACGATGACGCTCTTCGGGCCCATAGGCACGCCGACCGCGACGTTCGGCTACGCGGCCGACATCGTCGACGGCACGCTGCCCAAGGCCTCGGTGGCGGCGCTGCCCGTCAGCCCGCTCGACAGCCCGTCCTTCAAGGGCGGGGCCGCGAGCTACAAGAGCGGTGCCACGACCGGGGTCACCCTGACCTCCGGTGCGACCGAGATCGACTCCAACCTGCTCAAGCTGCGCGACGGAGCAGGCACCCTGCTCGCCGGGCTCATCCAGCTGCGCGACGGTGCGCGCAAGCTCGACGCCGGCCTGGGTGCCCAGGCGCTCCCCGGCTCGCGCGCGCTCGCCTCCGGCGCCGGCCAGCTCAAGGACGGCACGAGCAAGCTGCGGTCCGGTGCGGGTGCGGCCAAGGACGGCTCGTCCAAGGTCGCGGGCGGCGCCGTGCAGGTCGCCGACGGCGCGGGCCAGCTCGACGCCGGTGCCAGGAAGCTGAGTGGCGGCGCGGCCCAGGTCGACGACGGCGCCGGCCAGGTCGCGGGCGGACTGCACCTGCTCGGTGAGGGCGCCCCCGCGCTCGTCGACAACCTCGCGCTCGTCGCTGACGGGCTCGACAAGGTCGACGCCGGTCTGACGCAGCTCTACGACGGCGTCGGTGGCCTGCCGGACCAGGCGAAGCCTCTCCACGCCGGCATCGCCAAGCTCCGCGCCGGCCTCGGCGCCAAGGGGCAGACCGGCACGCTCATCGACGGGGTCGACCAGATCCGCGCCGGCCTGTCGGCAGCCACCGAGAAGGGCGGCAGCCTCGACCAGCTCAAGGGCGGCGTCGACGCGTCCAAGGGTGGCGTCGACGCGTCCAAGGTGGGCGTCGACAAGTCCAAGGGTGGCGTCGACGCGTCCAAGGCGGGCGTCGACCAGGTCCACTCCGGCCTGCAGGACGCCCTCAAGCCCGGCGGCGGCATCGACCAGCTCAGCGGCGGGGTGTCGATGGCCACCAAGGCGGACTGCGGCCCCGCCTGCCAGACGATCCTCGGCCAGGTCCAGCTCGGCCTGACCGACCTCCGTGGCAAGACGACTGCCGCCTCCACCGGCCTGGGCCAGGTCTCCGGCGGGCTGGACGCCGTCTCGACCGGGCTCGGCCAGGTGTCCGGCGGCCTCGGCCAGGTCTCCGGCGGCCTCGGCCAGGTCTCGGGCGGCCTCGGTCTGCTCAAGGGCAAGCTCAGCGACGCCGCCTACGGCCTCGTCAAGGTCGAGTGCGGCCTGAGCAACACCACGCTCGTGGGCGTCTGCGACCCGAAGGTGCCCGGGCTGCTCGAGGGCGTCGACCTCGTCGACGGGGGAGTCTCCCAGCTCGTCGACGGCGTCGTCACCAAGGTGCAGGGCGGCATCGGCACGCCCAAGGACCACGCGGGCGACCTGACGCTGCGCGGCGGGGTCAACGACCTCCAGAGCGGAGTGGACCTGCTGGGCCTCGGCGGCCTCGACCTGCTCGACGCCATCGACCAGCTCACCGTCGGAGCCGACCGGGTGCACGGCGGCACGTCGCAGGTCGCGACGGGTGCCAAGGCGCTCGGTGCCGGGGCCTCGAAGCTCGCGTCTGGGTCGGGTGACCTCGCCACGGGCGCCGGTCAGCTCGACGCCGGTGTCGGCCAGCTCGCCACGGGTGCGGGTCAGCTCGACGACGGTGCGGGCAAGCTCCAGGCCGGCGCGGGTCAGCTCTCCTCCGGCCTCGCGGACGCGGCCGGCGGCACGAGCAAGCTGGCCGCCGGTCTCACCGATGCCGCGGCGGGCGCTCCCGCCCTCAAGGACGGGGCCCAGCGCCTGTCGGACGAGGGCACGAAGAAGCTCGTCGAGGCCGGCAAGGCCACGGCTGCGGACTACGGCGAGAAGTACGCCCTCATCGAGGTCGGGGCCCGTCGAGCCAAGGCCGAGGGCATGGCCTACGGAGCACCCGTCGGTGCGATGGGCGCGACGGCCTACTCCTACGAGCTCGCGGGTGTCGACGGGGAGGGCTCGGCGAACTTCGGCCGGGCTGCTGCCGCCGTCGGTGTCTTCGGGCTCGCCGGTGGGAGCGTGCTGCTGAGGCGACGCCTGCTCTGAGCGCCACTCCCGAGAGGCCACGGACCGGACCCGGTTCGTGGCCTCTCGCGCGTGATGTCGCCGGTCAGCGGGCGGTCTTGTCGCAGACGAAGATCGCCGTGCCGGGGATGACCCGTCCGCGCAGCGGCGACCACCCGCCCCAGGGCTGGTCGTGACCCTCGGGCCACTCCGGCTCGACGAGGTCGACGAGCACGAGGCCGGCCGCCGCGATCTCGCGCACCCGGTCGCCCATCGTGCGGTGGTGCTCGACGTAGGTCGCCCGGCCCGACTCGTCCTGCTCGACGTAGGGCGTGCGGTCGAAGTAGGAGTGGCGCGCCGTGAGGCCGTCGGCGCCCGGGTCGTCGGGGAAGGCCCACCGCACCGGGTGGGTCGTCGAGAAGACGAAGCGGCCGCCGGGACGCAGCACGCGCGCCGCCTCCCTCATGACGACGTCGGAGTCGCCGACGAAGGGCACGACGCCGTATGCCGTGAACACCGTGTCGAAGGACGCGTCGGCGAAGGGCAGGGCCCGCCCGTCGCACTGGGCGAACGGGACGCGGACCGTGGGTGCTGCCGGGTCACGAGCAAGGTCTTGAGCCGGGTCTTGGCTGGCGTCGTCGGCGGGGTCCTGGGTGCGCCCTCCGGTGGGGTCGACGGTGGGGTCGACGGCGGTCGCCGGCTCGAGGGCCGCGTTGACGGCGACGCCGGTCGCGACCATGCCGGCCGAGATGTCGGTGGCCACGACCGTCGCACCGTGCGCGGCGAGCCAGCGCGAGCACTGGCCGGAGCCCGCCCCGATCTCCAGGACGCGCCGACCCGCCGGGTCACCGAGCAGGCGGGCGTCCTCCTCGCGGAGGCGCTCGGGCCCCCAGACGAAGTCGGTGTCCCCGAGGAACGAGCCGTGCTCGACGTAGTAGGAGACGGCCTCGTGGTCCCACCACGTGCGGTTGGCCGTGGCCGTCTCGGCCGGGGGAGCGGGACGTCGGGTGGCCTCGGTGGGCGTGCTCACGGCATACATCGTCTCTTTTGACCGGGTGCTGACAGCGCGGATAGGATTGCCGAGCGCATTCGTGTGCGCACGCTCAATGTTGAACCTGTCCACAAGGCATCGGGGCACAGGCCGTGACGGCCGCCGCCGCGAGGGCCCCAATCTAACCGTCCACAATCGGAGTTCCTACTACATGACTGCCAACACGGTCGAGAAGACCGCGCCTGAGATCGCCATCAACGACATCGGCTCTCAGGAAGACATCCTTGCGGCGATCGACGCCACCATCAAGGACTTCAACGACGGCGACATCGTCGAGGGTCGCATCGTCAAGGTCGACCGGGACGAGGTCCTGCTCGACATCGGCTACAAGACCGAGGGCGTCATCCCCTCGCGCGAGCTGTCCATCAAGCACGACGTCGACCCCGGCGAGATCGTCAAGGTCGGCGACGAGGTCGAGGCCCTCGTCCTCCAGAAGGAGGACAAGGAAGGCCGTCTGATCCTGTCCAAGAAGCGTGCGCAGTACGAGCGCGCCTGGGGCACGATCGAGAAGGTCAAGGAGGAGGACGGCGTCGTCACCGGCACCGTCATCGAGGTCGTCAAGGGTGGCCTCATCCTCGACATCGGCCTGCGCGGCTTCCTGCCCGCCTCGCTCGTCGAGATGCGCCGTGTCCGCGACCTCCAGCCGTACGTCGGCAAGGAGATCGAGGCCAAGATCATCGAGCTCGACAAGAACCGCAACAACGTGGTCCTGTCGCGCCGTGCCTGGCTCGAGCAGACGCAGTCCGAGGTGCGCACGACGTTCCTCAAGGAGCTCCAGAAGGGCCAGGTCCGTTCGGGCGTCGTGTCCTCCATCGTCAACTTCGGTGCGTTCGTGGACCTCGGCGGCGTCGACGGTCTCGTCCACGTCTCCGAGCTGTCGTGGAAGCACATCGACCACCCGTCCGAGGTCGTCGAGGTCGGCACCGAGGTCACCGTCGAGGTGCTCGACGTCGACATGGACCGTGAGCGTGTCTCCCTGTCGCTGAAGGCGACGCAGGAGGACCCGTGGCAGCACTTCGCTCGCACGCACGCCATCGGCCAGGTCGTCCCCGGCAAGGTCACCAAGCTCGTCCCCTTCGGTGCGTTCGTGCGCGTCGAGGACGGCATCGAGGGCCTCGTCCACATCTCCGAGCTGGCCGAGCGCCACGTGGAGCTGCCGGAGCAGGTCGTCAACGTCGGCGACGAGATCTTCGTCAAGGTCATCGACATCGACCTCGAGCGTCGCCGCATCTCGCTGTCGCTCAAGCAGGCCAACGACCAGGCCGTCTCGGCGTCGGAGTTCGACCCGACGCTCTACGGCATGGCTGCCGAGTACGACGAGCAGGGCAACTACAAGTACCCCGAGGGCTTCGACTCGGAGACGAACGAGTGGCTCGAGGGCTTCGACGCCCAGCGCGAGAAGTGGGAGCGCCAGTACGCCGACGCCCACGCCCGCTGGGAGGCCCACAAGGCCCAGGTCGACGCCGCGACGAAGGCCGACGCCGAGGCTGCGGCCAACGCCGGCTCTGCGACGTCCTACTCGTCCGCGACCGGTGACGTCGCCGACGCCGGCGACGCCGACCGTGGCGAGCGCGCCCCGCGCAACGCCCCGGCTCCGGTCGAGGGCACGCTGGCCTCGGACGAGGCGCTCGCCGCGCTTCGCGAGAAGCTGACGGGCAACTGACGCCAGTCACCCGCATCACACGAGAGCCCCGGACCGTCACGGTCCGGGGCTCTCGTGCTTCCGGACGTGCGGTGCGTCCTGCGTGCGGGGCGCGGTGCCTGCTGTCCCTGCCGTCCTTGCTAGTTTCGGCCGATGGAGATCACGCGGATCGGGCCGGCCGACTGGGAGTGCTTCCGGCAGGTGCGGCTCGCGTCGCTGGCCGAGTCGCCTGCGGCCTTCGGCTCACGGCACGCGGACTGGGTCGACGCCCCGGCGCAGCGCTGGAAGGACCGCCTGACCCAGGTGCCGCTGACGCTCCTGGCGCACGTCGGCACGACGGTGGTCGGCGTCGCCAGCGGCCAGCCGGCCGAGGACGACTGGGTGGAGCTCATCTCGATGTGGGTCACGCCGCAGGCCCGCGGCACGGGAGTCGCCCGTCGGCTCATGGACGAGGTCGTGGACTGGGCTGCCGACCAGGGCCGCCGGACCTTCCTCATGGTGCGCAGCGACAACCTGCGCGCTCGGGCGGCCTACGTGCGGGCGGGTTTCGTCGACACGGGAGTCCCGGACGGGTGGCCGGCGGACGAGCCCGAGGAGCGCCGGATGGAGCGGCGCCCCTGATCTGCCCCTCCGTCCCGACGGGAACCGGAGTTCACCTGCCGCTCGGTGGCCGGACACGCCCGTGCAGCCGTCGGTGCACCTGCGCGGCTAGGTTGGCCGGGTGCACCAGTCCGTGACCCCGCCGAGGACGACCTCGACCCGTCACGGCAGGCCGCCCTCGGTGGTCCACTCGGTGGCCCACACGGTGGCCCCCTCGCTGGGGCGCGACGACCGGGGCCTGCGATGACGGCCCGTCCGGGGCCGTGGGCGTCCGGTCGGTTCGACGTCGAGGGGCACCGCGGCGCACGCGGCCTCGTGGTCGAGCACACCCTGGCGAGCTTCGACGCCGCTCTCGATGCCGGCGCGACGGGCATCGAGCTCGACGTCCGACTGAGTGCCGACGGCCAGGTCGTCGTGTGGCACGACTCGGTGCTGTCGCCCTCGCAGTGCGTCTCCTCCGGCCAGGACCTCGTCGGTGCCCGGGTCTGCGACCTGACGCTCGAGCAGCTGCGCACGGTCGACATCGGCACCCTGACGCTCGGCCGCTTCCCGGACCAGCAGGCCTCACCGGGGGCACGCGTCTCGACGCTCGACGAGGTCCTCGCCCACAGCCTGGACCGGGACCCGGGCGTCTGGTGGACCATCGAGCTAAAGGTCGACCCCCGCGACGAGGGGGAGTCCCGCAGCCGCCACCAGCTGCTCGAGGGCGTTCTCGAGAGCATCCACGGGGCCGGGATCGAGCGGCAGTGCTTCGTGCACTCCTTCGACTGGGCGGTGCTGGAGCTCTCGGCCCGGCTCGCGCCGGACGTGCTGCGCTCGGCCCTCGTCGAGTCCCAGACCTGGGTGGCCGGCAGCCCGTGGACCGGCAGCGTCCGGGTGGGGGAGTCGCACGACGACGTGTGTGCGGGCGCCGTGGCGGTCGGGGCGCAGGTGGTCTCGCCCGAGCACGACCTCGTCGACGAGGCCTTCGTCGGGCGCGCCCACGCCGCGGGGCTCGCGGTCCTGCCGTGGACCGTCAACGAGCCGGACCGGATGCGCGCGCTGGTGCTGGCCGGGGTCGACGGTCTCGTCACCGACTATCCCGACCGGGCCGTGTCGGTCCTCATGGCGACGGACGCCCGGGGCGGTCCGCCCGGGACGGGGCCGTAGCGAGGGGCCGGACCCTCGTGGGTCCGGCCCCTCGCTCCCCCTCCCGGCTGCCCCGCCGGGGCGGGAGCCGTGGCGCTCGTGGCACACTCGTGCGGTCGGCAGGCGCCGTTGTCGGCCCTGCCACCGCCGGAGCGCAGCAGCTGGGCGGGGACCCCTGTGCCCCGCCCATTCGCTAGAACGCCGTTCCAGCGAACTCATGATGCTTTCGAAGGGCTCCGATGTCAACAGACCGGGCGTACGACAACAGCTCCCGGGCGGAGGCGGCCCAGGCGACCCGGCGACGGATCATCGGGGCGGCGAGCGAGATGCTGCTCCGCGACGGCTACCACGCGATGTCGGTGAGCGCTCTCGCGAGCGCGGCGGGGGTCAGTGCCCAGACCGTCTACAACGCCGTTGGCGGCAAGGCCGCCGTGGTCAAGGCGGTCTACGACGTGCTGCTCGTCGGGGACGACGCACCGGTGGCCATGCACGACCGCCCGGAGTTCCGCGCCATGTCGCAGGCGCCCGACCAGGAGGCGTTCATGCGGGCGTATGCCGCCCTCTGCGCCACGATCTACGAGCGCGTCGGACCGCTCCTCGGTGTCCTGCTCGCGCAGGGAGCCGGCAACGACAGCAGCCTGCAGGACTTCGTGGCGACCATCGACCGTGAGCGCCGGGTCGGCAACACCAACGCGCTCAACGCGCTCGAGGCGGCCCACGGCCTGCTGCCGCGGCTCGACCGCGAGCACTTCATCGACATCGTCTGGACCGTGACCGCCCCGGAGATCTACGACCGGTTCGTGCGACGCTGCGGGTGGACCCACGCGATGTATGCGTCCTGGCTGGCCGAGGCGCTCGTCGCGATCTTCGACCGGGCCAGCACCGGACACCAGGAGGACTGACATGCCCCGACAGATCGCCACCAACACCGACGTCGACCGTGACGCGATGCTCGAGTTCGTGCGTCCGCGGCACTCGATGGTGCTCATGACGCAGCGTGCCGACGGCCGCCCGCAGGCCTCGCCCGTCACCGGTGGTGTCGACGAGCAGGGCCGCATCGTCATCTCCACCTACCCCGAGCGGGCCAAGACGACCAACGCCCGTCGCCGGCCGGAGGTGAGTGTCCTCGTGTTCTCCGACGACTTCGGCGGGGCGTGGGTCCAGGTCGACGGTGACTGCGAGGTCATCGACCTGCCCGACTCGGTCGAGCCGCTCGTCGACTACTTCCGCGCCATCTCGGGCGAGCACCCGGACTGGGACGAGTACCGTCAGGCCATGCGCGACCAGGGCAAGTCCCTGCTCCGCATCACGCCGACCCGCTGGGGCCCGGTCGCCACTGGTGGCTTCCCCGCGCGCCTCGCCTGATCCCACCACTTCGGACCGAACGCCGCGTTCGACGCCGAACTCACTGGCAGAGCACTGAGTTCGAGACCGAACGCGGCGTTCGGCGGGGAAGCAGGGGGACCGTAGGCTGGCCCGATGCTGCGCGTCGGGGTCACCGGAGGGATCGGGTCGGGCAAGTCCACCGTCTCGCATCGGCTCGCTGAGCTGGGGGCGCACGTCGTCGACGCCGACGCCGTCGCTCGCGCGGTCGTCGAGCCGGGCGAGCCCACGCTGCAGCGGATCCGGGAGCGCTTCGGTGAAGGCGTGATCCGCGCCGACGGCTCGCTGGACCGGGCTGGCCTGGCCGCGATCGTCTTCCCCGACCGCGACGCCCTGGACGCGCTCGACGCCATCACCGGGCCGGCGATCGCCTCGCGCGTCGCGGAGCGGCGGGCCGCTGCGCCCCTGGACGGGGTCTCCGTCTACGACATGCCGCTGCTCGTCGAGCGCGGGCTGTGGGTCCACGAGCACCTCACCGTCGTCGTCGAGACCGACGTCGAGACGCGGGTCCGGCGACTGGTCGAGCAGCGGGGCCTCCCCGAGGAGGACGCCCGCCACCGCGTCGCCGCGCAGGCCACCGACGAGCAGCGTCGCGCGGTCGCTGACGTCGTCCTCGACAACTCCGGGTCGCCGGACGAGCTCGAGCGCGCCGTCGACGAGCTGTGGGCCACCCGCCTGCAGCCGTATGCCGTCAACCTCGTGAGCGGCACCCGCTCACGCCGTCCCCACCTCGCAGCCGACTGCGTCGTCGCGCCGCGCACCGACTGGGAGGCACGCGCAGAACGCGTCGTCGCCCGCCTTGCCGCGGCGCTCGCACCGACCGGCGTCGTCACCGAGGTGTCGCACGTCGGGTCGACATCCGTGCCCGGGCTGCTCGCCAAGGACGTCATCGACGTCCAGGTCGGTGTGCGCCTCCTCGCCGATGTCGACCGTGACGACGTGCGCGCTGACTTCGCCGGAGCGGGCTACGTCTTCCACCACGGCATCCACTCCGACACGCCGCACCCCGAGGGAGCCGACCCCTCGGCCTGGCTCAAGCAGTTCCTCGGCGGCTGCGACCCCGGCAACCACGTTCACGTCCACGTGCGCGAGCACGGCTCTGCCGGGTGGAGATTCGCGATCCTCTTCCGGGACTGGCTGCGCCACGAGCCCGTCGAGCGAGACGCGTACGCCGCCGAGAAGCGTCGGCTCCTCGCCCTCCACGACACGACCTCCGACTACGTCGTGGCCAAGGAGCCGTGGTTCGAGGGTGCGTGGCAGCGCTCGAACGCGTGGGCCGAGCGCACGGGGTGGCGACCCCGGTAGGGGGCACACGGCATACGCGGGCGGTTCGTGGTGTTGTGGGTGGCATGCGTGGTGAGTACAAGGTCCCCGGTGGCAAGCTCGTGGCGGTCGACCTCGAGGAGGTGGACGGCAGGCTGGCGCAGGTCAGCGTGTCGGGCGACTTCTTCCTCGAGCCCGACGAGGCCCTGGGCGACATCAACGCGGCCCTGACCGGGATGCCCGTCGAGGCGGGCGTCGAGCAGCTGGCCGGCGCCGTCACGGACGCCCTCGCCGACGACGTGTCGCTCATCGGCTTCACCGCCGAGTCGATCGGCATCGCGATCCGCCGCGCCCTCGGCAAGGCGACCGGGTGGGACGACCACGAGTTCGACGTCATCCCGGCCAAGGTGCTCGCGCCGGCCCTGCACGTCGCGCTCGACGAGGTCATCGCGCGAGAGGTCGCCGCGGGCACCCGGCCCCCGACCCTGCGGTTCTGGGACTGGGACAGCCCCCTCGTCGTCATCGGCTCGTTCCAGTCGGTGCGCAACGAGGTCGACCCCGACGGCGCCCGACGGCACGGCATCGACGTCGTCCGGCGCGTCTCCGGCGGCGGCGCGATGTTCATGGAGCCCGGCAACACCATCACGTACTCGCTCGTCGTGCCGACCTCGCTCGTCGAGGGCCTGAGCTTCGAGCGCTCCTACTCCTTCCTCGACGAGTGGGTCATCGGCGCCCTCGCCGACGTCGGCGTCGACGCGCACTTCGTCCCGCTCAACGACATCGCGAGCGACAAGGGCAAGATCGGCGGGGCGGCGCAGAAGCGCTTCGTGTCGGGCGCCGTGCTGCACCACGTGACGATGGCGTACGACATCGACGCCGACAAGATGCTGGAGGTGCTGCGCATCGGCCGCGAGAAGATGAGCGACAAGGGCACGAAGTCGGCCAACAAGCGCGTCGACCCCATGCGGTCGCAGACCGGGATGACCCGTGACGCGATCCTCGAGTCGTTCGCCGCGTCCTTCTCGCGCCGGTACCGCTCGTCCGAGTCGGACTACACGCCGGGGGAGCTCGCGACCGCCCAGCAGCTCGTCGACGAGAAGTTCGCGACGCCCGGGTGGACGCACCGCGTGCCCTGATGTCGAGGCGGGGCCGACGGCTCCGACGTCCCTGCGAGGCGGCAGACTGGCCGCTCGCGAACCGAAGGGACACCACCCCATGAAGTACGTCATCCTCATCCACTCCAACCCGCAGCCCTGGGGTCACCCGACCGGTGACTTCGTCGCCGAGGCGCTCGCCCGGCCGCAGGAGGAGCGGGACGCCGGCGGCGCGGCCTTCGACGCGATGCTCGAGGAGCTGTCGGCCAGCGGCGAGCTCAAGGGCGGCGAGGCGCTCGGGGACCCGGCGTCGGCGCGGCTCTACCGCTGGTCGGCCGACGGCACCGTGGCCACCGACGGGCCGTACGCCGAGAGCAAGGAGCACCTCGCCGGCTTCTTCCTGCTCGACGTCGCCTCCCGGGAGCGCGCCGAGGAGCTGGCGGTCAACTTCGCCGGGCCCGGCGACACGGTCGAGCTGCGCCCGGCGTACGTCTGGGAGCAGTAGCGGGTGGGGGACTGTCGGTCGTGCGACGTACGGTTGAGCCATGCGTCCCACGACCGACCTCCAGCGCACGGTGGCACCCTTCGAGGTGATCTCCGAGTACACCCCCAGCGGTGACCAGCCCACGGCGATCGCCGAGCTCGCGCGGCGGGTCAAGGCGGGTGAGACCGACACCGTGCTGCTCGGTGCCACCGGCACCGGCAAGTCGGCGACGACGGCCTGGCTCATCGAGCAGGTGCAGCGCCCGACCCTCGTCATGGCGCCCAACAAGACGCTCGCGGCCCAGCTCGCCAACGAGTTCCGCGAGCTGCTGCCCAACAACGCGGTCGAGTACTTCGTCAGCTACTACGACTACTACCAGCCCGAGGCGTACATCCCGCAGACGGACACCTACATCGAGAAGGACAGCTCGGTCAACGACGAGGTCGAGCGGCTGCGGCACTCCGCGACCAACTCGCTGCTGACCCGCCGCGACGTCATCGTCGTCGCGTCCGTCTCGTGCATCTACGGCCTCGGCACGCCGCAGGAGTACGTCGACCGGATGGCGCGGCTCAAGGTCGGCCAGGAGGTCGTGCGCGACGACCTGCTCCGCCGCTTCGTCGAGATGCAGTACACCCGCAACGACCTCGCCTTCACACGCGGCACCTTCCGGGTCCGCGGCGACACCGTCGAGATCATCCCGGTCTACGAGGAGCTCGCGATCCGCATCGAGTTCTTCGGCGACGAGATCGAGCGCATCTACACCCTGCACCCGGTAACCGGCGAGGTCGTCAACGAGGAGCAGGAGATGTACGTCTTCCCGGCCTCGCACTACGTCGCCGGCCCCGAGCGCATGGAGCGCGCCATCCGCGGCATCGAGCTCGAGCTCGAGGACCAGCTCGCCCTCTTCGAGAAGCGGGGCAAGCTGCTCGAGGCCCAGCGCCTGCGCATGCGCACCACGTACGACCTCGAGATGATGCGCCAGGTCGGCTTCTGCAACGGCATCGAGAACTACAGCCGGCACATCGACGGCCGCACGTCCGGCTCTGCGCCGAACTGCCTCATCGACTACTTCCCCGAGGACTTCCTCCTCGTGCTCGACGAGTCGCACCAGACGGTGCCGCAGATCGGCGCGATGTACGAGGGCGACATGTCCCGCAAGCGGATGCTCGTCGAGCACGGCTTCCGCCTGCCCAGCGCCATGGACAACCGGCCACTGAAGTGGGAGGAGTTCCTCGAGCGCATCGGGCAGACCGTCTACCTCTCGGCCACGCCGGGGGAGTACGAGCTGGCCAAGTCCGGCCCGCCCGTCGAGCAGATCATCCGGCCCACCGGGCTCGTCGACCCCGAGGTCGTGCTCAAGCCCACCAAGGGCCAGATCGACGACCTCATGCACGAGATCCAGGAGCGCACGATGCGCAACGAGCGCGTCCTCGTCACCACGCTGACCAAGAAGATGGCCGAGGACCTCACGGACTACCTCCTCGACAAGGGCATCCGGGTCCGCTACCTCCACAGCGACATCGACACCCTGCGCCGCGTCGAGCTGCTGCGCGAGCTGCGCACGGGTGTCTACGACGTCCTCGTCGGAATCAACCTGCTGCGTGAGGGCCTCGACCTGCCCGAGGTCTCGCTCGTCGCGATCCTCGACGCCGACAAGGAGGGCTTCCTCCGCTCGGCCCGGTCGCTCATCCAGACGATCGGTCGTGCGGCCCGAAACGTGTCGGGCCAGGTCCACATGTACGCCGACAAGATGACGCCCTCGATGGAGCAGGCGCTCGACGAGACCAACCGCCGCCGCGAGAAGCAGATCGCCTACAACACCGAGCACGGCATCGACCCGACGCCGCTGCGCAAGAAGATCGCCGACATCACCGACCTGCTCGAGCGCGAGGACGCCGACACCCAGGAGCTGCTCGGCTCGGGACGCATGCAGTCCCGCGGCAAGAGCGGCTCGGGTCGTGGCGCGATGGCGGCCGACGTCGGCGTGTCCGCGGGCGGGTCGACCAACCGCCCGGCCGACATGGCGGCGGCGGACCTCGCCGGTCTCATCCAGGAGCTCACGACCCAGATGCACCAGGCGGCGGCAGAGCTGCACTTCGAGCTCGCGGCCCGGCTGCGCGACGAGATCGGCGAGCTGAAGAAGGAGCTGCGGCAGATGAGCGCGGCGACCCGGTGACGCTCCGGCGCTGAGGGCGGGCAGGGCGCGTGGGCCCTGACGACCGGTCGCCAACCGGCGCCGGACGCCCACGGAACGGACCGATTTGAGGCAGGACCTGTGGAGTGAAAGACTCAGGCGTTCACGGAGGGGAGTATCCCCGACACGACGGGCTCGTCATCACGGAGTGGGTCTCACCGCCGCTCCCGGTCCCGTCGGTCCGACACCACGTCGGGCGGGAGAGACCTCCGGTTACTGATCTGGTGACCGGAAGGTTGTGCCCATGAACGTTCCCGTGTGGGGCTGGTTCCTCACGATCGGCCTGATGGCCGTGTTCCTCATGATCGACGTCTTCGTCATCGCGCGACGACCACACGTCCCGTCGATGGCCGAGGCCGGTCGCCACCTGGCCTTCTACGTCGCCGCGGCCGTGCTCTTCGGCCTCTTCGTCTGGTTCGAGTGGGGTGGTCAGTACGCCGGCGAGTTCTACGCCGGCTGGCTGACCGAGTACTCCCTATCGGTCGACAACCTCTTCGTCTTCCTGCTCATCATGGCCAGCTTCAAGGTGCCCCAGAAGCTGCAGCAGTCGGCCCTCATGATCGGCATCATCATCGCGATCATCCTGCGCGGCATCTTCATCGCGCTCGGCGCCGTGGTCATCAACGCCTACTCCTGGGTCTTCTACATCTTCGGCGCGTTCCTCGTCTACACCGCCGTCAAGCTCGCCACCGGGGGCGAGACCGACGACGACGAGTACCACGAGAACCGCCTCCTCGTCTGGATCGAGAAGCGCTTCCCCGCCACGAAGGAGTGGAACGGAACCCGCCTGACCGTGCTCGAGAACGGCAAGCGCCTCATCACGCCGATGCTCATCGTCATCCTGGCCCTCGGCACGACCGACCTGCTCTTCGCGCTGGACTCGATCCCGGCGATCTACGGCCTGACGAAGGAGCCGTTCCTCGTCCTGACGGCCAACATCTTCGCCCTCATGGGGCTGCGGCAGCTCTACTTCCTCATCGGCGGCCTGCTCAAGAAGCTCGTCTACCTCAGCATCGGCCTCGCCGTGCTGCTCGCCTTCATCGGCGTCAAGCTCGTCATGCACGCCCTGCACGAGAACAACCTGCCGTTCATCAACGGTGGCCAGCCCCTCGAGGGTGTCCCCGACATCCCCATCCTCGTCTCGCTCGGCGCGATCGTGCTCATCCTCGGTGTCACCACCCTCGCGAGCCTCTGGAAGTCCTCCCGTGACGCGCGGCTGGAGACCCCGGACGCCGTGCCCGCGGTGGGCGACGGCGAAGCACCCCTGGTGGACGACGTCGACGCTCCCGCGGCGGGCGCCGGCGAGCGGCCCGGGGTGGGTTCTGAGGCGCGTGACGACGGCGCGTCGCGGAGGGCCGCGACCCACGACGTGCCCTGAGGCCGGGTGCGTGGCCGTCCCGGTGCCTGCTCGTCGGGACGGGGTCGCGCCGACGGGTCAGCCGCTCGTCAGCGGCTGCCGCAGGGCGGCGCGCCCCTCCGGAGACCGGCGATGACGAGCCGCTGGCGCCCGAGCAGCAGGCGGCGTTCGGGGTTGGTGACGAGGCGCCCACCCACGGGGACGAACGTCGGCAGATGATGCAGACGGTCCTCGATGGCGGTGAGGGCACCGATCAGCTCGCGGATGCTCATGGTGGACACGTGAGCAGCGGTCTCGATGGCGAGGGCGGACGGGTTCGACGGCTGGGACATGCGGACTCCAAGGACGGACACGGTTGCGGCCGGCGTCGGTGAGGTGGGACGTCCGGCCGTCACGTCAGGTCCCGACCAGGGTGGCGCTCGAGGTGCGGGTCGTGGTGTGAACCTACGGGGTCCGGACGCGGGAGGGCAGGGACCTAGGTCCCGATCCGGGCGCCGGGCTGACGAACCCGGTGCGCCACGACCCAGCCGAGCAGGGCGGGCACCGCCATGAGCGCGAAGACCACGGCATACGCCCCCGGGACCGCTGAGCCCGCGGCGGCGAAGGCGATGGCCGACAGCGCGATGGCCGTGGCGGCGCCGGAGGAGTCGCCGATCTGCAGGGCCGAGCTGACGAACCCCTGCTCGCTACCACCGGCTCGGGCGAGAGCCTGCGCGGTGACGCGGGGGTAGAGGGTGCCGATGCCGAGCCCCACGACGGGGAAGAGCGCGATGACGACCCAGGTGGGGGCGCCGAGGGCCACCGCCGCGGCCAGGGCGACCAGTGACAGCGTGATCGCGCCCAGGGACACGGACGCCGTGCGGCCGACCTCGAACCGGCGGTCCCAGCGTCCCTGCACCCACGACCCCGCGAACCACGTCACACCGGTCACAGTGAGGGCCACGCCGGCGAGGCTCGGGCTCAGCCCGTCGCGCTCGGTCAGCAGCCGGGGCAGGTAGACCTCCGCGCCACTGAAGGCGGCGAAGGCCAGGGCCCGCAGGGCGATGTCGGTCGGCAGCCCCCGGGCGGCCCGGAGCGTCCCGCGCGGAGTGAGGGGCAGCAGGGTCAGCGCGACGACGACGAGCGCGAGCACGGCGACCGTGACCCCGAGCGGGTCGAGGCGGTCGGCAGCGGCATTGAGCACGAGCACGGCCGCGGCGAGAGCGCCCGAGGCCGCGATGGAACGGGAGCGCCACGGGACGTCGACCACCTCCTGGCGCAGACCGGCGAGGATGCGGCCCAGCAGCACGGCCGCCACGACGAGCACGACGAGGGCCAGCCCGAAGACCCAGCGCCAGCCGATGGTCTGGGTGATCACGCCGGCGACGAACGGGCCGGCGATCGAGGGCACGACCCAGGCGGCCGAGAAGCCGGCGAGGATGGCCGTGTGCAGGCGTTGCGGGTAGACGCGTGTCACGAGGACGTAGAGCGCCGTGCTCGTCATGCCGGCACCGAGGCCCTGCACGACGCGCGCCGCCACGAGCACGCCCATCGAGGGGGACAGCCCCGCGACGACGAGCCCGGTCGCGAAGAGCGCCAGCCCGAGCAGCAGCGGCGGCCGGGGACCGCGTCGGTCGGCCAGGTTGCCGGACCAGACGATGCTGACGATGCCCGAGGCGAGCGTCGCCGTGAACGCCATGGCATAGAGCGGGGCGCCGTCGAGTTCGCGGGCGATGGTCGGCATGACCGTGGTCAGGGCCAGCGCCTCGAAGGCGTGCAGCGACACCAGGGCCAGCACCCCCACCGTCGTGGCACGCAGGGCGCCGGACATGATGCCGCCGCCGTCGTCGGGGACGGCCGAGGGGGAGTCAGTGCGCATGGTGCCCGAGGTCATGCGGCGACGGTAGGACTTCGAGTCGACCTGAGGTCAAGGCTGCCATCAGCCCGGCCCCATCGCGGCGTCCGGGGACTCCGGACGCGCCTGGGACCCGAGCACGACGGCGCTGGCCAGCACCACGAGGGCCATGCCCGCCACCTGGCTCGCCTCCAGCACCTGGTGGAGCACGATCAGACCGGCGAGCGCAGCCACCACCGGTTCGAGGCTGAGCAGGATCCCGAAGACGTGCTGGGCGAGATGGCGCAGCGCGACGAGCTCGAGGGAGTAGGGCAGCACCGACGACAGGACCGCGATCCCGAGCCCCAGGCCGACGTCTCCCGGTGTCCACCGGTCCACCGACGTCAGACCCAGGGGAGCGACCGCGACGGTCGAGACGATGAGTGCCAGGGCCAGCCCGTCGAGGCCCGCGAAGGCCTTGCCGGTGCGCTGGCTCAGCACGATGTAGGCCGCCCACATCAGCCCTGCGAACGCGGCGAAGCCGACACCGACGAGGTCGATCCGGTCCCACGACGTGTGCAGGAACCCCGACACGAGCAGGACACCGACCGCGGCCGCCGCGACGGCCACGACGTCGCGCGTCCGGCGGCTCAGCGCGGCCGCGAGGCCGAGGGGGCCGAGGAACTCGATGGTGACCGCGACGCCGATGGGCAGATGGGCGAGGGAGGCGTAGAACGAGGTGTTCATCGCCGCGAGCGCCAGTCCGAAGAGCCCCACGGTCACCCAGTCGGAACGGCTGCGTCCGCGCCAGGACGGCCTCGCGACGGCATACAGGATCACCATCGCGAAGAGCAGGCGCAGCAGCACCGAGCCGGGCGCTCCGATGCGCGGGACGAGCGTCGCGGCGAAGGCGCCACCGAACTGGACGGAGACGACGCCTCCGAGGACGAGCAGGGGAGCGGTGCGCGGGTCGACACTCACGGCATCGGCAGGCGCCCGGCGGCGACGAGCGTGGCCACGCGGTCGGCGGGGAGGTCCTCCTCGACGAGCACGCCGCCGGTCTCGGAGGCGTGGACCATGCGACCGGGACGCACGACGATGCCCACGTGGTGGATCCGCCGCCCGGGCCGCGCGAAGAAGTAGAGGTCGCCGGACCGGACTGCGTCGAGCTCGACGGGCGTGGCGAAGTCGGCCTGGGCGTAGGCGTCCCGCGCCACGACGACCCCCATCCGGCGCCACGTGTGCAGGACGAGCCCGGAGCAGTCGAAGCCGTGGGGGGACACACCGGACCAGAGGTAGGGCAGCCCGATGTGTCGCCGTGCCTCGGTCACGGCAGGGTGGTCCGCCCCGTCGTGGGGCGACGCGTCCGGGCCGAGGTCGGCGGTCGGGAGGGGCGCGGGTCCCGCGTCGGGCGTGGCCGTCAGGTGCGCCGACGGCACCCATCCCGGGTAGCCGCGCTCCTCCTCGGGGGAGAGCTGCCACGGGGCGACGACGTGGGACCACGACCCCGAGGCCCCGGTCTCGTGGGTGTGCGTGACGATGACGGGCTCGCCGGCGAGCAGCTGCGTCTCGACGCGTCCGTGCAGGCCCAGGCGCCCGTCCCCCGACTCGTCGTCGGACGCGTTCGCATCGAGAGCGGCGAGCCACTGCGCGACGTCCGGCTCGTCGGCCACGGCGGGACGGTCGACGGCACGCGGGCTCTCGGGACTGGACCACACGGTCGTCACGGGGACACGGACGACGTGGGACGCCGGGACGATGGGGGCGACAGGGACAACGGGGACGGGCGAGCTCACGTCCGTCATCCTCGCACCACGCGCGACCGGCGCCGGGGCTGCCCGGGTGTCGGGATGCGCCGGCGGCCCGCCGCCGGCGACGTCGCTGCGTCGCGCGGACCTGTCTCGTGCCTCACGAATCGAGGTGGACCCGTCCCGGGTACTGGTCGGCGCGCGTCCGGAGCCGTAACGTCAGAGGTATGGAAGCGCGAATCACCTTCGAGGGATTCGAATCCCCCAAGAACCGACGTCATGGCCCCGACGGCGACCTCGTCGACGTGAAGGGTTGGCTCCATGCCCCGGTGGACTGGACCGGTGGGCCGCAGCTGGAGCGCATCTGGCGCGAGAAGCACGGTCGGTCCAGGCTCGGGGTCGGCCTCGCCGTCGCGAACAACCCGCGGCGCCACATCCTCATGACGAACGTGCCTCCCGATCTCGACTTCCTGAGGTCCGAGCTCGAGTCCCTCATCGCCGAGCTCGACCCCGACGTGGATCCCGACCCCCGCTCCGACCTCGAGGGCGCCCAGTAGCGTCCCTGGCGGGCTCGGGGTCGAGCGACCCGTGACCACCCGGTGGCCACGTCAGCGGTCCCTTCTGTCGGGTCTGTCGCATGCGTCCCGATGCCCGGCGGCGCGACCTGCACCCCCACCGGGCGATCTGCCGAACTCGCCCACGCGGCAACCCGTCCCGCTCGTACGCTGAGCCCGTGGCGAGGCCCGCGATCATCACCGTGGACGACGACGCGCCGGTCTCCGCCGCGATCGCCCGGGATCTGCGCGCCCGCTACGGGGCCGAGCACCGGATCCTGCGGGCGTCGTCCGGTGCAGAGGCCCTCGACCTCGTCGCGCGCCTGCTGCTGCGCGGCCAGCCGTTGGCCCTCGTCGCCTCCGACCAGCGGATGCCCTCGATGACCGGCATCGAGCTGCTCTCCCGGGTGCGCGCCGACGTGCCGGACGCCAAGCTGCTCCTGCTCACGGCGTATGCCGACACGGACGTCGCCATCTCCGCGATCAACGACATCGGCCTGGACCACTACCTCCTCAAGCCCTGGGACCCGCCGGAGGACCGGCTCTACCCCGTCGTCGACGACCTGCTCGCCGACTGGCACAACGCGCACCCCGAGCAGGGCAACGACGTCCGTGTCGTCGGGCACCGGTGGTCCGAGGGGAGCCAGGTCGTCAAGACCTTCCTCGCCAACAACCACGTGCCCTACGTGTGGCTCGACGTCGAGCGCGACGCGGAGGGGGCGCGGCTGCGGGACCTCGCGCAGGCCGGGCCGGAGGACCTGCCGCTCGTGCTCGTGCCGGACGGGGAGACGCTGCGCGCGCCGACGCCGGTCGCCGTCGCCACGGCCCTGGGTCTGCGCACCCGCGCCGAGCGGGACCTCTACGACCTGTGCATCGTCGGTGGCGGCCCGGCCGGGCTGGCCGCCGCGGTGTACGCCGCGTCGGAGGGGCTGAGCACCGTGATCGTCGAGCACGACGCGCCGGGTGGGCAGGCGGGCCAGAGCGCCGCCATCGAGAACTACCTCGGCTTCCCGCGCGGGCTGTCCGGCGCCGACCTCGCCCAACGGGCCATCGCGCAGGCCCGGCGGTTCGGCGCCGAGATGGTGCTCGCGCGCGACGTCGTCGCCCTGGAGGCCCGGGGACCGGCCCGTGCGGTGCGCCTCGACGGCGCCGACGACATCGAGGCGCGCAGCGTCGTGCTCGCGACCGGCGTCTCCTACCGACGCCTGCAGGCCCCCGGCATCGACGCCCTCGTCGGACGGGGCGTGCAGTACGGCTCCAACGCCGGCCAGGCCGCCGCCTGCGCCGGCGACGAGGTCTACGTCGTCGGGGCGGCCAACTCCGCGGGCCAGGCCGTGCTCAACCTCGCCCGGTACGCCGAGCGCGTCACCCTCGTCGTCCGCGGTGAGTCGCTCGAGGCCGGCATGTCGCAGTACCTCGTCGAGCGGATCCGGGCCGACCCGCGCATCCGGGTGCTGTGCCGCACCGAGGTCGTGGGCGCGGACGGCGACGGTCACCTCGAGCGGCTGACGCTCGCCGACCGCCACACGGGCGCCACGACGCAGGCCGCGGCCTGCTGGCTCTTCGTCTACATCGGCGCCACGCCGCGCACCGACTGGCTGGGGGCCGAGGTGGTGCGCGACGACCACGGCTTCGTCGTGACCGGGCACGACCTCGTCACCGGGCCGCACGCGCACGGGTGGACGCTCGCACGCCCACCGTTCGCGCTCGAGACGAGCCTGCCCGGCGTCTTCGCGGCCGGCGACGTGCGCTCCGACTCGATGAAGCGGGTCGCGTCCGCCGTCGGCGAGGGCTCGATGTCGGTCTACTTCGTCCACCGCTACCTCGCGACGACCTGACGGTCGCCCAGCGCCGTCCAGACGGGACCCGTGATGCTCGAGCTCTCCGATCTCCGGACGGTGCCGCTCTTCGACGGCCTGCGCGACGACCAGCTCGAGGAGCTGCTCGCCGCGGGCGCGGAGGTCCCGATCGTGCCTGGCGAGGTGATGTGGCTCGAGGGTGACCGGGCCGACCAGTGGTGGGTCGTCGTCGACGGGACGCTCGACCTCTCGAGGCACGTCGGTCGGGAGGACGTCGTCGTCGGGCGGATGGACGTGCCCGGCCGGTGGGCGGGCGGCTTCCGTGCGTGGGACGAGCACGGCGTCTACCTCGCGACCGCGCGCGGTGTCACGCCGGGTCGCCTGCTCCGCGTCCCCGCCGAGCGGCTCCACGAGCTGGCCAACGACTGGTTCCCCTTCGCCGCCCACCTCGTCGCGGGGCTCTACGGCACGGCGCGCTCGATCGAGGCGACGGCCCGCCAGCGCAGCGGTCTCGTGACGCTCGGGACGCTCGCGGCCGGCCTCGCCCACGAGATCAACAACCCCGCGGCCGCCGCCGCCCGCTCGGCCGCCGAGCTCGAGCGGGCCTGCGACGGCCTGCTCGACGCGCTGCGCCAGATGGCCTCCAGCGGCGTGACCGCGGCCCAGTTCGGACAGCTCGACGGGCTGCGGCGCGAGCTCGAGCCGCCGACCACGCTGCCCGACCCGCTCGAGACGGCCGACCGGGAGGAGGAGCTGGGTGAGTGGCTGGACCGCGCCGGGATCCCGCGCCCCTGGGAGCTCGCGGCCTCCCTCGTCTCCGCGGGTGCCGACGTCGCCTGGGTCGCCAGGGCGGCGGCTGCGAGTCCCGACGACGGGCTCGCGGCCTCGCTCGGCTGGGTCGCTCGCACCATCGACGTGTCCTCGCTCCTCGCGGAGGTCCGTGAGTCGACGCGTCGGGTGTCCGAGCTCGTCGCCGGCATCAAGTCCTACTCGCAGATGGACCGCGCCTCCCACCAGCAGGTCGACCTCCGTGAGGGGCTCGAGAGCACCCTGCTCGTCATGGGCCCGCGCCTGCGCCCCGGCGTCACGGTGGTGCGCGACTGGGGGAGCGACGTGCCGCTCGTCGACGGGATGCCCGGCGAGCTCAACCAGGTCTGGACCAACCTCGTCGACAACGCCGTCGACGCCATGGACGGGGTCGGGACCCTCACGGTGACGACCCGTCGGGACGGCGACGCGGTCCTCGTCGAGGTGGGTGACACGGGGAGCGGGATGAGCCCGGAGGTGCAGCAGCGGGCGTTCGAGGCCTTCTACACGACCAAGGACGTCGGCCGGGGCACGGGGCTCGGCCTCGACATCGCCCACCGGATCGTCGTCGAGCGGCACGGTGGCTCGGTCGAGATCAAGTCACGACCGGGCGACACGCGCCTGCGCGTGCGGCTGCCGATCCACGCCACGGGTGAGGCGTCGCGCTGACGACGGTGCCCGCGTGACGGCATACGCGACGACTCTCATCCGGTGACGTCGTCACCCGAGGGCGTATGCCGTCACGCGGGCCGGGCGGTCACCAGCCGCGGGCGCGCCACTCGTCGAGGTGCGGCCGCTCGGCGCCGAGGGTCGAGTCGTCGCCGTGACCGGGGTAGAACCACGTGTCGTCGTCGTAGACGTCGAACACCCGCGTCGTGACGTCCTCGATGAGCGACTCGAAGCTCTGGCCGGGGTTCTTCGTGTTGCCGACGCCCCCCGGGAAGAGGCTGTCGCCCGTGAAGAGGTGCGTGTGCCCGGCGGGGTCGCGGTAGGCGAGGGCGACCGAGCCCGGGGTGTGGCCACGGAGGTGCACGACGTCGAGGGTGACGTCACCGGCGGTGACCGTGTCGCCGTGCTGGAGGCGCACGTCGACCGGGACGGGCAGGGCATCCGCGTCGTCGGCCCCGGCCACGGTCCTCGCGCCGGTCGCCGCGACGACCTCGGCGAGGGCGCCGACGTGGTCGTGGTGGCTGTGGGTCGTCACGACCGTCTCGAGCCCCTGCCCGCCGGCGGCGACGAGGTCGAGGAGCCGGTCGGGCTCGGCGGCCGCGTCGATGAGCAGCTGCGCGCCGGTGGCGCGGCTCGTGAGCAGGTAGGCGTTGTTGCCGAAGCCACCGACCTCCAGCTTGCGGATGGTCAGCGCGGGCAGCTCGCGCACGCCCGCGGGGCCGGCGGCGCTCACGTGTCCGGTGTAGGTGTCGTCGGGCTCGGTCACGGTCAGCCTCCGAAGGGAAGGGGCGGGACGGGTCCCTCGATCCGGACACCGTCGGAGCGTCCTCGGGCCAGCCAGAGCAGCACCTGCGCGGCGGGGCCGGTCACCCGGGTCGCGCCGTCGCCGACGACGTGCTCGCCGCCCTCGGTCGTGACGAGGTGCAGCGACGGGGGCGAGTCGGCGTGCACGAGACGGTTGACGGCGTCGCGGAGGAACAGGGTCACCACCTCGGCGGGGGCGCTCGCGAAGGTGTAGCCGGCATCGAGGTCGACGTGGTGGAAGACGACCTCGCGCAGCCGCATGAAGGCCACCATGCCCACGGCGATGGGAAAGCCGCCCGGGGTCCGCTCGACCTTGACGTCGGCGTGCTCCGGACGCAGCGCCTCCAGCCGCTCGGCGAGCCGGGCCGCGGAGTCACGGATGTCGGTGGCGTGGTCGTGCGCGGAGCGGCGCGCGCCCTTGTCGATGTCCGCGTCGCGGGAGGCGACGTCGTCGTACATCGTGTCGGCCTGCCCGGTCAGGGCCACGTCGCACACCCGGACGAGGGCGTCGGCGTTGCGGGCGACGTGTGCGAGCACGTGCCCACGGGACCACCCCTCGCACAGCGAGGGCGCCAGCACGGCATCGTTGCGGAAGGACGCCGCCGTCGAGACGAGGCGTTCGGTCTCGGCCGCCACGAGGGCCGGTGTCACGTCAGCGTGTCGCATGCGTCGCCTCTCCGGTGGCCTTCGCCAGCGCCAGGGCGGCGCCGACGAGCGTCAGGTGCGAGAAGGCCTGGGGGAAGTTGCCCACCATGCGCTTCCCGACGGGGTCGTACTCCTCGGACAGCAGCCCGACGTCGTTGGTCAGGCCCACGAGCCGGTCCATCAGCTCGGTGGCCTCCGTCGTCATACCCGCCTTCGCGTAGGCCGTCACGAGCCAGAAGGAGCACGCGAGGAACGGGTGCTCGTCGCCCGCCAGGCCGTCGACACCGGTGTCGGTGCGGTAGCGCATGACGAGCCCGTCGCGGACCAGGTCGGCCTCGACCGCCGCGATCGTGCCGAGCATGCGCGGGTCGTCGCCGTCGACGAAGCCGATGGACGACAGCGTCAGCAGCGACGCGTCGACCTCGGTGGTGTCGTAGTGCTGGACGAAGGTGCCGCGCTCGGTGTCGAAGCCCTTGGTCAGCACCTCGTCGCGCACCTGGTCGCGCAGCTCGCGCCACTGCTCGACCGGACCGTCGAGCCCGTGCTGCTCGACGGCGCGGATGGCGCGGTCGAACGCCGCCCACACCATGGCGCGCGAGTGGGTGAAGTGCCGCAGCGGGCCCCGGATCTCCCAGAGGCCGTTGTCGGCCTCCTCCCAGTGCTCCGCGAGGTGGTTGACCAGGGCGCGCTGGAGGTGCCACGAGTCGGCGGTCTCCTCGAGGCCCCTCGAGCGCGCGTGGTCCAGCGAGATGAGGACCTCGCCGAGCACGTCGGTCTGGCGCTGGTCGACGGCTGCGTTGCCGACGCGGACGGGGCGCGACCCGGCATACCCGGGCAGGTGGTCGAGGACGCGCTCGGGAAGGTCACGACCCCCGTCGACGCGGTACATGATCTGCATGTCCTCGGGGTCGCCGGCCACGGCGCGCAGGAGCCAGTCGCGCCAGAGCGCCGTCTCCTCGACGTAGCCGCAGCCGAGCAGCGCCTCGAGCGTCAGCGCGGCGTCGCGCAGCCAGCAGAAGCGGTAGTCCCAGTTGCGCTCGCCGCCGAACTCCTCGGGCAGGGAGGTCGTCGCCGCCGCCACGATGCCGCCGGTCTCCTGGTGGGTGAGGCCGCGCAGGACGAGCAGCGAGCGCGTCACGGCCTCGGCGTAGGGGCCGACGTAGTCGCTGCGGGCGGCATACTCCTCGCTGCGCGCGATCGTCTCGCGGATCCGCGCGCGCACCCGCAGCGGCGGCGGGATCTCGTCGTGGCTGCGGAACCACGTGGTCGAGAACGTGAAGGTCTGGCCGGCGACGACGTCGAACTCGTCGACGTGGTGGCCGTCCCGGGCGTGGGGGAGCCGGGCGCCCCGCAGGACGAGCATGTCGGGCCCGGCGATGGCCGTGATGATCTCGTCGGTGTGGTCCTCGCGGTCGTCGGTGTGGCGCGCCACCCACGGGCGCGTCCGGCCGTAGTTGAAGCGCACGGTCCACTCGTGGACCATCCGCACGGTGCCCTCGACGCCTTCGATGCGGCGCAGCAGGTCGGAGCGCCCGTCTCCGAGGGGCATGACGTCGGTGACCCGCACCCGGCCGGTCGAGGTCTCGTGGGTGGTCTCGAGGACGAACGAGTTGCCCACGTAGCGGCGCGTCGTCACCGCGTCCGGGTCGGCGGGGGCGATGAGCCACCGTCCGTGCTCTGGCGTGCCGAGCAGTGCCGAGAAGCAGGCGCGCGAGTCGAAGCGGGGCAGGCACAGCCAGTCGACCGAGCCGCGGAGGCTGACGAGGGCGGCGGTGCCGAGGTCGCCGAGCACGGCATAGTCCTCGATCGGCGTGGGCACGTGCTCACTCATGGGGTGAGTATGCCGTCCCGCCGGGTCGGGAGCCCGCAGCCACTGTCCAACGTCGGGCCGCCGATGAGGGGACTGTCGGTGACCCGACCTAGCATGAGGCGCGTGACTGCTACGCCCACCGGCAACGCCCATTCCCTCGTCGTCCGCGGCGCGCGCGAGCACAACCTGCGCGACGTGTCCGTCGACCTCCCCCGGGACAGCCTCATCGTCTTCACCGGACTCTCGGGGTCGGGCAAGTCGAGCCTCGCGTTCGACACGATCTTCGCGGAGGGGCAGCGTCGCTACGTCGAGTCGCTGTCCGCCTACGCCCGCCAGTTCCTCGGCCAGATGGACAAGCCCGACGTCGACTTCATCGAGGGCCTCTCGCCCGCGGTCTCGATCGACCAGAAGTCGACCAACCGCAACCCGCGCTCGACGGTCGGCACCATCACCGAGGTCTACGACTACCTCCGCCTGCTCTTCGCGCGCGCCGGCCGACCGCACTGCCCCGTCTGCGGCGAGGCCGTCACGCGGCAGTCCCCGCAGCAGATCGTCGACCAGCTCCTGACGCTCGAGGACCGCACCCGCTTCCAGGTGCTGGCGCCCGTCGTCCAGGGCCGCAAGGGCGAGTTCGTCGACCTCTTCGCCGAGCTGCAGACCAAGGGCTTCTCCCGCGCCCGCGTCGACGGCGAGGTCGTCTCGCTCACCGAGCCGCCCACCCTCGAGAAGCAGAAGAAGCACACCATCGAGGTCGTCGTCGACCGCCTCGTGGCCAAGGGCGACGACTCCGGCTCCAAGCGCCGGCTCACCGACTCCGTCGAGACCGCCCTCGGCCTCGCCGGGGGTGTCGTCATCATCGACTTCGTCGACCGCGACGCCAAGGACAAGGAGCGCGAGCGCCGCTTCTCCGAGAAGATGGCCTGCCCCAACAACCACCCGCTGGGCATGGACGAGATCCAGCCCCGGTCGTTCTCGTTCAACTCGCCCTTCGGCGCGTGCCCCGAGTGCACGGGCATCGGCACCGAGCTCGAGGTCGACCCCGAGCTCGTCGTGCCCGACGACGACCTGTCGCTCGCCGACGGCGCCATCGCGCCGTGGGCCCAGGGGTCCGGCTCGGCCGAGTACTTCCAGCGCGTCATGGGCGCGCTCGCCGAGGACATGAAGTTCTCGATGGACGCCCCGTTCCGGGCGCTGCCGGCCCGCGCCAAGGAGGCGCTCCTGCACGGCCAGAACTACAAGGTCCACGTCAAGTACAAGAACCGCTACGGCCGCGACCGCTCCTACACGACCGGGTTCGAGGGGGTCGTGCCCTTCATCAAGCGCCGCCACTCCGAGACCGACTCCGAGTGGAGCCGCGACCGCTACGAGGGCTTCATGCGCGAGGTGCCGTGCCCCGTCTGCAAGGGCGCCCGCCTCAAGCCCGAGTCGCTGGCCGTCCTCCTCGGTGGCAAGAACATCTCCGAGGTCTGTGGCCTCGCCATCCGTGAGGCCGCCGGCTTCCTCGACACGGTCGACTTCACGGCCCGCGAGAAGCAGATCGCCGAGCGGGTCATCAAGGAGATCGACGCCCGGCTCGGCTTCCTGCTCGACGTGGGTCTGGACTACCTCTCGCTCGACCGGCCGGCCGGCACGCTCTCGGGCGGCGAGGCCCAGCGCATCCGCCTCGCGACCCAGATCGGCTCCGGCCTCGTCGGCGTCCTCTACGTCCTCGACGAGCCGTCGATCGGCCTGCACCAGCGCGACAACCACCGGCTCATCGAGACCTTGACGCGCCTGCGCGACCTCGGCAACACCCTCATCGTCGTCGAGCACGACGAGGACACCATCGCGACGGCCGACTGGGTCGTCGACATCGGCCCCGGCGCCGGCGAGCACGGCGGCCACGTCGTGCACTCGGGGCCCGTCAAGGGCCTGCTCGAGCACCCCGACTCGCTGACCGGCATGTACCTCTCCGGCCGGCGCGAGATCCCGTCGCCGGAGGTCCGCCGCGGCCACGACGGTCGCCAGATCACCGTCAGCGGTGCGCGCGAGAACAACCTGCAGAACGTCTCGGTGAACTTCCCCCTCGGCAACCTCGTCGCGGTCACCGGCGTGTCCGGCTCGGGCAAGTCCACGCTCGTCAACGACATCCTCTACAACGTCCTCGCCAACAAGCTCAACGGCGCCCGCCACGTGCCGGGTCGCCACAAGACCGTCACCGGCCTCGACCAGCTCGACAAGGTCGTCCACGTCGACCAGAGCCCGATCGGCCGCACGCCCCGCTCGAACCCCGCCACCTACACCGGCGTCTTCGACAACATGCGCAAGCTGTTCGCCGAGACGACCGAGGCCAAGGTCCGCGGCTACCTGCCGGGCCGGTTCTCCTTCAACGTCAAGGGTGGCCGCTGCGACGCGTGCTCCGGCGACGGCACGATCAAGATCGAGATGAACTTCCTGCCCGACGTCTACGTCCCGTGCGAGGTGTGCCACGGCGCCCGCTACAACCGCGAGACGCTCGAGGTGCACTTCAAGGGCAAGACCATCGCCGACGTGCTCGACATGCCGATCGAGGAGGCCGCCACGTTCTTCGAGGCGGTCCCGGCGATCGCCCGCCACCTCAAGACGCTCAACGACGTCGGTCTCGGCTACGTCCGGCTCGGTCAGCCCGCGCCCACCCTCTCCGGCGGTGAGGCCCAGCGCGTCAAGCTCGCGAGCGAGCTGCAGAAGAGGTCCACCGGTCGCACCATCTACGTCCTCGACGAGCCGACGACCGGCCTGCACTTCGAGGACATCCGCAAGCTCCTCGACGTCCTCCAGGGACTCGTCGACAAGGGCAACACCGTCATCGTCATCGAGCACAACCTCGACGTCATCAAGAACGCCGACTGGATCATCGACATGGGGCCCGAGGGTGGCTCCGGCGGCGGCACGGTCATCGCCGAGGGCACGCCCGAGCACGTCGCCGAGGTGGCCGCCAGCCACACGGGGCGCTTCCTCAAGCCGATCCTCGAGCGCACGGCCCGGACGACCCGTGGGAGCGTCGGCGCCGGCGCCACGAAGAAGAAGACGACCAGCCCTGCGCGCTCCCAGCAATCTGACGGGGGCCGCACAACGAACTCCCGCACAGTGAAGACGACGAAGACCGCCGCATCTCCGAAGGCGGCCAGTCGCTCCCGCGGGGGCGCCACCACGGCTGCTGCCAAGAAGAGCACGTCGAGCACCACCGTGAGCAAGACGAGAACCTCCACCACGACCCGGAAGAGGAACGCATGACGCAGGGCAGCCACCCCGACCCGACCCAGCCGACGAGCAGCGCGCGCGTCCCGGCCGGCACCCCCGCGCTCGACGAGCGCGTCGCCCTGCTCACCGACCGGCGCGGACTGCTCAAGGCCGCCGGTGTCGCAGGAGTGGCCGTCGTCGGCGCGGGCGCCCTGGCGGCGTGCAGCAGCCCGCCAGTGCCGAGCAGCACCTCGGGCGGCGGTGCCGGGTCCGCAGGGTCCTCGGCGTCCTCGGCGTCCTCGGGCTCGTCGGGGGCTGCCGGGGGGTCGGGCGGCGGCACGCCCACCGCCGACATCCCCGTCGGCGGCGGCAAGGTCTTCCCCGACAGCCAGACCGTCGTCACCCAGCCGACGGCGGGCACGTTCAAGGCGTTCGACGCGATCTGCCCCCACCAGGGCTGCACCGTCGACTCCGTCGAGGGCGGCCAGATCATCTGCCCGTGCCACCAGAGCCACTTCGACGCCGCCACCGGCGACCGCGTCTCGGGTCCCGCGCCGACCGGCCTGACCCCCAAGAAGATCACTGTCACCGGCAGCAGCTTCACCGTCAGCTGACCGCCCGCCGCCGGGTTCGGCGGCGTCGGTGGGCCGACATAGGGTGGGACCGTGGCGGACCCGACGACCTACCGACCGAAGCCGGGGGAGATCCCGACCGACCCGGGGGTCTACCGCTTTCGCGACTCCCACGGCCGCGTCATCTACGTCGGCAAGGCCAAGTCGCTGCGCCCCCGCCTGTCGTCCTACTTCCAGGACATCACGGCGCTGCACCCGCGCACCGCGACGATGGTCACCACCGCGGCCTCCGTCGAGTGGACGGTCGTGCGCACCGAGGTCGAGGCCCTCCAGCTGGAGTACTCCTGGATCAAGGAGTTCGACCCGCGCTTCAACGTCAAGTACCGCGACGACAAGTCCTACCCGTTCCTCGCGGTCACGATGGGCGAGGAGTTCCCGCGGGCGCAGGTGATGCGCGGGGCCAAACGCAAGGGCACCCGCTACTTCGGTCCCTACGGCCACGCCTGGGCCATCCGCGAGACGCTCGACCTGCTCCTGCGCGTCTTCCCCATCCGCACCTGCTCCGCCGGCGTGTTCAAGCGCGCCACCGCGAGCGGGCGCCCCTGCCTGCTCGGCTACATCGACAAGTGCTCCGCACCGTGCGTGGGTCGCGTCACCCCCGACGAGCACCGGGCCATCGCCGAGGACTTCTGCGACTTCATGGCCGGCAACACGACGCGCTTCGCCAAGCGCCTCGAGACCCGCATGAAGGAGGCCGCTGCCGAGCTCGACTTCGAGCAGGCCGCGCGCCTGCGCGACGACATCGGGGCCCTGACCAAGGCGCTGGAGAAGCAGACCGTCGTGCTCGGTGACGCCACCGACGCCGACGTCTTCGCCCTCGCCGACGACGACCTCGAGGCCGCGGTCCAGGTCTTCCACGTGCGCGGCGGTCGCATCCGCGGCCAGCGCGGGTGGGTCGTCGAGAAGGAGAGCGAGGACGTCCCGACCCTCGTCGAGCACCTGCTGCTCCAGGTCTACGGCGACGCCGAGCGCGAGACCGTCCCGCGCGAGGTCCTCGTGCCCACCCTGCCGGTGGACGTCGAGGCCGTCACCGAGTGGCTCTCCTCGGTGCGTGGGTCGGCCGTCAGCGTCCGGGTGCCCCAGCGGGGTGACAAGCGCACCCTCATGGAGACCGTGCGGCGCAACGCCGACCAGTCACTCGCCCGCCACAAGGTCGCCCGCGCCGGTGACCTCACGCTGCGCAGCAAGGCCCTTCAGGAGCTGCAGGACTACCTCGGTCTCGACGACGCTCCGCTGCGCATCGAGTGCTACGACGTCAGCCACGTGCAGGGCACCAACGTCGTCGCCTCGATGGTGGTCTTCGAGGACGGCCTGGCCCGCAAGAGCGAGTACCGCCGCTTCATCGTCCGGGGCGCCACGACCGGCGAGGAGGGCGACGAGCCCGTCACCGTCGACGACACCGCGGCGATGCGCGAGGTGCTGACCCGGCGGTTCCGCCGCTACCTCGAGGACGCCGAGGGGACCGGCGACCTCGACCTGTCCACCGGAGTCGTCGGCGACGGCGCGCGGCCTGGCGGCGAGGTGCCGGCGCCCGCGAACGGCGACGACGACGCACCGGCCTCGGGTCCCATCGACCCGGAGACCGGCCGGCCGAGGCGCTTCGCCTACCCGCCCAGCCTCGTCGTCGTCGACGGCGGCCTGCCGCAGGTGAACGCCGCCCAGGCGGTCCTCGACGAGCTCGGCATCGAGGAGGTCGCCCTCGTCGGCCTCGCCAAGCGCCTCGAGGAGGTGTGGCTCCCGCGGGACGACCACCCCGTCATCCTGCCGCGCACGAGCGAGGGCCTCTACCTGCTCCAGCGGCTGCGCGACGAGGCCCACCGGTTCGCCATCACGTTCCACCGCCAGCGCCGGTCCAAGGCCATGACGACCTCCCAGCTCGACGGCATACCCGGTCTCGGCGCGAGCCGGCAGAAGGTGCTGCTGAAGCACTTCGGTTCGGTGAAACGCCTTCGGGCAGCGGACGTAACGGACATCATGGCCCTACCCGGCTTCGGCCGGTCACTTGCTTCTGCCGTGGTCAGCCACTTGGCTGAGGGGACACCGCAGCAGCCAGCCGTGAACCTCACGACGGGAGAAGTGCTCGAATGACCGCCGACAGCAGGCGAACACCACAGACGCCCCTCGCCGACGCGCCGATCGTCATCGTCACCGGCATGAGCGGGGCCGGACGCAGCACGACCGCCAACGTCCTCGAGGACCTCGGGTGGCTCGTCGTCGACAACCTGCCGCCGCAGCTGCTGACGCACCTGGCGGAGCTGCGCGACGAGGCCCGGGCCCAGCACCCCGAGGAGCACCTCCAGCAGGTGGCCGTCGTCGTCGACGTGCGCTCGAGGGGCTGGTTCGCCCAGCTCGAGGGGGCCATCGGGGCGGCCCGTGAGCGCGGCGAGCGCCCGAGCCTCGTCTTCCTCGACGCGACGGACGAGGCCCTCGTGCGGCGCTTCGAGAGCGTGCGTCGGCCGCACCCCCTGCAGGGCGACGGGAGGCTGCTCGACGGCATCCAGCGCGAGCGGGAGCTGCTCCTCGACCTGCGCTCGTCCGCCGACGTCGTCATCGACAGCTCCGGCCTCAACGTGCACCAGCTGAGCGCCAAGCTCAGCTCCCTCTTCGCGGGTGACCGCAAGGTGCAGCTGCGCATCGCCGTCATGTCCTTCGGCTTCAAGTACGGCCTGCCGCTCGACGCCGACGTCGTCTTCGACATGCGGTTCCTGCCCAACCCGTACTGGGTCCCCGAGCTGCGGTCGCTGACCGGGCGCGACACTCCCGTCAGCGAGTTCGTCATGCGGCAGGAGGGCGCCGACGAGTTCCTCGAGCGCGCCGGGAGCCTGCTCGACACGATGATCGACGGCTACGTCCGCGAGGGCCGTCGCTACGTCACCGTCGCCGTCGGCTGCACCGGCGGCAAGCACCGGTCGGTGGCCATCGCCGAGGCCCTGAGCGAGCGGCTCGGCGGGCGCGACCGCGTCGACACCTTCGTCGTCCACCGAGACCTGGGTCGCGAGTGACCGGGATCCCGGCCTCGACGCCGGCACGCCTGGCCCTCGGCTCGGCGCACCAGCGCCGGATCGTCGCCCTCGGGGGAGGGCACGGGCTCGCGGCCGCCCTCACGGCCCTGCGCCTGCTCACCGACAACGTCACCGCCGTGGTGACGGTCGCCGACGACGGCGGGTCGAGCGGACGGCTGCGAGAGGAGTTCGACGTGCTCCCGCCGGGCGACCTACGCATGGCGCTGTCGGCCCTGTGCGACGACAGCGACTGGGGGCACACCTGGCGCGACGTGCTGCAGCACCGCTTCGACGGCACCGGCGACCTCAAGGGCCATGCCCTCGGCAACCTCATGATCGTCTCCATCTGGGAGCTGCTCGGCGACACCGTGCAGGGCCTCGACCTCGTCGGCCGGCTCCTCGGGGCGCGCGGCAGGGTCCTGCCGATGGCCGCGGAGCCGCTCGAGATCGTCGCCGAGATCCGCGGGCACGACCCGGCCCATCCCGAGCAGACGGTCGAGGTCCGTGGGCAGCACCGCGTCGCGTCGTCGCCGGGCATCGTCTCCTCGATCGGCATCGTCCCGACGTGCCCGGAGCCCTGCGAGGAGGCCCTCGCGGCCGTGCGCGAGGCCGACTGGGTCATGCTCGGACCCGGCTCCTGGTTCACCTCGGTCATGCCGCACCTGCTCGTGCCGGCCCTCGCCGACGCGCTCGTCACGACGCCGGCCAAGCGCCTGCTCAACCTCAACCTCGAGGTGCACATGGGCGAGACCCGCGACTTCCGTGCGGAGGACCACCTCGCCTCCTTCGCCGCCAACGCCCCCGACACCCGTCTCGACGTCGTGCTTGCCGACCCCAGCGTCGTCCCCGACGACGCGTCGCTGCGGGCCGCTGCGGCCGAGCTCGGAGCCGAGCTCGTCGTCGCGCCGGTGGCCGCCCGGGGTGAGCCGGGCGTGCACGACCCGCTACGGCTCGCCGCCGCGCTGCGCGACGTCATCTCCTGAGCACACCGGCGCGACCGAACCGACCGGCCCCGCCGCGCGAAGGTGCTTGATCAGGGTGGCAGGATGTCGCCCATGGCCATGACAGCAAAGGTGAAGGACGAGCTCTCGCGCCTCGAGGTGACCAAGCCCTGCTGTCGCAAGGCCGAGGTGTCCACGATGCTCCGCTTCGCCGGCGGCCTGCACATCATCGGTGGCCAGATCGTCGTCGAGGCCGAGCTCGACACCGCGAACGCCGCGCGCCGGTTGCGCCGCAACATCGCCGAGGTCTACGGGCACAAGAGCGACATGCTCGTCCTGGCCGCCGGTGGGCTGCGCCGTGGCTCGCGCTACGTCGTCCGCGTCGTCGAGGACGGCGCGACCCTGGCCCGCCAGACCGGGCTCATCGATACCCGCGGCCGGCCGGTCCGTGGACTCCCGCCCAAGGTCGTCAGCGCGGCGACGTGCGACTCCGAGGCGGCCTGGCGGGGCGCCTTCCTCGCGCACGGGTCGCTCACCGAGCCCGGCCGCTCGTCGGCGCTCGAGGTGACGTGTCCTGGTCCCGAGGCCGCTCTCGCCCTCGTCGGGGCGGCTCGCCGGCTCGGCATCCAGTCCAAGGCCCGTGAGGTCCGCGGCGTCGACCGCGTCGTCATCCGCGACGGCGACGCCATCGGCGCCATGCTGACCCGCCTCGGCGCGCACGACGCCGTCATGGCGTGGGAGGAGCGCCGGATGCGCCGCGAGGTCCGCGCGACGGCCAACCGGCTCGCCAACTTCGACGACGCCAACCTGCGGCGCTCCGCACGCGCCGCCGTCGCCGCCGGGGCTCGCGTGGAGAGGGCGATGGAGCTGCTCGGCGAGGACATCCCTGACCACCTGCGCGAGGCCGGGGTGCTGCGCCTCGAGCACAAGCAGGCCAGCCTCGAGGAGCTCGGTCAGCTGGCCAAGCCGCCGATGACCAAGGACGCCGTCGCCGGCCGCATCCGCCGGCTGCTGGCCATGGCCGACAAGCGGGCCGAGGAGCTCGGCGTCGCCGGCACCGACGCCAACCTCACGGCCGACATGCTGGAGAGCTGAGCAGCCCGCACGTCGCTCCCGAGGGCCAGTAGCGTGCTGAGCGCGTGCTCACCAAGCCCTGAGACTCCCACCTCGCCGCTCGTGGCGACGCACTAGGGTGGATGTGATCACGGTCGCAACGGGGCGGCCCGAGGTCTGGCTTTTCCGTCCGAAACAGTCTCACCGAAGAGGTGCACAGCAGTGACCGTTCGCGTTGGTATCAACGGCTTTGGCCGCATCGGCCGCAACTTCTTCCGCGCCATCGTGGCGTCCGGAGCCGACATCGAGGTCGTGGCCACCAACGACCTCATGGACAACAAGACCCTCGCCCACCTGCTCAAGTACGACTCGATCCTGGGTCGCTTCCCCGGTGAGGTCTCCTACGACGACACGTCGATCATCGTGGACGGCAAGTCCATCCGCGTCTTCGAGGAGCGCGACCCCGCCGCGATCGACTGGGCCGGTGTCGGCGCCGACGTCATCGTCGAGTCCACGGGCTTCTTCACCGACGCGCAGAAGGCCAAGGCGCACATCGACGGTGGCGCCAAGAAGGTCATCATCTCGGCCCCGGCCAAGAACGAGGACATCACCATCGTCATGGGCGTCAACCACGACCTCTACGACGCCGAGAAGCACACGGTCATCTCCAACGCCTCGTGCACGACGAACTGCCTCGCCCCGATGGCCAAGGCCCTCAACGACGAGTTCGGCATCGTCAAGGGCCTCATGACGACGATCCACGCCTACACGCAGGACCAGAACCTGCAGGACGCGCCGCACAAGGACCTGCGTCGTGCGCGCGCCGCCGCCCTCAACATCGTCCCGACGACGACCGGCGCCGCCAAGGCCGTCTCCCTCGTCCTGCCGGAGCTCAAGGGCAAGCTCGACGGCTACGCCCTGCGCGTCCCGGTGCCCACGGGCTCGGCGACCGACCTGACGTTCGAGGCCGGCCGTGAGACCACGGTCGAGGAGGTCAACGCCGCGGTGAAGGCCGCTGCCGAGGGCCCCCTCAAGGGCTTCCTCGTCTACACCGAGGACGAGATCGTCTCCAAGGACATCGAGACCGACCCGGCCTCGTGCATCTTCGACGCCGGCCTCACCAAGGTCATCGGCAACCAGGTCAAGGTCGTCGGCTGGTACGACAACGAGTGGGGCTACTCCAACCGCCTCGTCGACCTCGTCGCGCTCGTCGGCAAGTCCCTCTGAGCCTCCCGGCCACCGCCCCCGGGTGCTCCTGCGAGCACCTCGGGGCGGTGGCCGCCTCCATGCCCGGCTGCACCACCAACTGACGAAGAGGCATCCCGCGTGAAGACCACCAGCGACCTCGGGGACCTGCGCGGCAAGCGCGTCCTCGTCCGGTCCGACCTCAACGTGCCGCTCGACGGCACCACCATCACCGACGACGGGCGCATCCGCGCCTCGGCGCCGACGATCAAGGGACTGGCCGACGCCGGCGCCCGCGTCATCGTCTGCGCCCACCTCGGCCGCCCCAAGGGCGCCCCTGAGGCGAAGTACTCCCTCGCCCCCGTCGCGAAGCGCCTCGGCGAGGTGCTCGGTTCCGACGTCGTCTTCGCCGACGACACCGTCGGTGACGACGCCAAGGCCAAGGCCGCGGCCCTCGAGGACGGCCAGGTGCTGCTCCTGGAGAACCTCCGCTTCAACGCCGGCGAGACCGCCAAGACCGACGAGGAGCGTGCCGGGTTCGCCGGTGAGCTCGCTTCTCTCGCAGACGTCTTCGTCTCCGACGGCTTCGGCGTCGTGCACCGCAAGCAGGCGTCCGTCTACGACGTCGCGCGCCTCCTGCCCCACGCCACGGGCGACCTCGTCTCGACCGAGGTCGACGTGCTCCGACGCCTCACCAAGGACCCCGAGCGCCCGTATGCCGTCGTGCTCGGCGGTGCCAAGGTGTCCGACAAGCTCGGCGTCATCGGCAACCTGCTCGGCACGGCCGACCGCCTGCTCATCGGCGGCGGCATGGTCTTCACCTTCCTCGCGGCCCAGGGCCACGAGGTCGGCAAGAGCCTGCTCGAGTCCGACCAGATCGACACCGTCAAGGGCTACCTGGAGCGGGCCGAGAAGGAGGGCGTCGAGATCGTCCTGCCCGTCGACGTCGTCGCGGCCGACGCGTTCAGCGCCGACGCCGACCACGAGGTCGTCGCCGTCGACGCGATCCCGGCCGACCGGATGGGCCTCGACATCGGTCCCGAGTCGAGCGCGCTCTTCGCCGACAAGCTGGCCGACTGCCGCACCGTCTTCTGGAACGGCCCCATGGGTGCGTTCGAGATGGAGCCGTACGCCGCCGGCACGAAGGCCCTCGCCGAGGCGCTCGTCGACATCACCGCCCGAGGCGCCCTCACCGTCGTCGGTGGCGGCGACTCGGCAGCAGCAGTCCGCCAGCTCGGCTTCCAGGACGAGCAGTTCGGCCACATCTCCACCGGTGGTGGCGCGAGCCTCGAGTACCTCGAGGGCAAGGAGCTGCCCGGTCTGACCGTGCTCGAGGAGGGTGACGCCTGATGGCCAAGGACACCAGGCCGGTGGGGCGCGTCCCGCTCATGGCCGGCAACTGGAAGATGAACCTCGACCACCTGCAGGCGACGCACCTCGTGCAGAAGCTCGACTGGACCCTGCGCGACGCCAAGCACGACCACGCGGCCGTCGAGGTCGCCGTGCTCCCGCCGTTCACCGACCTCCGCTCGGTGCAGACCCTCGTCGAGGGCGACAAGCTCGACCTCAGGTACGGCGCGCAGGACCTGTCTCCGCACGCTTCCGGCGCCTACACCGGTGACATCTCCGGCTCCTTCCTCGCCAAGCTCGGCTGCACCTACGTCGCCGTCGGGCACAGCGAGCGCCGTGAAGGCCACGCGGAGACCGACGCCGTCGTGGGCGCTAAGGTCAAGGCGGCATACGCCCACGGCCTGACGCCGATCCTGTGCTGCGGCGAGGGCCTCGACGTGCGCAAGGAGGGCCGACAGGTCGAGCACGTCGTCGCGCAGCTGCGCGAGAACCTCGACGGCGTCACCAAGGAGCAGGCCGCGTCGATCGTCATCGCCTACGAGCCCATCTGGGCCATCGGCACCGGCGAGGTCGCGACCCCCGACGACGCGCAGGAGGTCTGCGCGGCCATTCGCACCCTGCTCGCCGAGCTCTACAGCGGCGACGTCGCCGACGGCGTGCGCGTGCTCTACGGCGGCAGCGTCAAGGCGAACAACGTCGCCGCGATCATGGCGCAGGAGGACGTCGACGGCGCCCTCGTCGGTGGGGCGTCCATCGACCCCGCCGAGTTCGCGTCGATCTGTCGCTACCGCGACCACCTCGCGACGTCCTGAGCAGTCCCCGGCGGCCGGACGGACCGGAGAGGTCCGTTCGGCCGTTGGGCACTCGGGCAGGTATCCTTGCCCGAGCCCCGGAACTATGTGGGGGAGGGGCCGACCGGCCTCCTCGACCCCCGGGACCCCGACGATTTGGAGTGACCACGTGGATGCGGTTCGCATCGTGCTGCAGGTCCTGCTGGTGCTGTCCAGCATGGTCCTGACGCTGTTCATCCTGCTGCACAAGGGCAAGGGTGGCGGCCTGTCCGACATGTTCGGCGGCGGCATGTCCACCTCCCTCGGAGGGTCGTCGGTCGCCGAGCGCAACCTCGACCGCTTCACGGTGGCCGTGGCCTCCGTCTGGGCGGCATCCATCATCGGTCTGGGCCTGCTGGCCCGCTTCGTGAGCTGAGAGGACGAGTAGATGGCAGGCGGTAACGCCATTCGTGGGAGCCGGGTCGGCGCCGGCCCGATGGGCGAGGCCGAGCGCGGCGACTCCGCCCCTCGCGTGCACATCTCCTACTGGTGCTCCAACGGGCACGAGACGCGGCCCAGCTTCGCCGAGGAGCCCGGCATGGTGCTTCCCGAGACGTGGGACTGCCCGCGCTGCGGTTTCCCGGCCGGCCAGGACAAGGAGAACCCTCCGGCACCGCCGAAGGTCGAGCCCTACAAGACGCACCTGGCCTACGTGAAGGAGCGTCGCAGCGACGCCGACGGCGCCGCGATCCTCGACGAGGCCCTGAGCACGCTGCGCGAGCGCGGCCTTATCCAGTGACCTGACGGGTCGTCCGCCGCTGCGGGCGAGCCCACGACGAAGGGCCCGGGAGATCCTCCCGGGCCCTTCGTCGTCTCGTGCGTGCGGTGGACGTATGCCGTCCGGCGCGCCTGCGTGACCGAGCTCAGCGCACGCGGGCGGCTGCGTCCGCGTCGAGGAGCCACAGCGTGGCGTCCTCACCCCTCGGCCCGGCAGCAGGCACGTCCCAGCGGTCGGCGTCCGGCGCGAGGGCTGCGGCCACGGCGTCGGCCTTGTCGCCGCCGGCCACGAGGAACCACACCTCGTGGCTGCGCTCGAAGCACTCGAACGTGAGGCTCACGCGGTCCGGGGGCGGCTTGGGGGAGTCGTGCACGGCGACGGCGATGGCGTCCGACAGCCGCTGAGCCGGGTGGTGCGGGAAGAGCGACGCCACGTGGCCGTCGGGCCCGACGCCGAAGAGCACCACGTCCCAGGCCTTCTGACCGTGCTCGCGGATGGACCGCGCGTAGGTCTCGGCGCTGGCCTCGGCGCTCTCGGACTCGTCCGGTCCCGGCACCCGGTGCACCTTGGCCGGGTCCAGTCCCAGCTCGCTGAGGCCGGCCGCGTCGTTCTGGGTGTCGTTGCGGTCCGGGTCGCCGGCGGGCAGGTAGCGCTCGTCACCCCACCAGACGCGGACCCGTGACCAGTCGACGGCTGCACGGCCCGGGGTCGCGAGGACCGAGGCGATGATGGCCGAGCCCATGGAGCCGCCGGTCAGGGCCACCTGGGCCTCCGGGTTGCGGGTCTGGGCGTCGACGAGCGCGGTCACCAGCCGTGCCGCGGCCGCGTCGGCGAGAGCCTGCTTGTCCGGGTGGACGACGACCCGTGGGGCAGCGGTCACGAGGAGGCCGTCCCGCTGCCCGTGCCGCCCTGCGACGCCGTCCCGCTCGTCGTGGCCTTCTTGGCCGCGGCCTTGCGGGTGCCTGCCGTCGTGCGCGTCGCGGTCTTCTTGGCGGCGGTCTTCGTCGCGGCGACCTTCGTCGTCGCAGCCTTCTTGGCCGTCGAGGACGCCGTGGACGCCGTGGACGCTGTCGACGTCTTGCCGGCCGTCGCCTTGCTCGCTGAGCGCCTGCTCGTGGACGCCTTGGCCGCCGACGGCGAGCTCTTGCGCGCGGGCGCGCGACGCGACGTGCCGGCCTTCTTCGACGACGAGGACGACCCCGATGACGTGGAAGACGCCGATGACGCACTGGACGTCGTCGACGTGCTGCCTGCGGCCGAGGCGGTCGCGGCGCTCTTCTTGCGATCCTTGGCCGCCTGCTTCTCGCGCGGGGTGCGCTTGCCCGCGAGCTTGCGGGCCGTGGCTGCGCGCACCTCCTCGGTCTCGGCGTGCTCGGGAGCCGGAGGCGCCGAGATCATGGCACTCGCCTCCTGGGCCGACTCGTCGCGCCCGAGTCGCGCGGCCAGGCGCCGGGACTCGGCGGGGTCGGGAGCCTTGCCGGCCTTGGCCGCCGCTGCTGCCGTCAGGCGCACCGGCTGGAGGGCGCCCAGACCGTGCAGCAGGGCATCCTCGTAGGCGTCGTCGGGGTCGAGACGGCGCAGCTCGTCGGCGAGGCACTCCGGCAGCTCACGTCGGGGGAGGCTGATGCGGCGGTCCGGCTGGCCGGTCTGGGACAGGGTCGCCACGACGTCGCCCGGCCGCACGAGGTCGATCGGCCCGCTCTTGCGCTCGAGGCGCACCGAGCCGATGCCCGACCCTCGTGGCGTCGAGACCCGGTGCACCGGCACGCGCAGGCGGCGCGAGAGCCAAGCGGCCAGCAGGTCGGACGACGGCGAGTCAGGGGCGCCGCTGACGACGGCGCCGGTGATCGGCTCGTAGGGGGGCTGGTCGAGTGCGGCTGCGAGCAGCCCGCGCCACCGCGTGATCCGCGTCCAGGCGAGGTCGGTGTCGCCGGGCGCGTAGTTCGCCGCTCGCTTCTTGAGCATGAGCCGCGGGTTGCGGTGCTCGGCCACGTCGGTGATGCGGCGCTGGGCCATCGCACCGATGGGGTCCTTGCCGACGTCGGCCGGGGCCTCGCCGGGCCACCAGGCGACGATGGGGGAGTCGGGCAGCAGCAGCGGCACGACCACGCTGGGGCCGTGGTTGGCGAGGGCGCCGTAGAGCCGCAGGACGACGATCTCGCTCGCGCCCGCGTCACCGCCGAGGCGGATCTGGGCGTCGAGGCGGTTCTTGCCGCGCCGGTCGCCGGAGATGACGACGATGATGCGGCACGGGTGCTGCCGGCTCGCCTGGTTGGCGACCTCGATGGCGTTGCCCGCGTCGGTGTCCTCGACGACGACGACGAGGGTCAGCACGCGCCCGAGGGCGAGCGCGCCGACCTCGTTGCGCAGGCGGACCAGGGTCTTGCTGATCCCCGTGGTCGTGGTGTCGGTCAGGTCCCGGATCACGGCATCCTCCACGTACGTCCGTCGCGTTCGAGCATGCGGTCGGCCGAGGGCGGACCCCACGTGCCGGCCGGGTAGGGCTCCGGCTTGCCGGACTTGGCCCAGTGCCTCATGAGCGGGTCGAGGATGCGCCAGGAGGACTCGACCTCCTCGTGCCGCGGGAAGAGCGGCGGGTCGCCGAGCAGCACGTCGAGGATGAGGCGCTCGTACGCCTCGGGCGAGGCCTCGGTGAACGACGAGCCGTAGCCGAAGTCCATCGTGACGTCGCGGACCTCCATCTGGGCGCCGGGCACCTTGGAGCCGAACCGCAGCGTGATGCCCTCGTCGGGCTGGACGCGGATGACGATGGCGTTCTGGCCGAGCTCCTCGGTGGCGGTGTGCTCGAACGGGAGGTGCGGGGCGCGCTTGAAGACGACGGCGATCTCGGTGACCCGCTTGCCGAGCCGCTTGCCGGTGCGCAGGTAGAAGGGGACGCCCGCCCAGCGGCGGGTGTCGACCTCGAGGGTGACGGCGGCGAACGTCTCGGTGACCGACTTCGGGTCGACGCCGTCCTCCTCGAGGTAGCCGACGACCTCCTCGGCGCCCTGCCAGCCGCCGGCATACTGTCCGCGCGCAGCGCCCTTGTCGAGGTCAGCGGGGAGGCGGACGGCCGAGAGCACCTTCTCCTTCTCGGCCCGAAGGTCCTTGGCGTCGAAGGAGACCGGCTCCTCCATCGCCGTCAGCGCGAGCAGCTGGAGCAGGTGGTTCTGGATGACGTCGCGGGCCGCGCCGATGCCGTCGTAGTAGCCGGCCCGTCCCGCGATGCCGATGTCCTCGGCCATGGTGATCTGCACGTGGTCGACGTAGTTGGCGTTCCAGACCGGTTCGAAGAGCTGGTTGGCGAAGCGCAGGGCCAGGAGGTTCTGGACCGTCTCCTTGCCGAGGTAGTGGTCGATCCGGAAGACGGAGTCGGCCGGGAAGACGCCCTCGACGATCTCGTTGAGCTGCTGGGCGCTCTTGAGGTCGTGGCCGAAGGGCTTCTCGATGATGACGCGGCGCCAGCTGTCGCCCTCGGCCGTCGTCAGGCCGCAGCGCTCGAGCTGCTCGCACACGGTGGCGAAGAAGCCGGGCGGGATCGAGAGGTAGAAGGCGTGGTTGCCGCCGGTGCCGCGGTCCTGGTCGAGCTCCTCGACCGTCTTGGCGAGCAGGTCGAAGGCGGCGGGGTCGTCGAAGGTGCCGGGCACGAAGCGGAAGCCCTCGGAGAGGTTGCGCCACACGTCCTCGCTGAACGGGGTGCGCGCGTGCTGCTTGACGGCGTCGTGGACGACCTGACCGAAGTCCTGGGCCGCCCAGTCCCGTCGGGCGAAGCCGACGAGCGAGAAGCCCGGCGGCAGCAGACCGCGGTTGGCGAGGTCGTAGATCGCCGGCATGAGCTTCTTGCGGGCCAGGTCGCCCGTCACCCCGAACAGCACGAGGCCGCAGGGTCCCGCGATGCGCGGGATGCGCTTGTCCTCCGCGGTGCGGAGGGGGTTGTGCCCGTGCGAGATGCGCGCCGGACTCATGCAGGTCCTCCTGCCAGCAGGACCTCGCGCAGCTGCGCGAGACCTGCGTCGTGGTCGGTGAGATGGAGCTGGAGCACGGGACGACCGTGGTCGGCGAGGACCGCGGCGTCGCCGCCGGCCTGGGAGGCGATGAAGTCACCGAAGGTGAACTCGCGGCCGGGGACGGCGAGGTCCTCCTTGGGGGCCGTGGTCACCTGGACGTAGACACCCACGCCCGGTCCGCCCTTGTGGAACTGTCCCGTCGAGTGCAGGAAGCGCGGACCCCAGCCGAACGTCGTCGGGCGGCCGGTGCGGCGGGCGATCGGCACGCGGCACTCGGCGAGGTCGGCGTCCGCCAGCCGGTCGAGGTAGGCCATGACGGCGACGTAGCCGTGCTCGGGGTCGAGCTGACCGAAGAGGGCGTCGAGCGCGGCGGCCACGCTCGTGGCGCCGCCGAGCCACTCGCCGGAGCCGCCGAGGGCGCGGATCTCGACGGCGCAGTCGACGGCGGCAGGCTCGGAGGTGGCGCCGGTGCCCTGGTCGAGGAGGGCCCGAGCGGCCTTCTTGGCGCTCTCGACGTCGGGCTGGTCGAAGGGGTTGATGCCGAGCAGGCGACCGGCGACGGCGGTCGCGACCTCCCACAGCAGCAGCTGGGCACCCAGGGCGCCTCCGACGCGGACCTCGGAGGCGGCGTCCGTGGCCGGCTCCGACTCGCTGTCGGCCGCCACGAGACGGGCCACGGTCACGTCGCCTGCGGGAGAGGCGACCTCGGGGTCCGTGTCGCCGCCCGTGACGACGGGCAGCACGCCGGTGCCGTTCTTGCCGGTGGACTCGGCGATGAGCTGCTCGGCCCAGTCGGCGAAACCGACGATGCCGGAGCCGTCGTCGACGAGGACGAGCTTGTCGCGCAGCGGCTCGGTGCCGCCCATCGCGGCGCCGAGGCGCAGCCCCGGGTTGGCGTCGTCGTCGGCGGCGAGCAGGTCGGCCACGGACTCGGCCTCGTCGAGCAGGGCCTCGACGTCGACTCCGGCCAGACCGCTCGGCACCAGCCCGAAGGCGGTCAGGGCCGAGTAGCGTCCGCCCACCTCGGGGTCGGCGTTGACGACGCGGTAGCCCTTGGCGCGGGACTCCTTGTCGAGCGGGCTGTCGGGGTCGGTGACCACGACGATGCGCGACGCAGGGTCGATGCCCGCGTCGGAGAACGCCTTCTCGTAGGCGCGGCGCTGCGAGTCGGTCTCGACGGTGGAGCCGGACTTGCTCGAGACGACGACGACGGTGTGCGCGAGGTCGTCCTCGACGGCCCGGCGCACGTAGTCGGGCTCCGACGAGTCGAGCACGACGAGCGGCTTGCCGGCGGTCGCGCAGATGACCTCTGGCGCGAGCGAGGAACCGCCCATGCCGCACAGGACGACATGGGTGAGTCCCTGCTCGGCGAACGAGTCGCGCAGGGCGGCGATCTCACCGACGAGGGGTCGCGACGAGCGGGGGAGACCGACCCAGGACAGGCGGATCCGCGACTCCGACTCCGCGTCGGGACCCCACAGGGTGGCGTCCTTGGCGAAGAGGCGGCTGGCGACGGCGTCGTCGACGAGGGTCGGCACGTGCCTCCCGATCGCGTCCGCCGCTGCTCCCGATGCGCTGACGGACAACGAGCTCATGCCGTCACCTTCTCCATCTCCGCGGTGACGCCCTCCAGCAGCTCGCCCCATGCCTTCTCGAACTTGTCGACGCCCTCGGTCTCGAGCAGGTCGACGACCTCGGTGTAGGAGACGCCGACGCGCTCGAGGTCGTCGAGCAGGTTGCTCGCCAGCTCGTAGCCGCCGGTGACGGTGTCCCCGTGGATGTCGCCGTGGTCGGCCGTCGCCTCGAGCGTCTTGCCGGGCATCGTGTTGACGACGTCGGCGGCGACGAGCTCGGTGACGTACATCGTGTCGGGGTAGGCCGGGTCCTTGACGCCGGTGGAGGCCCACAGCGGGCGCTGCAGGTTGGCGCCGGCCTCGGCGAGCGTGCCCCAGCGAGGCGTCGCGAAGACCTCCTCGAACGCCTGGTAGGCCAGGCGCGCGTTGGCCAGGCCGGCCTTGCCCTTGAGGCCGCGGGCCTCGTCGGTGCCGATGGCGTCGAGCCGCTTGTCGATCTCGGTGTCGACGCGGGAGACGAAGAACGACGCGACCGAGTGGATCTTCGAGAGGTCGTGCCCGTCGGCGTGGGCCTTCTCGAGGCCCTCGAGGTAGGCGTTCATGACGGCGCGGTAGCGCTCGAGCGAGAAGATCAGGGTCACGTTGACGCTGATGCCCTGGGCGATCGTCGCCGTGATGGCCGGCAGGCCGGCCTTGGTGGCGGGGATCTTGATGAGCACGTTCGGGCGGTCGACGACGGCATACAGCGACGTGGCCTGCTCGACCGTCTTGTCGGTGTCGTGCGCGAGTCGCGGGTCGACCTCGATGGAGACCCGGCCGTCGACGCCCTTGGTCGACTCGTAGAGCGGGAGGAAGAGGTCGCAGGCGTTGCGGACGTCGGACGTCGTGAGCTCGTGCACGACCTCGTCGACGTCCTTGCCGTCCTTGGTCAGTGCGGCGAGGTCGTCGTTGTAGCGCTCGCCCTTGGACAGGGCGGCCTGGAAGATCGACGGGTTGGACGTCAGGCCGACGACGTTGCGCTCGGTGATGAGGTCCGAGATCTTCCCGGTCTCGATGAGCTCGCGGGAGAGGTCGTCGAGCCAGATGGAGACTCCGGCGTCGGACAGGGCCTGGGTGTTCGGGTTGGTCATGCTGGTCACTTCCCCTTGCTCGTGGCGGAGGCGGCGGCTGCGTGGGCGGCGTTGCCGCTGCCGGTCTGCGCGTCGGCGCCCATGACGTCGGTGGAGGCGCTCTGGGCGGCCCGGGCCGGGTTGGTCTCGGTGACGCCCGGTGCCTTCTTGGTGGAGCCCTTGGCGGCCTTGATCGAGTCCTTCGCGGCCTTGACGACCGCGTCGGCCGTGATGCCGAACTCGCGGTACAGGGTGGCCTGGTCGGCAGAGGCGCCGAAGTGCTCGATGCTGACGATGCGCCCGGCGTCGCCCACGACGTCGTGCCAGCCCATCGAGATCCCCGCCTCGACGCTGACGCGGGCCCGGACTGCCGGCGGCAGAACCTTGTCCTGGTAGGAACGGCTCTGCTTCTCGAACCATTCCCGGCAGGGCATCGACACGACGCGCGTTGCGATGCGGGACTTCTCGAGCCGCTCGGCGGCCTGGACCGCGAGCTGCACCTCGGAGCCCGTGGCGACGAGGACGACGTCGGGGTCGCCGGGGCGGGACTCCTCGACGAGGACGTAGGCGCCCTTGGCGACACCGCTCGTCTTGCCGTACTTCTTCCGGTCCCACGTGGGGACCGGCTGGCGCGTGAGGCAGAGTGCCGCGGGCCCGTCGCTGTTGGTGAGGATCTGCGCCCAGGCGGCGGCCGTCTCGTTGGCGTCCGCGGGACGGACGACGTCGAGCCCCGGGATCGCCCGCAGGGCGGCGAGGTGCTCGATGGGCTGGTGCGTCGGGCCGTCCTCGCCGAGGCCGATGGAGTCGTGCGTCCAGACGTAGGTCACGGGGGCCTGCTGGATGGCGGCCAGTCGGACGGCGGGGCGCATGTAGTCGGAGAAGACGAGGAAGGTGCCGCCGTAGGGACGGGTCAGGCCCTCGAGCGCGATCCCGTTGAGGATCATGCCCATGCCGTTCTCGCGGATGCCGAAGTGCAGGGTCCGGCCGAACGGGCCGCCCTTCCACTCGCGCGTCTGCTTGCCCTTGGGGATGAAGGAGGGCTGGCCCTCCATGGTGGTGTTGTTGGACTCGGCGAGGTCGGCCGAGCCGCCCCACAGCTCCGGCATGACGTCGGCGAGGGCCGTGAGGACCTTGCCGGAGGCGGCGCGCGTCGCGACGCCCTTCTCGTCGGCGGGGAACGTCGGGAGCGCCTTGGCCAGACCGGCCGGGGCCTTGCCGGCGAGGATGCGGTCGAGCAGGTCGGCGCGGTCGGGGTTGGCCTTGCGCCAGGCCTTGTATGCCTTGTCCCACTCGCGGTGGGCGGCCTTGCCACGCTTGACGACGTCGCGGGCGTGCTTGAGGACGGCTGGCTCGACGGTGAAGGTCTTCTTCGGGTCGAAGCCGAGCAGCTCCTTGGTGGCACCGATCTCGGCGTCACCGAGGGCGGAGCCGTGGGACTTGCCGGTGTTCTGCTTGGTCGGGGCGGGCCAGGCGATGATGGTGTGGAGCACGACGAGGGTCGGCTTGTCGGTGACCTTGTCACCGGAGCGGATGGCGGCGAGCAGCGCGTCGACGTCCTCGACGTAGGTGGCGCCGTCGGCGTCCTGGCGCCAGTCGACTCGGGCGACGTGCCAGCCGTAGGCCTCGAAGCGGGCGCCCACGTCCTCGCTGAAGGCGATGTCGGTGTCGTCCTCGATCGAGATCTGGTTGGCGTCGTAGACGACGGTGAGGTTGCCGAGCTCCTGGTGGCCGGCCAGGGCGCAGGCCTCGTGGGAGACGCCCTCCTGCATGTCGCCGTCGGAGGCGATGACGTAGACGTGGTGGTCGAAGGGGCTCGTGCCGGGCTTGGCGTCGGGGTCGAAGAGCCCGCGCTGGCGCCGCTGCGCCATGGCCATGCCGACGGCGGAGGCGAGACCGGAGCCGAGCGGACCGGTCGTGATCTCGACGCCGGGGGTGTGGTGGACCTCGGGGTGGCCGGGGGTCAGCGAGCCCCACGTGCGCAGTGACTTGAGGTCGTCGAGCGAGAGTCCGTAGCCGCTGAGGTAGAGCTGGATGTACTGGGTCAGGCTCGAGTGCCCGCAGGAGAGCACGAAGCGGTCACGACCGAGCCACGCCGGGTCGGACGGGTCGTGCGTCATGACGTTCTGGTAGAGCAGGTAGGCGAGCGGGGCCAGGGACATCGCGGTGCCGGGGTGGCCGTTGCCGACCTTCTGGACGGCGTCGGCGGCGAGCAGGCGGGTCGTGTCGACCGCGCGGACGTCGAGGTCGCTCCAGCCGGCCTTCTTCGCCTGGGGGAGTGGCAGACCCGGGTCGCGCTGTGCCAGCAGGCCCTTCGTCTTCGCCGTCGGCGAGCTGCCGGATCGGGTGGGCTTCTTCGCCTGGGTGGCGGCGCTGGACGCAGCAGTGGGCACGGAACGGGTCTCCTTCAACAAGGGGTTGATCACGTACGGCCACGAGCCTAGTCCCCGCGATGTGAGGGACGACACCTCGCCCGGCGCTCGGTACGGCCCGCGCGCCGGTGGGTTCCTCGTCGGGCCACCGGGAGCTCCCGGCGAGGTGCCGGGGCGTAGTCCGTGCAGAGCGGGTGCGATGCAGGGTGTGGTGCAGGGTGTGGTGCCGGCCGTCGTCGTCGACGGTCTAGACTTGCGACGCAATGCTCACGTACCCCACGGGTCGGAGCGACGTACCAGCGGTGAGGATCTTCGTGACAACGGTGGACCCCCGCGCCGACCTCTCGGCGCTGCACGGTCCCGACGGCAGCGGGGTGAAGTTCCTCGTCGGACAGTACGTCTCGCTGATGAAGCCGCGGATCATCGAGCTGCTCCTCATCACGACGATCCCGGTGATGTTCCTCGCCGACCAGGGCGTGCCGAACCTCTGGCTCGTCGTCGCGACGGTCGTCGGCGGCACCCTCTCCGCGGGAGCGGCCAACACCCTCAACTGCTACATCGACCGCGACATCGACGCGGTCATGCACCGCACGAGCCGCCGTCCCCTCGTGACGGGCACGGTGAGCCCGAACGGCGCGCTCGTCTTCGGGATCGCGCTCGCCGTCGTCTCGACGGTCTGGCTGGGCCTGCTGGTCAACTGGCTGAGCGCCTGGCTCGCCCTCGGCGCCCTGCTCTTCTACGTCTTCGGCTACACGCTGCTCCTCAAGCGCCGCACGGCCCAGAACATCGTGTGGGGCGGGGCCGCGGGCTGCATGCCGGTGCTCATCGGATGGTCCGCCGTGACCGGCTCGCTGAGCTGGTCGGCGTTCATCCTCTTCCTCGTCATCTTCTTCTGGACGCCGCCGCACTACTGGCCGCTGTCGCTGCGCTACAAGGACGACTACGCCACGGCCCACGTGCCGATGCTGCCCGTCGTCGAGCGCTTCGTCGTCGTCGCGCGACAGATCGTCGCCTACTCGTGGGCCATGGTGCTCACGTCGCTGGCGCTCGTTCCCGTGCAGCACGTCGGCTGGGTCTACACCGTGGCCGCGGTCGTCGCGGGTGGGCTGTTCCTCACCGAGGCCCACCGCCTCCTTGCCAAGGCGCGTGCGGGTGTGGCCGAGGACGTGCTCAAGCCGATGCGCCTCTTCCACTTCTCGATCACGTACCTCACGGTGCTCTTCGTGGGTGTCGCGCTCGACCCCATCTGGCACCTGCCGCTCCCGTTCTTCTCCTGAGCAGGCCGTAGCGTCCGCCGGTCCTGCGGGGCGCCTCGGCCCACCGCTGACGTATGCCGTGTGGCGCGTCAGGTGACTGGCGTGCCGTCCTCGAGGTAGATCGTCGCGCCGTCGCCGCGTCGGGACTCCAGCGCCCGCAGGAGCCGCTCGTTGTAGGGGGCGACCCGACCCGCCCAGTCGTCCGGACCGGTCCAGTGGACGCCGCGGATCTCGCGCTGCTGCAGGTGCGCCCGCTCGATGAGCCGCGCGTCGACGGTGCCGAGGTCGAAGACGAAGACCGTGGCGTCGCCCCAGCCGTGCAGGGCCGGCAGCCAGTTCACCGCGAGCAGCGGACCCGCTGTGACGACGAGGTCGAGCTCCTCCCGGACCTCGCGGACGACGCAGGCGGCCGGTGACTCGTGAGGGTCGACGACGCCTCCGGGCAGGTCCCACTCGCGCTTGTAGACCAGCTCACAGAGCAGCACCTGGCTCGCGCCGGCCGAGCCGGCCCGGAGCACCCCCTGGGCGATCGCGCGCTTGGTCGGCAGGGTCGAGTCCAGCATCGCCGTGAACCCCTCGCGGGTGTCCGGGTGGGCGTCGTCGCGACGACGGCCGAGCACGAGGGTGTCCTGCCTCACCCCGCCGAGGCTCGCGTTGCCGCGCAGCCGTCCCTCGCGGCGCAGCCCGGCCCTGAGGGCGGTGCGCACGGACGGGCGGTTGTCGGGGTTGACGTGCGCCTCGACGCGCTCCAGGCCCAGGGCGTCGAAGGCCCACTCGACGAGCAGGCGCACGGCCCGCCACGCGAGGCCGCGGCCGCGGTAGGGCGCGTAGACGGCCCAGGACAGCACGCCGACCCCGGGGTCCTGCACCCGGACGTCGACGGTGCCGGCGGGTTCTCCGCGCCACTGCACGAGGAAGGTGACCTTGGTGCGGGCGGACCACTCCGTGCGGGTGTCCTCGATCCAGGCGCGGTGCTCCTGGGCGGACGGCGCGACCGCGGGGAAGTCGAACCAGTGGGCGATCTCGCGGTCGTGCAGCGCCCTGGTGGCGTCGCTGTCGTCGAGCGTCCACGGCCGGAGCACGAGGTCGCCGTCCCGGAGCGTCGGCTGGTCGGTCACCACCCCAGCCTAGGGACGGTGGTCGGGGCCGGCCTCGAGGAGGGGGAGGGTGAGCTCGAACCGGCAGCCCGGTCCGGTGTTGGCGACCGTGACGTCGCCGCCGTGGGCGCGGGCGATGCCCCGGGCGACGGCCAGGCCCAGACCGGCTCCGACGCCGGCCGCGGGCGTTCGTGCGCGCGTGCCCCGCCACCCCGGCTCGAAGAGGCGGTCGAGCTCGTCCTCGGGGATGCCGCCGCAGGCGTCGGCCACCGTGACCCGGGCGACCCGGTCGCTCTCGTCGTCCCCGCCGTCTTCGCCGTTCTCGTGCCGAGGGCCGGGCCCGTCGACCTCGGAGCGCCCCGTGCCGGCGGCGACGTCGTCACGTCCGGAGTGCGTCCGCCCGGCGGTGAGCGAGATGTCGACGGTGCCTCCGGCCGGGGTGTGCGTCAGGGCGTTGGTCACGAGGTTGGACAGGGCGCGCGAGAGCTCGCCGACGTCGGCGGACGCCGTGACCGCCCGCGGTGGCGCCGACCCGGTCACCTGCACCCCACGCCGGTCGGCGAGCACCCGGGCGGACGCCACCGCGTCCGAGACGAGGTCGCCGATGTCGACGGGGGCACGGTCGAGGCGCAGGGTGCCCGACTGCAGTCGGGAGAGGGCGAGCAGCCCGCCGACCATGTCGGACATGCGGTCCGCCTCGGACCTGATGCGCGCCGGGTAGGACCCGTCGGCCGGGGCGTGCCCGTCCTCGAGCGCCTCGGCCATGGCACGGATGCCGGCGAGCGGGGTGCGCAGGTCGTGCGAGACCCATGCGACGAGCTCGCGACGGCTCTGCTCGACCTGGCGGTCGCGGTCGCGCTGGGCCGCCTCCTGGGCCGAGGCACGCATCAGCTCCTGCACGCGCCGGGCGATGAGCCAGCCGAAGACGGCGGCGATGGGCAGCGACGTCGCCGTCACGACCAAGGTCACCGCCTGGTCGTGGTCGCTGATGAACATGGCGCGCGCCGTGACGACGACCCCCACGGCGACGCTGAGGATGACGACGACCGGCGCGACGACCGCGGCCGCGACGAGCGAGCGCACCGCGAGGGCGCGCACGACGAGGGCCCCCACGGCACCGACGGCGACCGCCGCGACCGCGGCGAGCAGGGCGGCCTCGGCGATCACGGCGCCGCCGTCGCGGTGGCGCCGTCCCAGCGGTAGCCGACGCCCCAGACCGTCTGGAGCCGGACGGGTCGGGCCGGGTCGGTCTCGACCTTCTCTCGCAGGCGGCGCACGTGCACGGTCACGGTGGACTCGTCGCCGTACTCCCAGCCCCACACCTGTTGCATCAGCTCGCGCCGCGAGAACGCGGTGCCGGGGTGCGCCATGAGGTGGGCGAGCAGGTCGAACTCGCGGCTGGTGAGGGCGAGGGGGCGGCCGCCCATCCAGGCCTGGTGGCGCCTCGTGTCGACCGTGAGGTCGGCGTCGACGAACGTCGGGCTGCCGGGCGCCGTGATGGGGGCGGCCCGGCGCAGGATCGACTGGATGCGCAGCACGAGCTCACGGCTGCTGAACGGCTTTGTCACGTAGTCGTCGGCCCCGAGCTCGAGCCCCAGCACGCGATCGGACTCCTCCCCGCGGGCCGTCAGCATGACGACCGGCAGGTCGCCGCGCTCCGAGCGCAGCCGCCGGAACACCTCGAGCCCGTCGAGCCCCGGGAGGGTCAGGTCGAGCACGACGAGGTCGGGGGAGCGGTCCCGGGCCAGCACCAGCGCCGTGAGCCCGTCCTGGGCCTCGACGACGTCGAGGCCGGCGCGGGACAGGTAGCCGGCCACGACCTCGCGCAGGGTGGGGTCGTCGTCGACGACGAGGACGGTGGGCACGCTGCCAGCCTAGGCAGCGACGTGGATGCCGACCCGCGAAAGTCCTTGCGATCCGGTGACGGCCGTCCCGACCGACCCCTCATCGGTGGGCCGGGGCGGGAGCGGGTGGGCCCGGCGGGCCCCGCCGGGCGCCGAGCGTGGGCTCAGACCGGGTGCCGGCGCGTCGAGAGGACGCCGAAGGTGAGCGCGACGACGAGCAGGCTCGCGCCGAGCATGTGCACGAGCACGAGGAGCTCCGGCAGCCCGGTGAAGTACTGGACGTAGCCGACGAGGCCCTGCGCGAGGGTCACGACGAGCACCATGGTCCAGGCGCGGCGGGCCTCGTCGCTCTGGGAGCTGATGCGAACGGCCACGAGCGTCGCGATGACGAGGCCGCAGAAGAGCATGACGGCGTCGGCGTGCATCCACGAGACGAACCGGGGGTCGAAGCCGGTGCGTGCTGGCCGGTCCGCGTCGCCGGAGTGCGGCCCCGACCCGGTGACGACGACCCCGAGGAGCAGCACGACGGCGCCGACCGCGCTGGTGGCGAGCGCCAGGGTGCGGGCGAGCGGGTGCACGACGAGCTCGCCGGGCCCGGAGACCTCGTCGTGGGCTCCGCGCACCAGGGCCGCCGACAGTGCGACGAGCACCATGGAGAGGAGGAAGTGCGACATGACGGTCCACGGGTTGAGCCCGGTGAGGACGGTGATGCCGCCGAGGACCGCCTGGGCGGGGATGCCGGCCAGCACGCCGCCGGCGACGCGATGCAGGCGCCGACGGCGGGGCCAGTGGGTCAGCACGACCCACAGGGACGCGAGCGCGAGGACGGCGACCACGTAGGTGAGCATGCGGTTCCCGAACTCGACGAGGTCGTGGTAGCCGCTGGCCGGGGTCCGCACCGGCGTGAACGAGCCCGGCTGGCACTCCGGCCAGGTGCTGCACCCGAGGCCGCTCCCGGTGAGTCGGACGATGCCGCCGGTGACCACGATGCCGACCTCGCCGACGAGGTTGGCCAGCAGGAGCGGCCGCACCCAGGACGACGGGACGGAGGGGAGCCGACCGGCGGCGCGCGCGAGCCGGCTGGTGCCGGTCGAGCGGTCGACGTCGGTCACGGTTGACGTGGAGGACACGCAGCAAGGGTATGCCGCCCGCCGCGGTGCTCCCGCACCGCCTGTTCAGCCCACGGCCGGGCTCGGGGCGGCGGGGCTCGCGGCGGACTGCGCGGCTGTCAGGCGAGGCCCTTCCAGACCACCGCCGACCCGGCGTGGCCCGCGAGCACCACCGTGACGACCGCAGCCAGGGCCGACAGCACGACGAGCGTCCCGACGAGGACGTCGAAGGCGTGGCCCCGGGGCGACTCCTCCTCCGGGGGCCGCGCGAACCACAGCGCGACGAGGGTGAGCACCATGAACAGCACGCACAGCAGCTTGGCCCGGTCACCCCACTCGACGTGGTCGTTCAGCATCGCGAGGTCGACCGAGCCGGCCCGCACCCGGGTCACCCGGCGCTGCAGGGCCTCGCCGCTCTCGGCGGCCACGAAGGCCGAGACCCCCGAGACGACCGCGCCGGCGGCCGTCGGCCAGCGGAGCACGCGCCGCCAGGCGGGGCGCAGGACGTAGGCGACCGCTGACAGGGCCGACAGCGGCACGAGCACGACGACCGCGTGGATGACGAGCGCGTGCATCGGCAGTCCGAAGATGTAGTCGAACACGTCGCCTCCAGGCCGTTCGGGTGTCGTGCGGTCCGGCCAGTGTCGTGCGTTCAGTCGTCGAATCGGAAGAGACGCGCCGCGAGGACCGTGGCCACCAGTCCCCACGCGAGGACGACGACGAGGGCCAGCAGGTTCAGCCGGCCGTCGACCAGGGCCGAGCGCAGCCCGTCGGCGAGGCCCGCCGAGGGCAGCAGGGCGGCGACGTGCGAGACGCCGGCGGGCAGCTCCGTGCGGGGCACGATGACGCCACCGAGCCCGAGGAGCAGCACCCAGACGAGGTTGGCGACGGCGAGCACCGCCTCGGCCCGCAGGGTGCCGGCGAGCAGGAGAGCCAGCGCCACGAACGCCCACGTGCCCACGACGACGAAGAGCACGGCATACGCGATGCCGGAGGCCTCGGGCCGCCAGCCGAGGACGAGCCCGAGGACCGCGATGACGGCGACCTGCACGACCTCGACGGCGAGCGTGGCGAGCACCTTCGCGGCCACGAGGCCTCCACGACCGAGCGGGGTGACCCCGAGGTAGCGCAGCACCGCGTAGCGACGGTCGAAGCCGGTCGAGATGGCCTGCGCGGTGAACGCGGCCGAGATGACGCAGAGCGCGATGACCCCGGCCGTCGCGACGTCGATGCGGGTCCCCGGGCCCAGGGACGGCGAGCTGGTCAGGCTCAAGCCGACGAGCGCCAGCGCGGGCAGGACGAGGGAGACGAGCAGCTGCTCGCCGTTGCGCAGCAGGCTGCCGACCTCGAAGGACGTCTGGGCGAGGACGCGGCGGCGCGGGGACGCGGCGCCCGCGTGCGTCGAGGTCATGGGCGTGGTCGGGGTGCTCACGCGGCTCCCTTGCGGGTCAGGCTGAAGTAGACGTCCTCGAGGGAACGACCGCCCGTCACCGAGTCGGGCGTGCCCTCCGCGACGGTGCGTCCGGCGTTCATGATGACGAGGTGGTCGGCGAGCCGCTCGGCCTCCTCGAAGGAGTGGGTGGTCACGACGACGGTGGTGCCGGCGTCGCGCTGCTCGGCGACGAGGTCCCAGACGTCGAGGCGACCGTGGGGGTCCAGCCCCGCGGCGGGCTCGTCGAGGAAGAGGACCTCGGGACGACCCAGCAGCGCCGCAGCGAGGGCCAGCCGCTGCTTCTGGCCGCCCGAGAGGCGTCGGACCGTCGTCGAGGCGAAGTCGGTGACACCGAGGCGGCGGGCCACCGCGTCGACGTCGACCGGGTCGGCGTAGAGCCGGGACAGGTGGTGGAGCAGGCGCAGCGGCTTGGTGCCGTTGGGCAGACCGCCGGACTGGAGCATGACCCCGACGCGCGCCCGGTGGTCGGCTCCCGCCTGCCACGGGTCGGCCCCCAGCACGCGCACCGCACCGCTGTCGGGGCGGCCGAGGCCCACGGCGCACTCGATGGCCGTCGTCTTGCCCGCACCGTTGGGTCCGAGCACCGCCGTGATGCGGCCCTCGGGCGCGCTCCACGTCAACCCGTCGAGGGCGGCGACCTGACCGAAAGTGCGGCGGAGGTCGGACAGTGTCACCGCGGAGGTCATGACTCATGAGTCTAGGCTCGGGGGTCAACGCCCCACGCATCCGCCCGACCCTGACGGAGAGCCCCACCCGTGAAGATCGACCCAGCAGCCAAGCCGTTCACCGCCCTGGCCGCCGCGCCGACGGTGGTCGCCGCGCTGGCCCGCCGACCGCGCACGACCGCCGCCTTCGGACTGCTGACGGCGGGGGTGACCCTGTTCTTCCGCGACCCCGACCGCACGCCGGACCACACGCCGGTCACCGACCCCGACGTCGTGCTCGCCCCGGCGGACGGCATCGTCATGCACGTCGGTCCGCCGCAGGCAGGGATCGCCCCACCCGGCGAGTGGCAGCAGGTCAGCATCTTCCTCTCGCTGCTCGACGTGCACATGAACCGCTCGCCCTACGGCGGCCGCGTCATCGACGTCACCCACACGCCCGGACGCTTCCTCGCGGCCTACCGCGCCGAGAGCGCCACGAAGAACGAGCGCAGCGAGATCATCGTCGAGCGGGTCGTCGACGGACGTCCGCGCCGGGTCGTCTACCGACAGCTCGTCGGTCAGCTCGCCCGCCGCATCGTGACCCGCATCGAGCCCGGTGACGAGGTCGCGACGGGCGCCCGGATGGGACTGATGAAGTTCGGGTCACGCATGGACGTCTTCGTGCCGCCGGAGGTCCAGCTCGAGGTCAGCAAGGGCAAGCGCGCCATCGGCGGAGAGACGGTGCTGGGTCGCTTCCCGGCAGCGGACCCGTCGTGAACGGCGAACCGGGCCACGACGAGCGCCCCCGCCGTCGGGACAGAGTCAGTCGTCGCATCCGCCTCGTGTCGGCGACCGGCGCCCGCGTCATCCCGCTCGACCGGCTCAACCCGAGGGTCCGGGCGCGCGCCACGCTCCCCAGCCTCTTCACGCTCGGCAACATGCTGTGCGGCTTCTCCTCGGTGCTGCTGTCGTTCCAGGGACACTTCCGCGCGGCGGCGGTCCTCGTCGCCATCTCGATCGTGCTCGACATCTGCGACGGGGCGGTCGCCCGTGCCGTCGGGGCGATCACGCCGTTCGGCCTGCAGTTCGACTCGCTCGCCGACCTCATCTCGTTCGGCATCGCGCCGGCCGTGCTCGTCTACACGTGGGCCCTGCCCGCCTACCCCGTGTGGGCCTGGGCCGGCGCCATGTTCTGGCTCGCCTGCGCCGCCTACCGCCTCGCCCGCTTCAACGTCACCATCGACCCGCTCGCCGACAAGCGCTACTTCGTCGGGCTGGCGAGCCCCGGGGCCGCGGGCGTCGTCATCTCCACGGTGCTCGCCATCGGCGACCCGCTCTACGACTGGGCACCGCTCGTGCCGGTGGCCGCGGGCGTGGTGCCGGCCGCGCTGATGGCCTCCTCGTTCCGCTTCCGGTCCTTTCGTGACCTGCTCTCGCCCCGGCACCTGCGCATCACGGTGCCGCTCGGCATCGTCATCGTCCTGGGCCTCGTGCTGTTCCCGGGGGCGACGGGCATGGCGCTCGCCTACGGCTACGTGCTGACCTCGCCACTGGGCTGGCTCACCGCCCCACTGCGCCGGCGCTGGTTCGGCGAGGACGCCGTCGCACCGCCGCGCACCCGGCTGCCGTCCGTCATCATGCCGCCAGACCTCGATGACGACGACGGAGACGAGGACGGGGACGACGGCGACGACCTCGACGGGGACGGCCTCGACGGAGGCCGCTGCGGCTAAGGCTCTCCTAACTGGAGTGCGGCGCCCATTTACGTCACAATGGTGTGGTGTTTATCGGAGAGCACGCACCGCGTGAGACGAAGGACGGCGAGGACGTCCAGCACGTCTCGCCGCTCGAGTCGCGCACGCGCTCGCGGGTGCTCCACATGGTCTCGGCCGACGGTCCGATCACCGCCGCCGAGCTCGGACGCCACCTCGACCTGACACCGGCCGCGGTCCGCCGCCACCTCGACGCCCTCGTCGAGCAGGGGGCCGTCGTGCCCCACGAGCCCACGAGCGGTCGTCGCGGGCGCGGCCGACCCGCACGCGCCTACGTCGTCTCCGACGCCGGCCACAGCGCCCTCGAGGCCGACTACGACTCGCTGGCCGTCGAGGTGCTCCGCTACCTCGAGGCCAACGCGGGGCCGGCCGCCGTCGGCGACTTCGCCCGGGGCCGGGTCGCGGCCCTCGAGGAGCGGTATGCCGCTCGGCTCGACGCCGCGGGCGACGCACCCGCCGACCGCACCGCGGCCCTCGTCGAGGCGCTGAGCGAGGACGGCTTCGCCGCGACCGCCCGCCCCGTCGGAGCCGGCGGCCTGACCGGCGTCCAGCTGTGCCAGGGGCACTGCCCCGTCCAGCACGTCGCCTCCGAGTTCCCGGCCTTCTGCGAGGCCGAGACCGACGCGTTCTCGCGCCTGCTCGGGGTCCACGTCCAGCGCCTCGCGACCCTCGCGGGCGGCCACCACGTCTGCACCACCTTCGTCCCGACCGGTGGGATCGCCACCCGTCCACGGAAGACCATGCCGCCCCCGGGTGTTGACCCGGAGGCTGCCCCGCCTCGTACGAGCACCACCGACACGCTCACGCACGTCAAGGAAGGTTCCTCATGACCACCCACATCGAAGAGCTGAACCCCGGCCTCAAGGGCATCGGCACCTACGAGTACGGCTGGGCCGACAGCGACGTGGCCGGTGCCACGGCGCGTCGTGGGCTCAACGAGGACGTCGTGCGCGACATCTCGTCCCGCAAGAACGAGCCCGAGTGGATGACCAAGCTGCGCCTGAAGAGCCTCAGCCTCTTCGGCAAGAAGCCCATGCCGGCCTGGGGCTCCGACCTCACGGGCATCGACTTCCAGAACATCAAGTACTTCGTGAAGTCCACCGAGAAGCAGGCCGCCACCTGGGACGACCTGCCCGAGGACATCAAGAACACCTACGACCGCCTGGGCATCCCCGAGGCCGAGAAGCAGCGCCTCGTCTCCGGCGTCGCCGCGCAGTACGAGTCCGAGGTCGTCTACCACCAGATCCGCGAGGACCTCGAGGCCCAGGGCGTCATCTTCCTCGACACCGACACGGCGCTGAAGGAGCACGAGGACCTCTTCCGCGAGCACTTCGCGACGGTCATCCCCGCCGGCGACAACAAGTTCGCCGCGCTCAACACCGCCGTGTGGTCGGGCGGGTCGTTCATCTACGTCCCCAAGGGCGTCCACGTCGACATCCCGCTGCAGGCCTACTTCCGCATCAACACCGAGAACATGGGCCAGTTCGAGCGCACGCTGATCATCGCCGACGAGGGCTCCTACGTGCACTACGTCGAGGGCTGCACGGCCCCGATCTACAAGTCGGACTCGCTGCACTCCGCCGTCGTCGAGATCATCGTCAAGAAGAACGCCCGGGTGCGCTACACGACGATCCAGAACTGGTCCAACAACGTCTACAACCTCGTCACCAAGCGCGCGACCTGCGAGGCCGGCGCGACGATGGAGTGGGTCGACGGCAACATCGGCTCCAAGGTGACGATGAAGTACCCCGCCGTCTTCCTCATGGGCGAGCACGCCAAGGGCGAGACGCTCTCGATCGCCTTCGCCGGCGAGGGCCAGCACCAGGACACCGGCTCCAAGATGGTCCACGCGGCGCCCAACACCAAGAGCTCGATCATCAGCAAGTCGGTCGCCCGTGGCGGTGGCCGCGCGAGCTACCGCGGTCTCGTGCAGGTGCTCGAGGGCGCCTCGCACTCCGCCTCGACGGTGCGCTGCGACGCGCTGCTCGTCGACACGATCAGCCGCTCCGACACCTACCCCTACGTCGACATCCGTGAGGACGACGTCTCGATGGGCCACGAGGCCACCGTCTCCAAGGTGTCCGAGGACCAGCTCTTCTACCTCATGTCGCGCGGCATGGCCGAGGACGAGGCGATGGCGATGATCGTGCGCGGCTTCATCGAGCCGATCGCGCGCGAGCTGCCGATGGAGTACGCCCTCGAGCTCAACCGCCTCATCGAGCTGCAGATGGAAGGAGCCGTCGGCTGATGGGCCTTCTGGCTGACACGACCACCGACAACCCCGAGACCCAGCAGAGCGAGACCACGGTGCCCGACGCCGCCCCCAGCACGACCGCCACCCTGCCCGGCGCGAGCGCCCACACCGACTCCGCCGCGGCCTTCGTGCCCGACCAGTCGCGGGCCGAGCGCACGGCGTCGTTCGACGTCGCCGACTTCCCGGTGCCCACCGGCCGCGAGGAGGACTGGCGCTTCACGCCCGTCAAGAAGGTCGTCGGCCTGCTCGGCGACGGGGCGACGGGTCGCCTCGACTGGAGCACGCAGCTGCCCGAGGGCGTCACGACCTCGACGGTCACGGCCGAGCAGGCCCAGGGGCTCGGCATCCTGCCGCCCCAGGACCGCGCTGCGGTCGTTGCCGGAGCAGCCGCCGACGGCGCCCTGCTGCTCGACATCCCCGCCGACGCCGAGCTCGACGAGCCCGTGCGGCTCTCGCTCGTCGGCCAGGGCGGCGAGCCGGTGCACGGCCACCTCGTGGTGCGGGCCGGGCGCTTCTCCAAGGCGACGGTCGTCGTCGAGCACACCGGCTCGGCGCGCTACTCCCAGCTCGTCTCGGTCGTGACCGGCGACGGCTCGGACCTCACGGTCGTGTCCGTGCAGCGCTGGGCCGACGACGCCCAGCACCTCGCGCAGCACGACGCCCTCGTCGGGCGCGACGCGCACTACAAGCACCTCTCGGTCAGCCTCGGCGGCGAGGTCGTCCGCGTCAACGCCAACGTGCGCTACGCCGGCCCCGGCGGGGACGCGACCCTGCTCGGCGTCTACTTCGCCGACGCCGGTCAGCACCTCGAGCACCGCTCGTACATCGACCACAACGCGCCGCACTGCAAGAGCCGCGTCACCTACAAGGGTGCGCTCCAGGGCGAGACCGCGCGCACCGTGTGGGTCGGCGACGTGCTCATCCGCGCCGAGGCCGAGGGCACCGACACCTACGAGCTCAACCGCAACCTCGTCCTGACCGACGGCGCCCGCGCCGACTCGGTGCCGAACCTCGAGATCGAGACCGGCGAGATCGAGGGCGCCGGGCACGCCTCTGCGACAGGCCGTTTCGACGACCTCCAGCTGTTCTACCTGCAGTCGCGCGGCATCACCGAGGACGAGGCCAAACGGCTCGTCGTCCGCGGCTTCTTCGCCGACATCATCCGTGAGATCCCGCTCGCCGACCTGCGCGACGAGATCACCGCGGCGATCGAGGAGGAGCTCGCGTCGACGGCATACGCCGCTCCCACCCAGCAGACCCCCAGCATCCCCAGCACCAACAAGGAGAACTGACCCATGAGCACGCTCGAGATCAAGGGACTGACGGTCTCGGTCGAGACCGAGGACGGCCCCAAGGAGATCCTGCGCGGGGTCGACCTCACCGTGAAGTCGGGGGAGACCCACGCGATCATGGGGCCCAACGGCTCCGGCAAGTCGACGCTGGCCTACAGCATCGCCGGCCACCCCAAGTACACCGTCACCGGCGGCACCGTGACGCTCGACGGTGAGGACGTCCTCGCCATGAGCGTCGACGAGCGCGCCCGCGCCGGCCTCTTCCTCGCGATGCAGTACCCCGTCGAGGTCCCCGGCGTGACGGTCAGCAACTTCCTGCGCACGGCCAAGACGGCCATCGACGGCGAGGCGCCCAAGCTGCGCACGTGGGTCAAGGACGTCAAGGAGGCCATGGGCAACCTGCGCATGGACCCCGTGTTCGCCGAGCGCAACGTCAACGAGGGCTTCTCCGGCGGCGAGAAGAAGCGGCACGAGATCCTCCAGATGGAGCTGCTCAAGCCGAAGGTGGCCATCCTCGACGAGACCGACTCCGGCCTCGACGTCGACGCGCTCAAGATCGTCTCCGAGGGCGTCAACCGCGCCAAGGACTCGAGCGACCTCGGCGTGCTGCTCATCACGCACTACACGCGCATCCTGCGCTACATCAAGCCCGACTTCGTCCACGTCTTCGTCGACGGCAAGGTCGTCGAGCAGGGCGGCCCCGAGCTGGCCGACCGCCTCGAGGACGAGGGCTACGACCGCTACCTCACCGCGGCCCCCGCCGCCACGGTGGAGGTCTGAGCGAGATGGCCGACGTCCGGCCCCTGACGGAGGGGGAGCTCGCCGCGATCCGCGGTGAGTTCCCCATCCTGGCGCGCACCGTGCGCGACGGGCGGCCGCTCGTCTACCTCGACTCGGGCGCGACGTCGCACAAGCCGACGACCGTGCTCGACGCCGAGCGCGCCTTCTACGAGCAGCACAACGCCGCGGTCCACCGCGGCGCGCACCAGCTCGCCGAGGAGGCCACCGACGACTTCGAGGCCGCCCGCGCGACGGTGGCCTCGTTCATCGGGGCTCCCGCCGACGAGGTCGTCTTCACGAAGAACGCGACCGAGGCGCTCAACCTCGTGGCCTACGCCTTCTCCAACGCGGCCCCGACCGACGAGCCGAAGGACGAGCGCTTCGTGCTGGGTCCCGGTGACGAGATCCTCGTGACCGAGATGGAGCACCACGCCAACCTCGTGCCCTGGCAGGAGCTCGCCCGTCGCACGGGCGCGACCCTGCGCTGGGTCCCGGTCGGCGCCGACGGCGCGCTCCACCTGTCGGGGCTGGGCGACCTGCTCACCGAGCGGACCAAGGTCTTCGCCTTCACGCACGTCTCCAACGTGCTCGGCACCGTCAACCCCGTCACGGAGCTGGCCGAGCGGGCCCACGCCGTGGGCGCGCTCGTCGTCGTCGACGCCTGCCAGTCCGTGCCGCACCTCGCGGTCGACGTGGCGACGCTCGGCGCCGACTTCATCGCCTTCAGCGGGCACAAGATGTACGGCCCGATGGGGGTCGGCGTCCTCTGGGGCCGGGCCGAGCTGCTCGAGGTCATGCCGCCTTTCCTGACCGGTGGGTCGATGATCGAGCTCGTCACCATGGAGCGTTCCACCTACGCACCGGCGCCCCAGAAGTTCGAGGCAGGCGTCCCCAACGCGGCACAGGCCGTGGGCCTCGCCGCGGCGGTGCGCTGGGTCGAGGCGATCGGCATCGATCGCATCCACGCCCACGAGGCCGCCCTCGTCGAGCAGCTGCAGCGCAGCCTCGCCGAGCGTCCGTGGGTCCGCGTCGTCGGCCCGTCCGTCGGCAGCCCTCGAGGGGGAGCCGTCGCGTTCGTCGTCGACGGCGTCCACGCCCACGACGTCGGGCAGGTGCTCGACGACGCCGGAGTGGCCGTGCGGGTGGGTCACCACTGCGCCTGGCCGCTGCACCGCGCCCTCGGGGCCGCGGCGACGACGCGCGCCTCCTTCGCCGTCCACAACACGCCCGCCGACGTCGAGGCGCTGCTCGCCGCGCTCGACCGGGTGCCGGTCATCTTCGGCGTCGACACCGAGAGGCAGGCCAGCTGATGGACCTCTACCAGGAGCTCATCCTCGAGCACTCGAAGCGGCCGCAGCACGCCGGCCTGCGCGAGCCGTTCGACGCCGAGGTGCACCACATCAACCCGACGTGCGGCGACGAGGTCACCCTCCGCGTCGACGTCACCGGCACCGGACCCGACGCCGTCGTCACCGACATCTCGTATGCCGCCCAAGGCTGCTCGATCTCCGTCGCCAGCACCTCCGTGCTCGCCGAGGAGGTCATCGGCCACCCGGTCTCGGAGGCGCTCGAGACGTTCGAGGCCATGCGCGCGATGCTGACCTCCAAGGGCCAGGTCGCCGGCGACGAGGCCGTCATCGGTGACGGCGTGGCCTTCGCCGGAGTCTCGAAGTACCCCGCCCGCGTCAAGTGCGCCCTGCTCGGCTGGACCGCCTTCACCGACGCCCTCGCCCGAGCCGGCGTCGACATCTCTTCCACGAGTTCGCCCTCCCCGCAAGGAGTTCCGTCATGACCGCAACCACCACCCCGCCCAACGTGGCCGACGTCGAGGAGGCCATGCGCGACGTCGTCGACCCCGAGCTCGGCATCAACGTCGTCGACCTCGGTCTCGTCTACGGCATCACCGTCGACGCGCAGTCGCACGCCGTCATCGACATGACGCTCACCTCGGCCGCGTGCCCGCTCACCGACGTCATCGAGGACCAGACGGCGCAGGCCCTCGAGGGTCTCGTCACCACGCACCGGATCAACTGGGTGTGGATGCCGCCGTGGGGTCCCGACAAGATCACCGAGGACGGCCGCGAGCAGTTGCGCGCCCTCGGCTTCAACCTCTGAGCCGACACCGACACCCGTGACGACGCGCGTCATCGAGGTCGACCCCGAGCGGTTCGACCGGTGGATGGCGGGCTTCGCCGAGCGACACGGCCCCTACGACGCCGCCGAGGAGAGCACTCCCGGCGGCGTCGTCGTGTCCGCACGCGCCGCAGACGGGTCCACCGTCGTCGCGACGCCCTTCGCCCACGACCCCCTCGGCGTCGTCCTGGTCCGCCGAGGAGGGTATGCCGTCGGCCTGGCCGTCGGGGCGTCGTTCGCCGCGTCCAAGGTCGGCACCCGCCACGTGCAGTCGCGCACGGCCGCCGGCGGCTGGTCGCAGCAGCGCTTCGCGCGCCGCCGTGGCAAGCAGGCCGACGAGCTCGTCGACGCCGTCGTCGGCCATGCCCGACGGGTGCTCCTCGGGGACGACGAGAGCCCGCGCACGGGGGCGGACGGCATACCCCGTGGTCTGGTCGTCGGTGGCGACCGCACCCTCGTGCGCGAGGTCCTCGACGCGAGCCCGTTGCGCGCCCTCGCCGGGCTGCCGCTGCGTGAGCTCTACGACCTGCCCGATCCCAAGCGCGACGTGCTGCAGAGCGCGCTGCGGCGCGGGCGAGCCGTCCGCCTCGCGCTGGCGGAGACCGAGCCGCGGACGGGCGGGCTCAGCTGACGGTGGCGACGCCGAAGGTGTTGCACTGGTTGATGTCACCGGTCTGGTAGCCCTGCGTGAACCAGCTCATCCGGGCCTGGGCCGACCCGTGGGTCCAGTTCTCGGGCGTCACCCGCCCCTGCATCTTCTGCTGGATGCGGTCGTCACCGACGGCCGAGGCCGCCGACAGCGCCGACTTGATGTCGCTCTCGGTGATGGCCTTGAGCAGCGGGGTGCCGCTGGCGTCGGTCGTCTCGGTCGCGTGCTTGACCCACGTGCCGGCGAGGCAGTCGGCCATGAGCTCGATGCGCACCGCGCCGGAGTTGGCGCCCTGCGGGTCCTGCTGGGCACGGCCGAGGATGCCGAGGAGGTCCTGCACGTGGTGGCCGTACTCGTGGGCGATGACGTACTCCTTCGCGAGCTGGCCGCCGTCGGCCCCGAACTTGCTCTGCAGCTCCTGGAAGAAGCTCGCGTCGACGTAGACCTTCTTGTCGAGCGGGCAGTAGAAGGGTCCCACCTGCGAGTTGGCCGTGCCGCAGCCCGAGGGCGTCTGGCCCTGGTAGATCACGGTCTTCACCGGCTCGTAGTTCATCTGGTACTTCGGCAGCGCCTTGGTCCAGTAGTCCTGCACGCTGTTGACGGTCGCGACGATGAGGCACACGTCGTTCTTGTTGGCGTCGGCCCCGGTCTTGCACTGGGAGAACTGTCCCTGGTCGACCTGGCCGGCCGCGGCGACCTGGTCGCTCTGGAGCTGCTGCGAGGGCAGGCCGCCGGCGCTGCTGCCGGAGTCACCGCCGCCGAGGATCTTGCCGCCGCCGAAGATGAGCATGAGCACGAGCAGGATGAGCCCGCCGATGCCGCCACCGACCTGGATGCCGCCGGGGAAGCCTCCGCCGCCCCCACCGCTGCCGCCGCTCTGCACCTGCGAGGTGTCGAGCTGGGCGTTGTCGTTGAAGCTCATCTGCCGCTCCTCGGTCGGGACCGAGGAGCCCCGGTCCGGTCGTGATCACCCTAGTGCGCGGGGACCGGTGTTCGTCTGCTGCTGCAGCGGGTGCAGCTGCTGCTCCGGCGTCGTACCCGATCCGGTGGGACGAGCCATCCCGCCCGGGCCGCCCTCGTCGCATGAGTCGCCCGGGTGGCCTGAGTCGACCGAGTCGCCCGAGCGACCCGCCGCCTTGACGAGCCGCGCGGCGAGGTCCTCGGTGGCCTGCACGAGTGCCGGAGACCCGATGACCTCGTAGGTCAGGGGGGTGACGGCGAGCTGGCGCGCGTACCAGTCGGGGTCGTCGGTCGTGGCCCGCAGCCGGATGCCGCCCTCGACCTCCTCGAGCCGCCCGAGGCTGCGGGGGAGCCATCGTGACGCCTCGGCGAGGTCGGCGCGCAGCAGCACGTCGACGTCGTGGCGCCAGCCCTGGGAGAGGTGCTCCTCGAGGACGCGCAGGGCATCGAGGTCGTCGGGCGGCCCGAAGGGCACGGACGTGACGAAGACGGAGCGGACCCGGTCGACGCGCAGGGCGCGCAGCGCGTCGGCCGAGTGCGACCAGCACAGGAGGTACCACCGGCCGTGGCGCAGCACGACGGCCCACGGGTCGACCTCCATAGACCGCTCGCGGCCGTCCTCGAGGCGGTAGTCGAGCCGCACCCGACGCGACGACGTGCAGGCCTCGACGAGCCGAGCCGTCAGGGCGGGGTCCACGCGCAGGCCGGGGTCGGGCGGGGGACCGCTGGCCCGACGGACGGCTCGGACGGGCTCGGCGACCTGCTGGGGGAGCGCGCGCAGGATCTTGGAGAGGGCGGCCCCGACCAGCTCGGTCGGGTCGGCCGCTCCGCGGTGCCCTTCGAGCACGGCCATGACGAGGCCGAGGGCCTCGGCGGCCGTGAACATCAGCGGCGGCAGGCGCAGGCCTCGGCCGACGCGGTAGCCGCCGTGCGGTCCGGTGACCGACTCGATGGGCAGGTCGGCCTCCCTCAGGATGGCCACGTAGCGCCGGGCCGCCCGCTCCGTGACACCGAGGTGGTCACCGAGGCGCTGGGCCGTGATGCCGGGGCAGTCCTGGATCGCCTCGAGCGCGAGCAGGGCACGCGCGGTCGGGCTCGTGTCGTAGCGCACCCGATTCACCTCCCCGAACGCCCGGCGTACGGCACGACCGTACCGCCGGGCAGTGACGCCACCCAGCATTGGACAGAAGTCTGGAGGGAGGTCGCGGCACGTCACTACGTTCAGGTCATGACCCTCACCGCGAGCGCGAGCGCCCTCGACTCACTGTTGCCCCGGATCCGTTCCGTCTACCGCGACCTCCACGAGCACCCCGAGCTGTCCTTCGCCGAGCACCGCACGGCGGGTGTCGCGGCGGCGTGGATGCGCGAGCTCGGCATGACGGTCGTCGAGGGCGTCGGTGTGACCGGAGTGACCGGGCTGCTGCGCCGCGGCGACGGTCCGGTCGTGCTGCTGCGCGCCGACATGGACGGTCTGCCCGTGGCCGAGGCCACGGGGCTCGCGTATGCCTCGAGTGCCCGCGGTGTCGACCCCGAGGGTCGCGACGTCCCCGTCATGCACGCCTGCGGTCACGACGTGCACGTCACCTGCCTGCTCGGCGCACTGTCCGTCCTCGCGGCCGACAGCTCCTGGGCCGGCACGGTCGTCGCCGTGCTCCAGCCGGCCGAGGAGCTCGGGAAGGGCGCCCGCGCCATGGTCGAGGATGGACTCTACGACCGCGTGCCGCGCCCCGACGTCGTCCTCGGCCAGCACGTCGCGCCCATCCCGGCCGGTGTCATTGGGCTGCGTCCCGGTCCGGCCTTCGCGGCCACCGACAGCCTGAAGGTCACCCTCTACGGCTCGGGCGGCCACGGGTCCAGGCCCGAGGCCACCGTCGACCCCGTCGTCATGGCGGCGTCCACGGTGATGCGCCTGCAGACGATCGTCTCGCGCGAGGTCGCGGGCACCGACACCGCGGTGCTGACCGTCGGCTCCCTGCAGGCGGGGACGAAGTCCAACATCATCCCGGACGAGGCCGTGCTGCTCCTCAACCTGCGGACCTACGACCCCCGGGTGCGCGACCGGGTGCTCGGAGCCGTGACCCGCATCGTCGAGGGTGAGGCGGCCGCGGCCGGCGCACCTCGCCCGCCGGTCATCGAGACGTTCGAGCAGGCGCCCGCGGTCGTCAACGACGTGGCCGGCGCCGAACGCACCAAGCCGGCCCTGGAGGCCGTCGTCGGTGCGGGCCGGGTGCTCGACCCCGGGCCCGTCACGGGCAGTGAGGACGTCGGGGTGCTGGCGACCTCCGCCGGGGCGCCCTGTGTCTTCTGGTTGCTCGGTGGTGCAGACCCTGCGCTGTTCGCCGCGGCCGACGACCTCGAGGGGATCCTCGCGGTCATGGCCACGGTGCCGTCGAACCACTCACCCCTCTACGCACCCGTCATCGACCCGACCCTCGAGATCGGCGTCCGGGCGCTCGTCGGCGCGGCCGGGACTTGGCTGGGCAAGGCCTGACAGGCACCCCGTCGCAACACGCCACGGGCGACTTGCGCGGATCTTGCGGAAACCCTGCGAACAACTGGCGCTTTTCGGACAATTGACCCTGTCGTCATCCGCCGTCCCGGAAGTTCTCCCATGCGCCTCGCTCCCCGTCGTACCCGTACGGGCCGTGCCCGACTCCTCGTGTCGCTGCTCGCGGTCACCGGGGTCGTGGGCGCGGCCCTGGCTCTGGCCCCCGGTGCGGCCGCCGCGACGAGCCCGTCCGGGACGAGCGCCCGGGCGATGTGGGTGTGGGACACGAGCACCCCCGTGGCCACCGTCGACCTCGCCGTGGCCTCGGGCGTCGGCCAGCTCTTCGTCGCCGTCCCGCCCAACGTCACGACGTCGCCCCAGCTGGCCAACCTGCGCACGCTGTCCGAGCGGGCGCGAGCGGCTGGGATCCGGGTGGACGCGCTCGGGGGCGACCCCGGCTGGGTCGACAACCCGAGCTGGGTCGTCACCTACTGGCTCAAGCCCGCCCGCAGCACCGGCCTCTTCACCGGCATCCACACCGACGTCGAGCCCTACACGACCGCGGCGTGGACCACGAGCCAGTCGACGGTCGTCGCGAAGTACCTGTCACTGCTCGACAAGCTCCGGGCGAACGCCGGCACGTCGCCCATCGAGGCCGACATCCCCTTCTGGTTCAACGAGATCCCTGCCAAGACCGCCACTGGCGGTGCGTCGACGCTGGACCGCGAGATCATGCGTCGCACGGCGGGAGTGACCGTGATGGCCTACCGAAACACCGCTGCCGGCACGGACGGCACCGTCGACATCGCGACGGCCGCGCTCACCGCCGGCTCGGCCCTGGGCAAGCCGGTGCGCATCGGCCAGGAGACGACGTACCTCGGCGACACGGCCGCCGAGGTGAAGCAGACCTTCTTCGGCTGGACCCGCACGGCGATGGAGTCGCAGCTCGCGCAGGTCGAGACGGGGGCGTCGACCTACGCCTCGTACGCCGGGATCGCGATCCACAGCGCCGCCGGGTATGCCGCGATGGCTCCCTGAGAGGCTCCGTCACCGACTGCGGGGGAGGACCTCCCGCCACGCCGGGTCGTCCTCGGGCATCCATGCGGGAGCCCGCTCGGGGTCCTCGGCACCGGCGAGCCACGCGTGGTCGTCGGCCACTCCGAGGGCCACCTCGACGAGGCGGGTCGTCGCGGCAGCGACGTCGTCGGTGCGCCACGCGAGGGACCACGGGTAGTAGGGCTGGATCTCCTGCGGCCACGACATGCGCATCCCCACCTCGGCGTACTTCTCGGCATAGCTGAGGAACTCGAGGTAGCGCACGTCGACCGGGCCGCGCTGCACGTGGGCGACGCACAGGCTGAAGGCGCCGGGGGTGCCGAGCCACTGCATCTGCAGACCCAGCCGCTCCTCCAGGGCGGTGACGTACTGGCCGTGGGCGCTGTAGGTGCCGGAGTCGGGCGGGTCGGCGAAGACGTGCAAGGGGCGCTCGCGCAGCGAGGCGACCGGTGCCCCGGCGGGTCGGCCGTCGTGAAGGTCGCCCGCGTCGGTGCCCGACTCGATGAGCACGAGCGGCTCCAGCCGCAGCAGCCGGTGGCGCCACCCGCTCGGGTGGGCGAGCAGCATGCGCGGCGTGACCCGGAGGATCGCGACGTCGAGCCGCCCGTGCAGGAGGGCGTTGAGCTGCGTGATGCTGTCCATCGCGTGCTCTCGGAGAGGGATGTCCGGCTCGGCGCGGGTGAAGGCGTCGGCGACCATCCGGCTCGTCGAGAGCTCGAAGACGTGGGCGGTGCTGACACCGGGCTGGGCCGTGCGCTGGGTCATGCTCTCGGCCAGGTCGAGCAGGCGCCGGGCGTCCTGGAGGAACTGCTGCCCCCGGGCCGTCAAGGTGACGTGGCGGCTGTCGCGCACGAGGAGGGTCTCGCCGAGCTGGTCCTCGAGCTTGCGGATCTGCCGGGAGAGCGCCGGCTGGCTCACGTAGAGCTGGGCGGCGGCCCTGCCGAAGTGCAGCTCGTCGGCCACCGCGACGAAATAGCGCACCAGGCGCAGGTCCAGCTCCATCAGGTCTCCCCGCGGCGCGTCATTGGTCAGTCGGGGCCATCTCCCGCCTGGGCTCACCACGGTAGTGACCCGGCCCGCCGGGCGGAACTCCTCGCGGTTATCGATCGGTCCTCAAAGGGTCTTGGACGCGGGGTGCCGCAGGCGGCCAGCCTTGGGAGGTCGCCCATCGCGACGCCACGGTCCGCGTCCGTGCGGACCCGGAGAGAGGCAGCTCATGACCGCGCACCAGCGTCCCGTCGTCTTCATCCACGGCCTCTGGCTCCATGCCACGAGCTGGGACCCCTGGGTCGAGCTCTTCCGCGAGGCGGGCTACGCGCCCGTCGCCCCGGGCTGGCCTCGGGAGGCCGACACCGTCGAGGCGGCCCGGGAGCGGGCGGACGACGTCGCCGGACTCGGCATCGACGACGTGACGAACCACTACGCGGCGATCATCGAGGGCCTCCCGGAGGCGCCGGTCCTCGTCGGCCACTCCTTCGGAGGGCTCATCGCCGAGAAGCTGCTTGGGCAGGGCAAGGCCGCCGCGGCGGTCGCCATCGACCCCGCGCAGATCAAGGGCGTCCTGCCGTTGCCGCTCGCCCAGCTCCGCTCCGGACTGCCGGCGCTCGGCAACCCGGCGAACCGCAACCGGGCGGTCTCCTTGACCGCCAAGGAGTTCCGCTTCGGGTTCGGCAACGCGGTCAGCGAGGAGGAGTCGGACGCGCTCTTCGAGAGGTGGACCATCCCGTCGCCGGCCAGGCCCCTCTTCCAGGCGGCCGCAGCCAACTTCTCGCTGCACTCCGAGGCGGCGGTCGACACCGACAACAGCACCCGCGGTCCCCTGCTGCTCATCTCCGGGCTCGAGGACCACACCGTCCCGGACGTCGTGACCCGCTCGACCCTCAAGCAGTACCGCAGCTCGACCGCCCTGACGGAGCTGAAGCAGTTCGAGGGTCGGGGCCACTCGCTCACCATCGACGACGGCTGGAGCGAGGTCGCCAAGGCCGTGCTGGGCTGGCTCGACGAGCGCGGGCTCTGACCGTGGACCTCGGTCTGGCCGGGAAGGTCGCCATCGTCACCGGAGCGAGCAAGGGCATCGGGCTCGCCATCACCAGGGTGCTCGTCGACGAGGGGGTCGCGGTCGTCGCGAGTGCACGTGATGCCTCTGCCGAGCTCGACGCCTTGAGCCGTTCGGGCAGCGTCACCTTCGTGGCCGTCGACCTCGGCGACCCGGACGGCGCGGCGCACGTCGTCGACGCGGCCGCCGGACTGGGACGCCTCGACATCCTCGTCAACAACGTCGGAGCCGTGTCGCCTCGGCTGGATGGCTTCCTGGCGGTCACGGACGAGCAGTGGAGCACGTCGTACACCCTCAACCTCATGGCGGCCGTCCGCACCACGCGAGCGGCCCTGCCGTTGATGCTCGCTCGCGGTCGAGGGGTGATCGTCTCGACGTGCTCGGTCAACGCGACCCTGGCCGATCCGTCGGTCATCGACTACAGCGCAGCCAAGGCGGCTCTGCGCAGCTTCAGCAAGTCCCTGTCCAAGGAGCTCGGGCCTCAGGGCATCCGGGTCAACACCGTCAGCCCGGGTCCTGTCTCGACCGACCTGTGGCTCGGACGCGACGGCGTCGCGGCGGCCGTCGCGGCCCGGCAGGGGAGTGACCCGTCGGCTGTCGCCGCAGCGGCTGCCCGCGACTCGGTCACCGGTCGTTTCACCCACCCCGACGAGGTGGGCCGACTCGTCGCCTTCCTCGCCAGCGACGTCGCCGGCAACATCACCGGGACCGACGTCACGATCGACGGTGGGCTCATCCCCACCACCTGAGCGCGGCAGCGCCGGACCTACCCGATCACCACGCAGGCACGGCACGCCGTGTCTGCGTGGTGCGTCAAGCGGGCCAGGGCCCGCCGCTTCCCTGCGGGTGTGCCTCGCCCATTGGCGGCGAGAAGACCGACCACGTCCAGGGCACTTTGCTGGGGCCGCTCACGTGCAGGGATTCGTAGGTCTACCGGTCTACCGGATCTGCCGGTCAGCGCCGCCTCGCGACCGCACGAGCGGTACCGCCCGCGTACACGCTTCGAGCCGTCGCCGGAGCGTCACGTACTCGCCAGGTGCGCACTCGCGATGGATCGGCATACCTCCGTCGCCTGCCGGGCTGACGGGCTGAGGTGTCGACCGCTGAGGTGGGCCAGCAGGATCCGGCGGCTGGGCGCGTTCTCGAGCGGAACGGCGACCACGTCGGGGCGCAGAGCGCTCAAGGCCAGCTGGGGAGCGAGGGCGATCCCGATGCCGGCCGCGACCATGCCCTGGGTCTCCTGGTAGTCGTTCGCCGCGAACGCAACGCTGGGTTCGAATCCCGCGGCCCGGCAGACGCGGCGCAGGACGTCGGCAACCGGGTGCTCATCGCGGACGATCCAGTTCTCGTCATGGAGGGCCTCTGCGCGTACGGCGGGGGCGTGGGCGAGCTTGTGCTCGCGAGGCAGGAGCAGCAGCGTCGGGTCGTTCATCAGCGTGACGGTGGTCAGCTCCTCGTCCTTGATCCGCTGCCACGGGTAGTCCCACAGCAGCGTCAGCTCGATGTCGCGACGCTTCAGCCGGTCCACGAGGCCGGCGCGCCGGGCGCTGACGACGGTGACGGTCACCTCGGGGTGGCGGGCACGGAAGGCCAGCACGACGTCGGGCATGAGCGAGGCACCGACCGTGGGGAAGGTGCCCATGCGCAGCTGGCCGCGGCGCAGCCCCGCGAACTCGTCCATCTCGGCACGGGCCGCCTCGATGATCCGGTCGATGTCGTCGGCGTAGCGCAGCAGTGCCCGCCCGGCCTCGGTCAGCACGGCCCCGCGCGGATGCCGCTCGAGCAGTGCCACCCCCATCTCGTGCTCGAGCTTCGTCATCTGCTGGGACACGGCCGAGGTGGTGAAGGACAGCTCAGCCGCAGCCGCCGTGAGCGAACCGAGCCGGCTGACTTCGCGTAACAAGCGGAGCCGTCGGAGGTCGAGGTCGAGCATGCGTCGACTTTAGCAAAAGTCGATACTCCTCAACTTTTCTCTGATTGTGCTGAAGCCTCTGGATCGGGATCGTTGGCGGAGTGGGGCCGATGCGGGCCCCTCTGAGAGAGGAGGCGACCGTGCAGCTTCGCGGTCACTGGTATCGGGGCGGGACGAGCAAGTGCTGGCTCTTCGATGCCGACGACGTCGCCCGCCACGCGAGCACCCACGAGGAGATGCTCCAGCTGCTGGCCGATGCGTTCGGCGCTGCCGACGCGCGTCAGCTCGACGGGGTCGGCGGTGGCACCTCGACGACCTCGAAGGCCGCCATCGTCACCGCGACGCCGGACGGTCCGGCGGACCTCGAGTACCTCTTCGCGCAGGTGGGCATCGGTGACACCGCCGTGGAGCTTGGGTCCAACTGCGGCAACTGCGCCACGGCCATCGCCCTGTATGCCGTGCAGGCCGGCATCGTGCCCGCCGGGGAGATGGCCACCCGCGTCACGATGCGCAACCTCAACACCGGCGCGGTTCTCACCGGGACGATCGCGACGCCCCTCCGACGGGTCCCGACGTCCGGCCAGGCTCGGGTTCCGGGCAGCGCTGCCCCGGGCGTCCCGGTCCGCCTGTCGTTCCAGGCGCCGTGGGGGCAGTCGACCGGCCGCCTGCTCCCGACCGGCTCGGCTGCCGACCGGCTCACCGTCACGGCCGGAGGTCGGTCGCTGGCCGCCACGATGGTCGATGCCGGAGCACCGGCCGTCTTCGCCCGGGCGGATGACCTGGGAGTCGACCTGTCCTCGATGACGGACAGCCTGACGGAAGCACTTCCCCTGCTCCTCGAGGTGCGCGCAGCAGCGGGAGTGGCCATGGGGCTGCGACCCCCCGGGGCTCCTCCGCAGAACGCGATTCCCAAGGTCGGCCTCGTCGCGCCCGCAGGCACCTACACCGCCTCCGACGGAACCGTCCTCCCGGAGGACAGCCACGACCTGCGGGTGCGGATGCTCTCGATGCTGGCGCCGCATCCCGCTATCGGCCTGACCTCTGCCGTGGCGGTCTCTGTCGCCGCCGGCGTCACCGGTTCGGTCGTCGCAGACAGCCTCACCCGGCAGTCGACATCAGGCCCCGACCGTCGGCTGCGGATCGGCACGCCGGCAGGCGTGGTCACGACCGAGGTCGTCACCGACCCGGCCGGCAACGTCGTGGAAGTCGTCCTCGACCGCGCCGCCCGTCAGCTCGCCACCGCCCACATCGAGGTCGCTCGAACCGTGGCGTGAGCAACACCGCTTCAATGACCATGCCCTCTCATCAGAGCTGGGCCGACCCAGGAAGTTTTTTCAATGAAGATCAAAACCATCCTCGGGCACCTGTACGTGCAGGTCCTCATCGGTGTCGCGCTCGGAATCCTCGTCGGAGCCTTGTGGCCAGATCTGGGCGCCCACCTCAAGCCGCTGGGCGACGCGTTCGTCAAGCTGGTCAGGTTCATGATCGCCCCGATCGTCTTCGGCACCATCGTCAGCGGCATCACCTCGATGTCCGACGTCAAGCGCGTCGGCCCCACCCTCCTACGCTCGCTCGGCCTCTTCTACGCCCTCACGGCCCTGGCCCTCGCGCTCGGGCTCGCCGCGGTCCTGCTCCTGCACCCGGGCACCGGCATGCACGTCGACCCGGCCCACCTCGACGCGAGCGTCACGGCGAAGTACTCCACCGAGGCAAGCCACAACAGCGTCGCCGACTTCCTCCTCGGGCTCATCCCCACCACCTTCGTCGGCGCCTTCGCCGACGGGGCCATCCTGCCGGTGCTGCTCATCGCGACCCTGTGCGGCTTCGCCTTCACCAAGCTCGGGAGCGCCGGCCAGGTCGCCCTCGACGTGATCACCAGCTTCAACCGGGTGCTCTTCGTCGTCTTCGGCTACCTCATGAAGGTCGCTCCGATCGGTGCGTTCGGCGCCATGGCGTTCACCGTCGGCAAGTACGGGGCCCACTCCATCGGGAACCTCGGGATGCTCATCGTCGCGTTCTACGCAGCGTGCCTCGCCTTCGTCCTCGTCGGCCTGGGCACGGTCGCGAAGTTCACGGGCTTCAGCCTGCTGCAGGTGCTCAAGTACTTCCGTGACGAGATCCTCATCGTGCTGTCCACCTCGTCCAGCGAGCCGGTGCTTCCCCGCCTGCTCGCCAAGCTCGAGCGACTCGGCTGCGACCGTGGGGTGGTCGGGCTGGTCGTACCGACCGGCTACTCCTTCAACCTCACGGGCACGGCCGTCTACCTCACCCTGGCGTCCATGTTCATCGCCCAGGCCTGCGACATCCACCTGGGCTGGAGCCAGATCCTGCTGATGGTCGGCATGATGCTCCTGACCTCCAAGGGCGCTGCCGGCGTCACCGGCAGCGGGTTCGTGGCCCTCGTCGCCACCCTCACCGTCATGCCCAACGTGCCCGTCGCGGGAGTCGCCCTCATCGTCGGCATCGACCGCTTCATGAGCGAGGCCCGCGCCCTGACGAGCACCATCTGCAACATCGTCTGCTGCATCGCGGTGGCCCGGTGGCAGGGAGCCCTGGACACCCAGACCTTGCGGGCCGAGCTGTCCTCCGGGTTCGTCCCCTCGCCGGCCGAGCGGCGGGCGCTGGCGGCCGCCGTGCCCACCCACTGAGGCGCCCCAGCGGTGCGCTCGCACGCCCCCGTCCCGCGACACGTCGGTCGCGGGACGGGGGCGATGGCGTCCTTGCGTCCATGCCGGGCCACATGGCATACGAGGGCGGCAAGCCTCTCCGACAGAACGGTCGTCGACGACGCGCTGTCCGCGACGCTCGCCTGGCGCAGCCCGGGGCGGTATGCCGTGCGCTGCGAGTCCTCGCACGTGGGCGATGCGTCACACCTCGTCACCGACGACAGTCCCACTGGTGGCCCAGCTTGCACTCACCTGTCATGACGCTTGACAGGTGCCGAACCTGTGCCGTCCCATCGAAGGACGAGATGGAGGTTGGCGATGTACGGATACGTGCTCCACTTCCCGGCGCCCATCGACGCCTACCTGGCCATGCACAAGGCGGTCCTCGACACCTTGTCCGAGGACGGTGGAGGCGACGGGCTGCTGGTGCACTTCGCCTATCCGACGGAGCAGGGCTTCGACCTGACCGAGGTGTGGGAGTCGAAGGGTCAGCTGGATGCCTTCAACCGCGACGTGTTCCCGAAGGCCATGTCACGGGCCGGCCTGACCATGGACGGCCCTCAACCCGCGCCGGTCGAGTTCGAGCCAGCCGCGGTCATGACACCACGCGCCTTCAACTCCGAAGCTGCTGACTGACACGCCCGGCCAGCGCGGTGGGCTGCGGTGGATGCGAGCGGTGCTCACCAGGGGCGCGACTGCCTCGGCAACGCGGGGATCCGCGTGAGATAGCGTCGCGGGAATGACGCTCAACTACATTCGACGGGGACGCGGCAGGCCGCTGTTGCTCGTGCACGGTCTGGGCGCGGGATGGCGGTCGTGGGCCGCGATCATCGAGCAACTTGCGGAGCGCCGGGAGGTCATCGCTGTCGACCTGCCGGGATTCGGTGATACCCCTTCGTTGACGGGCGAGGTCTCGATCGCGTCCCTGACCTACTCCGTCGCGGACTTCATCCGTGAACAGGGTTTGGACGGGGTCGCGACTGCCGGGCAGTCGATGGGTGGACGGATCGTGCTCGAGCTCGCCCGGCGGGGAGTCGGCGGCGACACCGTGGCGCTGGACCCGGGCGGTTTCTGGAGCGACCGCGAGCTCGCCGTGTTCGGCGCCACGCTGCGGCCTTCGATCACTCTGGTCCGAGCGCTGCGCGGCATGTTGCCCTCGCTGCTCGGCACGCCCGCGGGGCGGACGTTGCTGCTGGCACAGTTGTCGGCGCGACCATGGGCGCTCTCGCGTGAGACCTGCCTGCCGGACGTGGTCGGCCTGGCCGAAGCCCCGTCGACTGGCGCCGCGATGGACGCTCTGACCAAGGGGCCCAAGCAACAAGGCGCCCCCGTGGGCACCGTGCCTGGCCGGGTCACCATCGGGTGGGGGCGGCGTGACCGGGTGACACTGCCGAAACAGGCCGCACGTGCCACGGAGCTGTTTCCCGACGCCGAGCTGCACTGGTTCGAGCGGTGTGGCCACTTTCCGCAGTGGGACGCACCGAACGAGGCGATCCGACTGATCTTGGAGAACACCGACTGAGGTTCGCGCCTCCACCCGGTCGACAACAGCACTCGTCTCGTGCGGAAGGGCTGGGGCGGCATCAGGCTGCGATCGCGGCGACGTTCGCGAGAACCCATGACCCGAATCTCGGGTGCGCCGACTGGCGGCGGGTAGCCACCCCTCCGGCGACCCCTTGCTTGCTCGAGTGGAACGCAGCGGGACCGTGCGTTCGAGTGGCGGCAAGGCGGAAGCTGCGGCGGTGCCGCGTCAGGCGGACCTCCCCGGCGAAGCTGAACCCGTTCCCAGAGGCGGACCGTGTCCCGTCAGGGGCGGTGCCCCCACAGGCGACCGCCGCATCGACGGCGTGTGCGCGGGTATCGTCGGGCGATGAGCCAAGGACATCATTCTGAGGACCACATTCAGACGCGTGCTGAGCTCTTGCCGGAGGAACAGGCGGCAGGCAGCGATGACCCCGAGATGCAGGCCCGCGCGATACTCGCCGAGTCAGAGGAGCGCACCGAGAACCCGGAGCGCACTCGGGACGAGTCCACCCAGACGCCGGACGAGGCCTGACCGCCCGGGCTAGGTGACTCAGAGGGCCATTGTCCCGTTCCGGGTTTAGTGGAGGCTCGGAACTGACGCGACGACGGTAGCCGCCACGGGATTCTGCCGGTAGTGCTGGTCTTCGAACTCGACGGGCGGGACGAGCCCGATCTCGCCGTGGAGGCGTCGGTGGTTGAACCAGTCGATGTACTCCGCGACGGCGATCTCGAGGTCATCGATCGAGCGCCACGGACCTCGGTTGCGGATCAGTTCGGCCTTGAACAGCGAGTTGAACGCCTCGGCCAGGGCGTTGTCGTACGAGTCACCGGTGGACCCGACCGAGGCGACCGCACCGGCGTCGGCCAGGCGCTGGGTGTAGCGGACGGCGACGTATTGAACTCCCTTGTCGGAGTGATGAATCAGGCCGGTCGTGTCCTGGCCGGCGCGGGCACGGTCCCACAACCCCATCTCGAGGGCGTCCAGCGCCAGGTCGGTGCGCAGGTTCTTCGACAGCTGCCAGCCGACGACCCGGCGGGAGTAGACGTCGATGACGAACGCGGCGTACACCCACCCGGCGAAGGTGCGGCAGTAGGTGATGTCCGCGACCCACAGCTGGTCCGGTGCCGTCGCGGTGAACGCCCGCTGCACCAGGTCCGGGCGGGTGTCCGGTCCGCTGCCCGGGATCGTGGTGCGTGGCCCCTTCGCCCGGCTGACGCCGTGCAGCCCAACGGATCTCATCAACCGGTGCGTCGTGCAGCGAGCCACCGGATGGCCCTGTCGGCGTAGCTCCGCATGAACCTTCCGGATGCCGTACACGCCGTAGTTCTCGGCGTGGATCGTCACGATCTTGGCCAGCGTCGCGGCGTCACTCACCGATCGTGCCGACGGGGCGCGCTTCTTGGCCGCGTAGTACGTGCTCGGGGCGATCTGCATGCCGGCCCCCGACAGGACCGTGCAGATCGGCTCGACCCCGAACCGGTCGCGGTGCTCGTCGATGTACTCGACGAGCACCGCAGTCGGCACAGCGGTGCCTACTTCAGCTTGCGGTCGAGCTCCGCCGCCGCGAAAAACGCGGACGCCGTCCGCAGGATCTCGTTCGCCCGGCGCAGCTCCTTGACCTCCCGCTCGAGCTCGGCGATCCGCTTCGCCTCCGCGCTCGTCACCCCGGGGCGGTGGCCCTCGTCGACCTCGGCCTGCTGGACCCAGTTGCGCAACGTGTCGGGGTTGATCCCGAGCTGGTCGCCGACCCGCTTCACCGCGCCCGCCTTGGTGTCTGGGTCACGCCGCAGATCGACGGCCATCCTGATCGCTCGCTCCCGAAGCTCCTCCGGGTACTTCCTCGGTGCTGCCATGACTCTCATCCTTCCGTGGAATGAGAGCCTCCATCAGACCCGGAACGGGACAATGTCCCAGACGTCATAGGGCCGCGGCGAGGAGCTGGCGCGGTCAGCTGTCACCTTTGGATCATCCCACCGACGGCTCCCCGGCCCGCGCTCAGACACCCAGACACCCCACGGGGGTCACGCCCTGCAGCCGGTCAGTCTCACTCTCGGAGCGCCGGGGCGTTGAACCCTCCGTTAGGCATGAAAGGGACCACGCGGCGGTGTGACTCACGGTGGACACCGACCAGCCGGGTCGCATGGCCACCTCTGGGTGCAGTGGCGTTCACGGGAGGTCAGGCTCCGGGTTGTCGCTGATGAACCGCTGGCCGGCTTCGTCGTCGACCAGCCCCTCGTCCACCAGCCACTGGACCGCCCGGACTCGGGCCCTGGCATCACGCATCGCCTGCCAGGCCGAGATCAGCTCGGGGTGGTGGCCGTACACCTCGTTCTTGAACCGCCGGAACGCTCCCTTCCCCTGCAACGACGCGCTCAGGCGTCGTCCAGCGGCCCTGTCGCTGATGCCCTCGGCGAAGTCGACCATGTCCTGATACCAGACGTAGGACGGGAGAGGATCGACGGCGATGAGGTCCAGCTGGTCGACCTCGACGGGGTTCTCACCGTCGATGCCGGTGTCGCTGGTCCAGAACACGACCTCGCCCGTGAGCGGATCGATCAGCCAGCGATGGTCATAACCCACCTGGTCCGCCAGTGCGGCAGCGATCTCCTCGACGTCGATGCTGTCCAGGTCGAGCACCCACTCAGCGTAGAACTCGCGTGGGGCGCGTCGGCCCGTGAGGCCCCGCAGCCAACTGCGCCGAACTCGCGGCGGTTAAACGCGCGTCGGCTGAGTGCGAGCGATGCGGCTCGCATGAAACGTTCACCGGATCAGATGCAATGCGCTCGTGGGTTCCTGCTCGGAAAGGATGCTCCGATTGGGGCCATGGTCGAGCGCTTGTCCCGAACCGCTTTCGCGAGCCTTGGGAAGGCGTCTGGGCCTGGGCCGTTGCTGGAACTTCGACAGCTGGCCGCGCGACGGCAGGCTGGCGCTTTCACTGTGGATATGCAATTGCAGCCCGCACGGCACCACGAACGTGCTCTTACTTGAGCGGGCCTGGGACGTCGCCCGAAACTTCCATCTCTCGAGACGATAGGAGCAGACTGGTGGGGGTGAACGGTCTGGAGATGACCACGGCCGAGCGAACCGACCTTGCCGACTTCCTGGCGGACCTTGAGCCCGAGCAGTGGCAGGTGAACTCGTTGTGTGAGGGCTGGCGGGTACGGGATGTGGTCGCGCACGTCATGAGCTTCGACGACCTCAGTCTGCTGGGCATGCTCCGCCGTGCCGTAGAGGCCCGGTTCACTGACATCAACCAGGTGGGTGTGGACCAACTCGCATCGCTGGATACCGCACAGCTCCTCGACAGGCTGAGGGCTCGTCTGCGGCCCACGGGGCTGGCCACGACCTTCCGGGGCAGGCTCGCCCTGCTCGATGTCACGATCCACCACCAAGACATCCGTCGCCCGCTTGGCAAGCCACGCCAGATCCCGGCTGAGCGGCTGCGCTGTGTGCTGCACGATGCCCTGCTGAGCCCCGAGTTGCCGGGACGACGCCTTGCCCGAGGTGTACGGCTCAAGCCCACTGACCTCGACTGGAGCCATGGTTCCGGACCAGAGGTCGCCGGACCGGCCGAAGCCGTCCTGATGGCCATCACCGGTCGGGCGAGTGCCCTCGGGGAGTTGCACGGTCCCGGAGTAGCAGTGGTCGCCGGACGACTCGCTCGCTGAGTCCACCAGGAATGACGACTTCCGCCGGCTCCCGCCGGCTGTGCTGAGGACGTCACACACGCCTCGGTCGCGGACCGACAGGCGGCGGTAAGACTCAACTAGGTACCTGGAGAAGGTGGCGGTCACTGGCGCCACGAGGTGCGCGTTGGCACTCTGGAAGTCGGTCGAGCACCGGACCGCCACTCACTGACCTGGCAGAGGGGACACCATGCAGGAACTGCTCGTCGACTTCATCGCCTCACTCGGCGGCTACGGGGCCGCCGAGGGCTGGCCCGGCTGGTGGGGGCTGGAAGGGCCCGAGTACCTCGCTTGGCTGCAGCAGCAGTCGGACGACTCCATCGTGCTCATGGGTGCGACCACCTACCGGCTCATGTCTGAGCTGGCCAGCGGGGGTGAGCCCGGGACGGAGGTCCTCGCGGGACGGCCGAAGGTCGTCTTCTCGACCACCTTGATCGAGCCGCTGGCCTGGCCGAGCACGGAGCTGGTTTCCCGCGACCCGGTGGCGGCTGTTCGTGAGATGAAGGCCTCGGGCAACCGGCCGTTGACGACCTTGGGCAGCCTGACCCTCTGCCGTGCTCTGCTCAAGGCTGGCCTGGTGGATCGTTTTCGCGTGGGCATCTTCCCCGTCATCACGGGCAGCACCGGGACGGACTGGATCTACGACGGCTACCCCGACGTGGCCCTCGACCTGGTCGAGAGTCGCACCTTCGATGGTCGCATCCAGCTCCTCGAGTACATCCCGAAGGTGCTGTCCGGGCCGCCTGGAACCACCAAACCGACCGCCATCGCGTAAATGACCGCGCCGCGCGTCGCCGCGGGATACCGAGAACGTCCGCGCACGGCACAGTTGAGAGACGCCCGTCTCGCGGCGGGGTGACGCGTCTCTGCGGGCGAGACGGTCCGGTTCCGCGTCGCCCGGTGAGCGACCCGATGCGTGGTTCGCCCCGATCTGCTGCCGTGCTTGTCAGGCAGGGCGAGGGCCGCGCCGCCCCGACAGTCCGCGTGGACAGGGGACCCGGCCGCTACTACTTTCGGAGGATCGTCGGAGGGGAGTTCATCCCTTTCGAGCCGATCGAGAGGGATGAGCTCATGTCTCGTCACGTGCTGACCCACCGCCCGTCCATCCCCTGCCAGGAGGCCTGAGATGTCTGGCACCGGTCCGGAGCTGAAGAAGGCGCTCAACCAGCGCCAGCTGACGATGATCGCGATGGGCGGTGTGATCGGCGCCGGCCTGTTCGTCGGCTCGGGCACCGTCATCAAGGCCACCGGGCCTGGCGCCTTCCTGACCTACGCGCTCTGCGGCGTGCTCATCATCATGGTGATGCGGATGCTCGCCGAGATGGCGGTGGCCAACCCGTCGACGGGCTCGTTCGCCGACTACTCCCGCAAGGCGCTCGGCGACTGGGCGGGCTTCTCGGTCGGCTGGCTCTACTGGTACTTCTGGGTGATCGTCGTCGGCTTCGAGGCGGTGGCGGGGGCCAAGGTCCTCAACTTCTGGCTGCCCGGCGTGCCCACGTGGGCGCTCAGCCTCGTGCTCATGCTCCTCATGACCGGCACCAACCTCATCTCGGTGTCGTCCTTCGGCGAGTTCGAGTTCTGGTTCGCCGGCATCAAGGTCGGGGCGATCATCGTCTTCCTCGTCTGCGGCGGCCTCTTCGTCTTCGGCATCTGGCCCAACGCGAAGCTCGACTTCAGCAACCTCACCGCCCACGGCGGGTTCTTCCCGAACGGCGGACTCGCCGTCACCGCAGGCGTGGTCACGGTCATCTTCTCCATGGTCGGCGCCGAGATCGCGACGATCGCGGCCGCCGAGTCGAACGACCCCGAGCGTGCGGTGAGCAAGGCCGCCAACTCCGTCATCACGCGCATCGCGATCTTCTTCGTCGGCTCGATCTTCCTGCTCGCGGTCATCCTGCCGTGGAACTCCTCGACGCTCGAGGCCTCTCCCTACGTCGCGGCGTTCCAGAAGATGGGCATCCCGTACGCCGACCACGTCATGAACGCCGTCGTGCTGACGGCCGTGCTGTCGTGCCTCAACTCCGGCCTCTACACGGCCTCGCGCATGCTCTTCGTCCTCGCCGCCAGGCGCGAGGCGCCGGCGTCGATGGTGTCGGTCAACTCGCGCGGCGTGCCGATGGTCGCGATCCTCTCGTCGTCGGTCGTCGGCTTCCTCGCCGTCATCATGGCGGCGGTCTCTCCCGACACGGTCTTCTCGTTCCTGCTCAACTCCTCCGGCGCCGTCATCCTCTTCGTCTACCTGCTCATCGCGATCTCGCAGATCATCCTGCGCCGCCGTGCCGACCCGGCGACGCTCAAGGTGAAGATGTGGCTCTTCCCGACGCTGTCGGTCATCACGACGCTCGGCATCGTGCTCGTGCTCATCCAGATGGGCCTGACCGCCGACGTCCGCATCCAGCTCGTGCTGAGTCTCGTCTCGTTCGGCATCGTGCTGGTCCTCTTCTTCATCAACAGGGCCCGCATCGCGCGCCTGCCTGCCCGCGTCGCCCCCGAGCTCACCGGCGAGGCCCGTCGGGTGCTCGTCCTCGCCAACCAGACCCTCGAGTCCGACGAGCTCGTCTCCGAGCTGCAGCGCATCGACGCCCAAGGGGCGGCCACCTACTACGTGTGCGTGCCGGCGAGTCCCGTCGAGACCGGCACCGCCGCGACCCACGGCGCCGTCTCCGTGAAGGACGCGACGACCGAGGCCGCGCAGCGCCGGCTCGAGCGCGCGCTCGAGACCCTGACCGCGCACCAGCTCGACGCCACCGGCGCCGTCGGCGACCAACGGCCGCTCCGGGCCCTCCGTGCCGCCGTGCAGGAGTTCGACCCCGACCAGATCGTCATCGTGACGCTCCCTGCGGCAGAGTCGATCTGGCAGAGGTTCGAGGTGGTCGACCGTGCGGCGGAGCTCGGCCTCCCGGTGACGCACGTCGAGGCGGCCTCGCTCGTCGGCGCGGTGTGAGCCATGTCGATCGTCGTCGCCTACACGGAGGGTGACAGCGGCACCTCCGCCCTCGAGCTCGCCAGCGTCCTGTCCCGCTCGACCGGTGACCCCCTGGTCGTCGCCGTCGTCATCACGACCCCGCACGCCGCCGGCGCGCCCGAGTTCGTCGACGGCGACTACCTCGCCCCCCTGACGGAGTGGGCCGAGCGGGTGCTCGACGCCGCCCGGGAGCGTATGCCGGCCGGTGTCGCCGCGTCGTTCGAGGTCGTCCGCGCGTCGTCCATCCCGGGCGGTCTGCTCGAGCTCGCCTCTCGCACCACGGCCTCCGCACTCGTCATCGGATCCTCCAGCAAGGGTCCGCTCGGACGCATCTCGCTCGGCAGCGTCACCGACCGGCTCGTGCACTCAGCACCGCTGCCCGTGCTGCTCGCCCCGCTCGGCTACCGCGCCGGTCCGTCGGCGCGCATCCGCCGGGTCAGCATCGGCTACGGCGGGTCGAAGGAGGGCGGTCACGTCGCCGTCGCCGGGGCCAGGCTGGCCGAGGCGCTCGGCGCAGCCGTCCGCGTCGTCACCTTCGCGGTGCGGCCGCCCAGACGTTTCTTCGGCGGGGTCGAGGAGTCCGCCGACGAGCTCGTCATCGACCGGTGGGTCACCCGGATGAAGGACGCGATCACCAGGCAGGTCAAGGAGATCGACGCCGGGCGGCTCGGTGAGCGGCTGGCCCGGTCGCTCGTCGTCGGCGACGGCGTCTCGTGGGCCCACGCGATCTGGGACGTCGAGTGGGCCGACGGCGACCTGCTCGTCGTCGGACCGAGCTCGTCGGCCCCGGCCGCCCGGATCTTCCTCGGGTCGCGTGCGTCGAAGATCGTCCGGTCGGCACCCGTGCCGGTCTACCTCGAGCCGGCGCCGCGTCGTCACTGACCTGCGTCGGCCCGGACCGCGGCCCTCGCAGCCAGACGCTTCGCGAGGTGCGGCGCGGTGGCGCCTCGGTCGGTCTCGGCCACCTGCTCGGGCGTGCCCGCCGCGACGACTCGGCCGCCCTCGTCGCCGCCACCGGGCCCGAGGTCGATGACCCAGTCGGCACTGGCGATCGTGTCGAGGTGGTGCTCGACGAGCACGACGGTGTTGCCGGCGTCGACGAGGGCGTGCAGCTGCCGCAGCAGCAGCGCGACGTCGGCGGCGTGCAGTCCCGAGGTCGGCTCGTCGAGCAGGTAGAGCGCGTGGCCCCGCCTGGCCCGCTGCAGCTCGGTCGCGAGCTTGATCCGTTGCGCCTCGCCGCCGCTCAGTTCGGTCGCCGGCTGGCCGAGGCGCAGGTAGCCGAGGCCGACCTCGCGCAGCGTGAGCAGGCTGCGCGCGGCGGCGGCCACGTCGGCGAGGAAGTCGGCCGCCTCGTCGACGGTGAGACCGAGCACGTCGGCGATGCTCTTGCCGTCGTAGGTGATCTCGAGCGTCTCGGCGTTGTAGCGCGCGCCGTGGCACGTGGGGCACGGCGAGTACGTGCCCGGGAGGAAGAGCAGCTCGACCGACACGAACCCCTCACCCTGGCAGGTCTCGCAGCGGCCCTCGGCGACGTTGAAGGAGAAGCGGCCCGGCCCGTAACCGCGCTCACGCGCCTCGGGCGTGGCGGCATACAACCTTCGCACCGCGTCGAAGAGGCCGGTGTAGGTCGCGAGGTTGGAGCGCGGCGTGCGGCCGATCGGGCGCTGGTCGACCCGCACGAGCCGGTCGAACGACTCGAGCCCGGTCGCGTCGTCGACGTCTATCTCGAGCTCGCTCTCCTCGGCGTCCTCGGGGGCCTGGCCGAGGTGGCGGCGCACGAGCTCGGCGAGCACCTGCGTCACGAGCGTCGACTTGCCCGACCCCGAGACGCCGGTGACGGCGGTGAGGACGCAGAGCGGCACGTCGACCGAGAGCCCGTCGAGGTTGTGCCGGCTCACGCCGCGCAGGTGCAGCCACCCCTGCGGCGAGCGACCGTGCGGCTGCATCACGTCGGCGCGGCCGAAGAGGTGCGCGCCCGTGACTGACTCGGTGACGTGCTCGAGCCCCTCGACCGGGCCGGAGTAGAGCACCTGACCGCCCTGCTCGCCGGCACCCGGGCCGATGTCGACGACCCAGTCGGCGCGGCGCACGATGTCAAGGTCGTGCTCGACGACGAAGAGCGAGTTGCCCGAGCGCTTGAGGGCGTCGAGCACGTCGAGGAGTGGCTCGGCGTCGGCCGGGTGCAGGCCCGCCGACGGTTCGTCGAGCACGTAGACGACGCCGAAGAGCCCGGAGCGCAGCTGCGTCGCGATGCGCAGGCGCTGCGCCTCGCCGGGGGAGAGGGTCGTCGACCGGCGGCCCAGCGAGAGGTAGCCGAGGCCGAGGTCGAGCAGCACCGCGATGCGCTCCACGAGGTCGGCGCTGAGGCGCACGGCCACCTCGGTCGCCTCGCCCGAGGTGGCGGACGACGTCGCCGCCCCGGCCTCGGTGAGCTCGGCGACCGGCCGCAGGTGCGCCGAGAGGTCCGTGAACGACAGCGCGTTCGCCTCGGCGATGCTCAGCCCGCGGAAGGTCACGGTGAGTGCGTCCGCGCGCAGGCCCGTGCCGCCGCAGGCCGGGCACCGCACGCTGCGGACGAAGCGGAGCGCCTTGTCGCGCATCATCTGGCTCTTGGTGTCGGCCAGCGTGTGCCGGATGTGCTTGCGGGCGCTCCAGAAGGTGCCGAAGTAGTCACGGCCCGTCGAGTCGTCGGGCTCGCCCTTGCGGTCGATGAGCACTCGCGGCTGCTCGTCGGTGTAGAGCAGCCAGTCGCGGTCCTTCTTCGGCAGGTCGCGCCACGGTACGTCGATGTCGATGCCGACCGTCCGGGTGACCCGCACGAGGTTCTTGCCCTGCCAGGCACCCGGCCACGCTGCGATGGCTCCCTCGCGGACCGTGAGCGACGGGTCGGGCACGAGCAGGTCCTCCGCGACGTCGTGCGCCTCGCCCAGGCCGTGGCACTCGGGGCAGGCGCCGGCTGCGGTGTTGGGGGAGAAGGCCTCCGCCTCGAGTCTCTGCATGCCGTCGGGGTAGCGGCCGGCGCGGGAGTAGAGCATCCGCAGCAGGTTCGACAGCGTCGTCAGGGTGCCGACGGTCGAGCGAGAGCTCGGGGCGCCGCGGCGCTGCTGCAGGGCCACCGCGGGCGGCAGCCCGGTGAGCTCCTGGACGTGCGGCGCACCGACCTGCTGGAGCAGGCGGCGCGCATACGGCGCCACCGACTCGAAGTAGCGGCGCTGCGCCTCGGCGTAGAGCGTCCCGAACGCGAGGGACGACTTGCCCGAGCCGGAGACGCCGGTGAACGCGACCATCGCATCTCGCGGGAGGTCGACGTCCACGGTCTTGAGGTTGTGCTCCGCGGCGCCGCGGACGTGGACGAAGTGGTCGGTCGGCTCGCTCTGCACCTGACCTGTCTAGTCGCTCCCGGGCCCGAGAGCACCATCGGGGTGCCTCCGGCCCGACGAGCGTCGTCACCTCGCGTATGCCGTCCCCGACCTCGAGGACTCGGCTGCGCTGGTCTTCGCCGGTCCCCGGCTCAGGCCACGACGACGGCGTCCGGGGTCGTCGTGGTCAGTCGCATCCGCACCGGCACCTCGTCGCCCACCCTCGGCGGAGCGACACCGGCGGGCAGCACCAGCAGGCTGCACTGCATGTGGGGCGGCTCGGCGAAGCGCGGCATGACGCCCGAGACGGTGAACGGGGACCGCACCCGGTGGGCGGCCTCGAGGACGCCCTCGGTGACGGCGATGGCCCGCGACCGCGCGGTCGCGGCCGACGACGGGCTCTCCATCGCGACGCCGTGCGACGTGCCCCCGCTGACGACGACGATGTGGCCCGCCGCGACGGCCCGCTGCCGGTAGCCGACCCGGGTGCCCTTGGCCACGGGTCGCACGTCGAGCACGTGGGCACGCACCTCGTAGGAGCCCTTGTCGGCGTACCAGAGGTCGGTCCCGATGCGTGGGCGGAACTCGTGCTCGGGGAATCGCGCTGCGAGAGTGGACAGCTCGGCCGCGGACACGTGCGAGACGTACCACGTGAGCTCACCGGGGACGGCGGCGATGAAGCGTGAGATCTCCTCGACGTGGCCGGTCCCGAGCGGCAGGTGCAGCGTCACGCCGACGGCGTCCGCGGCTCCCGCCAGGGCGGCGACGTCGTTGACGGGAGTCCCGTAGCGGTTCATCGACGTGAGCCCCTCGACGACGACGCGTGCGTCGGAGAGCACGGCGCGCAGGCTCGCGAGGTCGGACTCGGTCGTCACGGTGTGCACGACGTGCCGGTTCGCCAGGTCGGGCAGGTCGGCGTGGACGGCTGCTCGGTAGGGCTCCATGACGAGCACGTCACCGCCGAAGGCCTCCAACGCAGAAGGCAGCTCGACATACGTGCCGATGGCGACCATCGGCACGCCCAAGCGTGCGGACTCGGCACAGAGCAGGTCACGACCGAAGCCGTAGCCGTTGCCCTTGATGACGGGGACGATGCCCGGGTGGTCGGCGACGAACCGGTCGTGACCGGCGCGCCAGCGCTCACCGTCGACGTGCAGGACGAAGGACACGATCGATCACCGCCGCTTCATGTAGAGGTCGAAAGCCTTGTAGAGCAAGCGGTTCAGCGGCAGGTCCCATTCGCCGGCGAGTCGCACGGCCTCGCCGCCGGTGCCGACCTTGAACCGGATCAGGCCGATGTGGGGGTTGGTCTCGTCGACGGTGTTGGTGATGCCGCGCAGGTCGTAGACGCTCGCGCCCGCAGCGAGCGAGTCCTGCATCATCCGCCACTGGATGGCCGTCGACCCCTGCAGCTCGCGCTTGGCCGCGGTCGACGCGCCGTAGGAGTACCAGGCGTGCTCGCCGACGCGGATGAAGACCGTCGCCGCGAGGACGTCGCCCTCGTGCTCGGCGAGGTAGACGCGGATCCGCTCGGGGTCCTCGGCCGACAGCGCGGCATACATCTGCTGGAAGTAGGCGAGGCCCCGCGGCGTGAAGCGGTCCCGCTCGGCGGTCTCGACGTAGGTGCGGTGGAAGGCCGGCAGGTCCGATACGTCGCCGACGCGGACCGTGACGCCGTTCTTGACGGTCTTCTTGATGTTGCGCCGCCACAGCTGGTTCATGCCGGCGAGCACGTCGGCCTCGGTGCGGCCCGCGAGCGGCACCTGGAAGACGTACTCCGGCTGCCCGGCGGCGAAGCCGTCGTCCGGGCTGAGGTGCTTGAACCCCAGCCGCTGCAGCTGCGCCACGACGGCCGTCCCCACCGGCTCGACGACGTCGGGCGTCGCCTCGTCGTAGCGGCGCACGGCGGGGTCGGCGATGGCGGCCTTGATCGTCGCGGTGCGCCAGCGGTGCGTGGCCACGGGCGGCCCGATCCGCAGCGCGAACGCGCCCTTCGACCTCAGGTGGTCACGCAGGGCGCGGAGGAGCTCGACGAGCCGCGGCGAGGACCAGTCGATGCACGGCCCCTCGGGCACGTAGGCGAGCGACCGCTTGATCCTCGGCAGCGACCGGTGCAGCACGAGCGCGGCGCCGACCATCTGCTCGCCCTCGAACCAGCCGACCGACTCGGCGCGCCACTCCTTCTTGACGTCGGCCCAGGCCGGTGTCTGCAGGAAGCTCGCCGACGGCTGGGTGCGCAGCCACGCGAGGTGCTCGGCGGCACTGATGTCACGGACGGAGATGGGCGAGTTCACGCTGGCTCACGCTACCGGAGCGTGACCGGTCACCCGACACGCCTCGCCCGCCACGCGGCATACGCCCTCGGGTGCCGCGAGCACGCCACGACGCCCCCGCGAGCGCGCATGCCGTGTCGCTCACGCCCAGCCCATCGTGCGTGGGTCAGGGGGAAGTCTCGGGTTGAGCAGGTGTGCGACGAGGGCGGTCCAGCCCGTCTGGTGCGTCGCCCCGAGGCCCTCCCCGGTGTCTCCGTCGAAGAACTCGGAGAACGTCGGGTGCTCCGACCACAGCGGGTCGGGCGAGGCCTCGATGCGCTTGCCGTCGGAGGGGCGTCGGCCGTCGACGGGACGGAAGAGCGCCGTGAGGCCACCGTCGATGACGTCGGCGGCCTCGTCGAGGGTGCGCCAGTCGCCGGAGCCGGTCGGGATCTCGATGCGGAAGTCGTCGCCGAAGTAGCGGCCGTAGGTGCGCAGCTTGTCGGCGAGCAGCACGTTGGTGGGGAACCAGACGGGCCCGCGCCAGTTGGAGTTGCCGCCGAACATGCCGGTGCGCGACTCGCCGGGCTCGTACTCGATCGAGACGGTCTCGCCGCCGAGCGTCGCCGTCACCGCCTGCCGCGTCGCCGCCGACAGCGAGCGGATGCCGTACGGCGAGAGGAACTCCTCGGAGTCGAACATCCGCTCGAGGATGCGGCGCAGCCGCTTCGGCGGCACGAGGGTCAGCAGCATCTTGCCGTCGTCGCGGGCCAGGAGCGGCTTGACGAGCTCGGGGCGGCGCTGTTGCAGCCACTGGAAGCGGCTCGTCACGTCGGGGCACTCGTCGACGACCCACGAGGGGATCTCGGTGGCGCCGAGGATCGGCAGCAGGCCGACCATCGAGCGCACCCGCATGTGCGGGGCGCGGCCGTCGGGCTGGACGAGGACGTCGTAGTAGAAGCCGTCCTCCTCGTGCCACAGGCTCTTGTCGCTCGAGCCGAAGTGGCGCATCGCCTGGGCGATGGACAGGAAGTGCTCGAGAAACTTCGTCGCCACGTCGTCCCAGGCCTTCTCGGTGCGGGCGAGCTCGAGCGCGATCTTCAGCATCTGCTGGCAGTAGAAGGCCATCCAGCTCGTCGCGTCGGACTGCTCCAGCCGGAAGCCCGGCGGCAGGGGAGCGGACCGGTTGAACAGCCCGATGTTGTCCATCCCGAGGAAGCCGCCCTCGAAGAGGTTGGAGCCGTTGGCGTCCTTGCGGTTGACCCACCACGCGAAGTTGAGCAGCAGCTTGGTGAAGACCCGGGTCAGGAACTCTCGGTCGCGGTAGCCGTCGATCCGGTAGACGTGCCACGCCGCCCACGCGTGCACCGGCGGGTTGACGTCGCCGAACTCCCACTCGTAGGCGGGCAGCTGGCCGTTGGGGGCCATGGCCCACTCGCGGCACATGAGGAGCAGCTGCTCCTTGGCGAACTCGGGGTCGACGTGGGCGAGCGGGATGGTGTGGAAGGCGAGGTCCCACGCGGCGAACCACGGGTACTCCCACTCGTCCGGCATCGAGATGACGTCGGCGAGCGCGAGGTGCTTCCAGTGCTCGTTGCGCCCGTGTCTGCGCGACTCGGCGACGGCGGGCCCCACCGGGTCACCCTCCATCCACTGGCGCACGTCGTAGCGGTAGAGCTGCTTGCCCCAGAGCAGCCCGGCATACGCCCGTCGGGCGACGTGCCGGTCCGCCTCGTCGAGGGAGGCGTCGATGACGTGGCCGTAGAACTCGTCGGCCTCGGCCGCGCGGGCGCCGAGCACCTCCTCGAACGGCTCGCCGAACCACTCGAGCGACGGGTCGCCCGGGGCGAGCCGCAGGTCGACGCTCACGGTCTCGCCGGGCTCGACGGAGTCCCAGCGGTACCAGAACGAGCACTTGCTGCCGTAGCCACCGGGGTTGACCGCGTGCCGGCGGCCGTGGACGACGCGCTGGTTGATCGAGTCCTTCGGGTAGAGCGAGTGCCCGGCGTGGGCCGCCTCGCCGAAGACGGCCCGGGCGTTGGTCTCGTTGTCGCAGAAGAGTGCCGTCGGCGCGCCGGACGCGGCGAGGACGTAGCGGCCGAGGAAGCCGTGGCTCACCTCGGCGGCCCGGTAGCCGCGGGGCGGCCGGCCGTTGCGGCGGATCTCGCGCAGCTCGGTGACGCGGTCGTCGACGCCCCAGCTCCACGTGTTGCGCAGCCACACGGTCGGCAGGACGTGCAGCGGTGCGGCGGCCGGGCCGTGGTTGGTCGCCGAGATGCGGATGCACATGTCGTCGGGGCCGGCCTTGGCATACGTCATCGTGACGTCGAAGAACTCGTTGGCGTCGAGGATGCCGGTGTCGCCGAGCTCGAACTCCCTCTCGTCACGGGTGCGCTCGCGGTTCTCGCGGCGCAGCTGCTCGTAGGGGAACTCGGCTTGCGGGTAGCGGTAGAGCCACTGCATCCACGAGTGGGTCGGCGTGCCGTCGAGGGCCCACCAGTACTCCTTGGCGTCCTCGCCGTGGTTGCCCTCCTCGTTGGTCAGCCCGAAGAGGCGCTCCTTGAGGATCGGGTCCCTGCCGTTCCACAGGGCCACCGAGAAGTTGAGGAAGCCGAACCGGTCGCTGATGCCGCCGAGCCCGTCCTCGCCCCACCGGTAGGCGCGCGAGACGGCCTGGTCGAAGGGGAACTCGGACCACGCGTTGCCCTCGGCCGAGTAGTCCTCGCGGACCGTGCCCCACTGCCGGCCCGAGAGGTAGGGCCCCCAGAGGCGCCACGGGGCGTCGTGGCCGGGGGAGTCGAGGAGCCGCGCGTGCTCAGCACCGAGCGGTTCACCCGGGGGGAGGGGGCTGTTCATGGGGACATGGTGCTGCATCGATGTGTCGACGTCGTTACGGGTCTTGACCTTCGACCCGGTCGAGGGCCCAGTCTTCTCCCCATGCCTGACCCCGCCCCGTCCGAGCCGGACCGCCTGCTGACCATCGGAGAGGTCGCCCGCCGCAGCGGGCTGACCGCGAGCGCCCTGCGCTTCTACGACCGTGAGGGCGTGCTCGTGCCCGCCGACGTCGACGCCCTGACGGGCTACCGGAGGTATGCCGTGTCGCAGGTCAGGGCGGCCCGTCTCCTCGCGTCGCTGCGCCGGGTCGGCATGCCGCTCGCCGAGGTCGCGCTCGTGCTCGACGAGGACGCCCGCGGTGCGTCGGGCGCTGCCGCCGACGTCGTCGCCGCGCACGAGCAGCGGCTCGTCGACGGTCTCGCCGACGCGCGGGCGGAGATCCGCCGCACTCTGGCCCTGCTCGCAGAGCGGGACGGCGCCGTCGGCGCGTCGCGGCGGGTCGGCGTGCGGGCCGGTGAGCTCGCAGCGGCGATCGGGGCGGTCCGCTTCGCGGTGGCACCGGGGGAGCCGGTCGCCGGTGCCCCCGGCGGCCCGGACCTCAGCGTGCTGACCGGGATGCTCGTCGAGGTGGGCGACGGCGAGGTGCGCTGTGTCGCCTCGGACCGCTACCGGCTCGCGGTCGGCTGGGCTCCGGTCGTGGGATCCCGGGTGATCGCCTCCTCGGTGCCGGTGGGCGACCGGCTCGCGGCCGTCGTCCCCGTGGACTGGGCCGACCGTGTCGCGGCCGCGTGCCGGGCCTGTGCTGCCGACACCGAGGTGGTGCTCGACGTGGACGCCGGCCAGCTCGGTGCGCGCGTGGGTGGCGAGCTGTTCGCGACCGCCGTGGTGCCGGGGTCGTTCCCGGACTACCGGGCGGTCGTCGGTGGCGGTCCCGACCGGGGCGCTGCCGACGCCGGAGGACTGCGGTCGCAGCTGCCGCTCGGGACGGAGTCGGTGGGCCTCGTCGTCCTGGACGGCCGCGTGCAGCTCGCCGCGCCGGACGACGCGGCCGTCGCCGACGTGCTCGTCGACCCGACGTTCCTCCACGAGGCGCTCGCCGTCGCCGGGGCCCGGCCGACCCTCGTGCTCGACGGCCCGCACCGGCCCCTCGCCATCCGCGGCGACGGCGCCGGCTTCTCCGTGCTCATGCCGGTGGCGCCGGACGGCCTGCGGCCGTGAGCGTGCTCGTCCACCTCTGCGGCGGGTGCACGCACCAGACCGCGTGGCACCAGGGCGGCAACGGCGGCTACACGCCGTGCCGGTGCTGCCGCGCCGGGACCGCTGACCCCGACCCCGCACCGACCCTGCTGCCGACGTTCAGCTCGCCACACGGCATTCGCGAGCCGTTGTGGGAGCCGGGCACCCAGCGCAACACGGGCACGACGCACGCGTCCCGCACGTGCGACTGCGCGCAGTGCCACGAGGCCGCCCAGGCGATATCGCGTCGAGAGCACCCCTCCGCGGCTCCTAGACTGGTGGGGTTGTCCGGCCGCTGACGTAGTGCGGCACCGATAGGAGGAATGCCGTGATCGTCGCCACCGGGATCGAGCTGCGTGCGGGAGCGCGCCTGCTCGTCGAGGACGCCAGCTTCAGGATCGACTCCGGCGACCGCATCGGCCTCGTCGGCCGCAACGGTGCCGGCAAGACGACCCTGACCAAGGTGCTCGCCGGCGAGGGCCAGCCCGCCGCGGGCACGGTGACCCGCACCGGTGCCGTCGGCTACCTCCCGCAGGACCCGCGCACCGGCGACCTCGAGATCCTCGCCCGCGACCGCATCCTGTCGGCGCGCGGCCTCGACACCATCGTCCGCGAGCGGTCCGAGGCCGAGACCCGGATGGGCAGCGACGACGAGAAGGTCCGCGACAAGGCGATGCGCAAGTACGCCCGGCTCGAGACCGAGTTCGAGGCGCAGGGCGGCTACGCCGCCGAGTCGGAGGCCGCCTCGATCGCGAGCGCGCTCGGCCTCGACGAGCGCATTCTCGGCCAACCGCTCAAGACGCTCTCCGGTGGTCAGCGCCGTAGGGTCGAGCTCTCGCGGATCCTCTTCTCCGGCAACGAGACCCTGCTCCTCGACGAGCCGACCAACCACCTCGACGCCGACTCGATCGTCTGGCTGAGGGAGTACCTCCGCGCCTACAAGGGCGGGCTCATCATCATCAGCCACGACGCCGAGATGCTCGACGCCGTCGTCAACAAGGTCTACCACCTCGACGCCAACCGCTCGGCGCTCGACGTCTACAACGTCAACTGGAAGACCTACCTCCAGTCGCGCGAGACCGACGAGAAGCGCCGCCGCCGCGAGCTGCAGAACGCCCAGAAGAAGGCCGGCGCCCTGCTCGCCCAGGCCGACAAGATGCGCGCCAAGGCCACCAAGGCGACGGCCGCCCAGAACATGGCCAAGCGAGCCGAGCGCCTCCTCGCCGGGGTCGAGGGCGAGCGGGTCCAGGACAAGGTCGCCAAGCTGCGCTTCCCCAAGCCGGCCGCCTGCGGCAAGACGCCGCTGCGCGCCTCCGGCCTGTCCCGCTCCTACGGCTCGCTCGAGGTCTTCACCGACGTCGACCTCGCCATCGACCGCGGCAGCAAGGTCGTCGTGCTCGGGCTCAACGGCGCCGGCAAGACGACCCTGCTGCGGATGCTCGCCGGCGTCGACACCCCCGACACGGGTGAGGTCGAGCCGGGCCACGGCCTGCGGCTCGGCTACTACGCCCAGGAGCACGAGAACCTCGACGTGACCCGCTCGGTCCTCGAGAACATGAAGTCGGCGGCGCCCGAGCTCGGCGAGACCGAGGTGCGCAAGGTGCTCGGCTCGTTCCTCTTCTCCGGTGACGACGTGCAGAAGCCGGCGGGCGTGCTGTCCGGTGGCGAGAAGACGCGGCTATCGCTGGCGCTGCTCGTCGTGTCGGCGGCCAACGTCCTGCTGCTCGACGAGCCCACCAACAACCTCGACCCGGCCTCGCGCGAGGAGATCCTCGGCGCGCTCAAGACCTACGAGGGTGCCGTGGTGCTCGTGACCCACGACGAGGGGGCCGTCGACGCGCTCGAGCCCGAGCGCATCCTGCTCCTGCCCGACGGCGTCGAGGACCTGTGGGGCCCCGACTACAAGGACCTCATCTCCCTCGCCTGAGCCCCGTGGAGCCGCCTCCGGGTGGGTACGTTGACGCCATGGCAGGCAGCAGGCCGCGGAGAAGCCGGCACGAGACCCGCTCGGGCGCGGGGGAGAACCGCCTGTGGCCCGCGCTCGCCGTCGTCGTCGCCGCCCTGGCGTATGCCGTCCTGCCCGACAGCCTGCTCGTGGGACCCCGCCTGGCCATCCCCGCCGTCGAGCTCGTGCTGCTCGGGGCGCTGCTCGTCACCAACCCCCGCCGCCTGGTCCGCCAGACCCGCTGGTCGCGTGGCACGTCGATCACGCTGGCCTGCCTCGTCATCGCCACCAACCTCGTCGCGCTCGCGATGCTCGTGCGCGCGCTGACCTCCGGCAAGCCGGACGGGATGCCCCTGCTGCTGGCCGGCATGCAGGTGTGGCTCACGAACGTCATCGGTTTCGGCCTGCTGTTCTGGGAGATCGACCGGGGTGGCCCGGTCGCGCGCCACACGGTCGCCCGCGACCGGATGCCGACGGCCGACTGGCGCTTCTCCCAGGACGAGAACCAGGACGCGGTGCTCGAGGTCTCGGCCACGTCGAGCGTGCGCAGCAACTGGCGCCCCGAGTTCATCGACTACCTCTACGTGTCGCTGACCAACTCGAGTGCCTTCAGCCCCACCGACACGATGCCCCTGACCGGGCGTGCCAAGGCGCTCATGGGCCTCGAGGCCACGGCGGCCCTGCTGACCTCGCTCCTCGTCGTCGCGCGCGCGATCGGCGCCCTGGGGCAGTGACGGAAGAGCACGGCATTCATAATCAAAGGTGTCTATCCACATAATGGAGGGTTATTGCTTTCAGGTGTCCCGGTCGGGACACTCGACGACATGCCCACCGACCACCACCTCAGCTGCCCGTTCTGCGCGGGCGACGACGTGACGCCGTTCCCCGACCCCACCTCCGCGTGGTCGTGCCTGGACTGTGCCCGGGTCTTCCGCGTCGAGCTGGTGCAGCCGGCCTCGGTCAGCGGGTGGGGCGTCCTGCGGGTCGTCCTGCCCACCCCGGCGGGAGTGTCGGCAGCCGCCTGAGTCCCACGGGACGACCCGGTGACCCGCGGGTAGCCTGCGGGCATGACGCATCCGCACCTCCTCGTCGAGACCGACGGGCCCGTCCGCACCCTCACGCTCGACCACCCGGAGAAGCGCAACGCGCAGACACCCTCCCTCTGGGCCGCGCTCGCCGAGGAGGCCCGGGCTGTCCCCGAGGACGTACGCGTCGTGATCCTCAAGGGGGCCGGTGACGCCTTCTCCGCCGGGATCGACACCGCCATGTTCACTCCCGAGGGGGTGCCGGGGGAGGAGAGCGTGGCCCAGCTCGCGGCCGGAGGGGCGGAGGATATCCAGCGCGGCATCGCGGCCTACCAGGAGGGCTTCACCGCGTGGGGCGAGTGTCCGGCCGTCGTCGTCGCACAGGTCCACGGCTACGCCATCGGCGCCGGCTTCCAGCTCGCCCTCGCCGCGGACCTCCGGGTGGCGGCGCTCGACGCGTGGTTCGCGATGCGTGAGACGAGCCTCGGGCTCGTGCCCGACCTCGCCGGCACCGGTCCGCTCGTCCACCTCGTCGGTTACGCCCGCGCCCTGGAGATCTGCGCGACGGGACGCAAGGTCTCGGCCCCGGAGGCGCAGAGCATCGGACTCGTGGGCTCCCTCGCACCGGCCGCGGACCTCGACGAGGCGACGGGCTCGCTCGTGGACGCCCTGCTCGCTGCGCCGGCCGCGGCGCTGCGCGCCCTCAAGCCGCTGCTGAGGGGCGCGGTCGACGCCGACCGGGGTGCCCAGCTCGCTCGCGAGCGTGAGGCCCAGACAGGTCTGCTCCAGACCATGCTGGGGCGCCCCGGCGACTGACCGGCCCGCGACGGCAGGGGTCTGCGGCAGGCGCACCCCCGGGTTCCCCAGGCCTCGGGGAATCGCTGTCGGTCCCTCGCGGTTGGATCAAGGGACTACAGGAGGTCTCACCTTGGGCATGCAGCCGTGGATGGCGATGCGATCGATGTCGCGCGACTCGTCAGTGGCCGAGCGGAGCCTGTCGCCGGGCACCCGGCGTCGGGTCCTCACCTATGCCCGGCCCTACCGCCGGGCCATCGTCACCTTCCTCGCGGTCGTGGTCCTCGACTCGGTGCTCGTGGTCACCGTGCCCCTGCTGCTCAAGAGCCTCGTCGACGACGGCGTCATCCCCAAGGACTCGTCGGTCGTCGTGCGTCTCTCGCTCGTGGTCGCCGCCATCGCCGTCGTCGACGCCGGCCTGACCGTCGTGTCGCGGTGGTACTCCTCGCGCATCGGCGAGGGCCTCATCAACGACCTGCGCACCCAGGTGTTCGGGCACGTGCTGCGTCAGCCCATCGCGTTCTTCACGCGAGCCCAGACCGGTTCGCTCGTCTCCCGCCTCAACAACGACGTCGTGGGGGCGCAGCAGGCGTTTACGTCGGTGCTGTCCAACGTGGTGTCCAACGTCGTCTCGGTCGTGCTCGTCGTCGGGGCGATGCTCGCCCTGTCCTGGCAGCTGACGCTCGGCTCGCTGCTGCTCGTCCCGCTGTTCCTCGTGCCGGCCAAGCTCATGGGCAAGCGGCTGGCGAGCCTGGCCCACCGCCAGATGACGCTCAACGCCGACATGGGCACCCGCATGACCGAGCGCTTCAACGTCGCCGGCGCGCTGCTCGTCAAGCTCTTCGGGCAGCCGGCCCGCGAGGAGGCCGAGTACGCCGAGCGTGCCGGCCGGGTGCGTGACATCGGCATCCAGATCGCGCTCAACCGCACCATCTTCATGGCGGCGCTGACGCTCGTCGCGGCGCTCGCGACGGCGATGGTCTACGGCTTCGGCGGTGTCATGGCCGTCAACGGCACGCTCTCGGTCGGCACCCTGCTCGCCCTCGCGGCGCTGCTGGCCCGGCTCTACGGACCGCTGACGTCGCTGTCCAACGTCCGCGTCGACATCATGACGGCGCTCATCTCCTTCGAGCGCGTCTTCGAGGTGCTCGACCTCCAGCCGCTCGTCAAGGAGCGGCCCGGCGCCGTCTCCCTCCCGGCCGGTCCGCTCGGGGTCGAGCTCGACCACGTGTCGTTCCGCTACCCCTCGGCCGACGAGGTCTCCCTGGCCTCCCTCGAGTCGGTGGCCTCAGGCGACCGGCGCGGCAGCGGTGTCGTGCTGCACGACATCACCGTCGACGCCCCGGCCGGGCACCTCGTCGCACTCGTCGGGCCGTCCGGGGCCGGCAAGACGACCCTCACCTCGCTCGTCTCGCGGCTCTACGACCCGAGCGAGGGCACGGTGCGCGTCGGCGGTCTCGACCTGCGCGACGTCACGATGACGTCCCTGCGCGACCGGGTCGGGGTCGTCACGCAGGAGGCGCACCTCTTCCACGACACGATCCGCGCCAACCTGCTCTACGCCCGGCCCGACGCGACGGACGCCGAGATCCACGCGGCCCTGCAGGCGGCGCAGATCAGCGACCTCGTCGCCGAGCTGCCCGAGGGCCTCGACACCGTGGTCGGCGACCGCGGCCACCGCCTCAGCGGCGGCGAGAAGCAGCGGCTCGCGATCGCCCGCCTGTTGCTCAAGGCACCCGACGTCGTCGTGCTCGACGAGGCGACCGCCCACCTCGACTCCGAGTCGGAGGTGAAGGTGCAGCGTGCCCTCGACGCCGCCCTCGAGGGCCGCACCTCCATCGTCATCGCGCACCGTCTCTCGACGATCCGTCAGGCCGACCTCATCGTCGTGCTCGAGCACGGTCGTGTCGTCGAGACCGGCCGCCACGCCGAGCTGCTCGCTGCCGGAGGGCTGTACGCCGACCTGCACGCGACCCAGTTCGACGAGAAGGCCGTCGAGCGCGCCGAGCGCCTGGACGACCGAGTGGTCGACGCGACGGACGAGGCCGACGAGGCCACGGAGGACAGCGAGCTGCTCGGACGCGTCTGAGCCGGAGCGGTCGACGACAGCGACACGTTCTGGGCAGCCCCTCGGGGGCTGTCAACGCGAGAGCTGCTGCAGCGCCCAGGTGTTGCCGTCCGGGTCGCTGAGGTGGGCGTACTTCACGCCGCCCATGTCCTGCACGGCCGAGACCTCGACGCCGTTGCCCACCACCATCGCGCGAGCCTGCTCGATGTCGTCCACGACGAGGTGCAGGTTCTGCACGCGGGGCGCATCGGGAGAGCTCATGCCGACCCCGATGACGATGGAGCAGCTCGACCCGGGAGGCGTCAGCTGCACGACCCGCATGCCGTTGCCGGGCTCCACGTCGTGGTCGAGGACGAAGCCCAGACCCTCGGTGTAGAAGGCCTTGCTCCGGTCGACGTCCGTCGTCGGCAGCGGGACGAGCTCCAGGCGCATGTCCATGCAGTGCTCCTCGTTGGGGGATGGGGCCTCCTTCCGGAGGCGTCCGGCCGCGGTGGCTGACGGGCAGCGACGCCGGACCCCGAGCCTCTCACCGTCGCTGCGTGGCACGCACCTCCAACGCGCCGAAGCGCCCTCGTGACGCCGGGGCGGCTGCGAGACTGGTCCTGTGACCAGGGCCGGTCGGCTCAGTGCGCTCGACTCGATCTTCCTGCCGATGGAGACGGCGGCGCAGTCCCTGCACGTCGGGTCCGTGCTCGTCCTCGAAGGTCCCTCACCGGACCCCCAGCAGCTCCGCGACCGGGTCGTCGCGAGGCTGTCTGCCGCTCCGGTCGCTCGCAGCAGGGTGATGCGCATGCCGCTCGACCTCGGCCGGCCCATCTGGGTCGACGCCGGTGAGCTGCGTCCTGAGGAGCACCTCCACCACGTCGTCCTCGAAGCCCCCGGAGGGGAGTCCGAGCTCAGCGCCGAGGTGGTCCGGATCATGGCGGCGTCCATGGACCCCCGCCGTCCGCTCTGGGAGCTGTGGCAGGTCGACGGCCTGTCGGCCGGGCGCTGGGCGGTCGTCCTCAAGGCGCACCACACGATGGTGGACGGACGCACCGGCGCCGACCTCGTCCGGCGGCTGCTCACCGAGTCCCCGGACGCCTCGGACGCCGGGACCGCCGGAGACGCCAGCGAGCCCGGAGACGTCGTGGACGCCGAGGACGCCCTCTCGCGTGACGCGGTGCAGGGCGCTCCCCACCGCGTCCCGTCGAGGACTGCGCTGCTGGCCGATCTCGCGTCCTGGCTCGTCCACCTGCCCGTTCGCGGTGTCCGTCTCCTCCTGCAGGTCGTCGCCAGGCCGGGCGAGACGCGGCGGCGGGCCGCCGAGCTGCGCCTCGGTCTGGCCCAGGTCCTGCGCCCCGACCTGCCTCCGTCGGTGCTCAGCGGACCGCTCTCCGCCAGACGGTCGTGGGGCTGGGTCGAGGCCGACCTGGCGCGGGCCGTGCAGGCCTCCCGGGCTGCGCACTGCACCGTCAACGACCTCTACCTCGCGGCCCTGGCCGGTGGCTACCGACGCTTCCTCCTCGGCCGGGGCGACGCGCTGACCGACGTGGGTCTGCGGGCGATCGTGCCCGTCTCGAACCGGTCGCTGCGCCGTCCCGCCCGGCTCGGCAACCTGGCCTCGGCACTCTTCGTCGAGCTCCCGGTCGACGTCCCGGAGACCGACGCCCGTCTGCGCCTGGTCGCTGCGCGGACCGCGGCCCAGAAGGCCGAGGGGGTGCCACGGGCCACAGCCGCCCTGCTGCGGGCGGCCGACCACATCCCGGCGCCGCTCTTCGCCTGGGGCGCGCGCCGCTACGGACGGGCGGGCCAGGGGCGCGTCAACGTCGTGGCCACCAACCTGCAGGGGCCGTCGACCGTCGGCTACCTCGCCGGGCGCCGGGTCCTGGCGATGCTGCCCTACGTGCCGACGGCGCAGGAGATCCGCTCCTGCACGGCGATGGTGTCGTATGCCGGTTGCCTGACGATCGCCGTCACCGCCGACGACGACGCGCTGCCCGACGCGGACCGCCTCGTCGAGGCCGTGGGTGGTGAGCTCGAGTGCCTGCTGGCGCCTCCGGTCGAGGCCGTGGCCTCCCGGCCGTGAGCAGGCTGCCGGGGGTGTGGCCGGCGGGCCCAGGAACCGCGGCTCGCCCCGCCGCTGCGGCTCAGGCGTCCTCCTCGTCCCAGATCCGCACCTTCTTGACCCGCGCCGGAGGGGCGTCCGGTCCGGCCGCCCGGACGGCAGCCGCCTCGCGACGGAGCGCGAAGACGATGAAGACGAGGCCACCCGGCATGAAGAGCCACCACTGGTAGGCGTACGCCTGGTGCGGTCCCAGGTCCTCCTCGGGCTTGGGCAGCAGGCGCAGGGGGTGGGCACCCGTGACGGCGGACGGCTGCTGGGCACCCAGGACGACGTAGGTGTCCACGGCGCTCAGCTCCGGCACCCGGGCCCGGGCGTCGGCGAGGCTGACGCTCGCGAGCTGCGGCGGCGGCAGGTCGCGGCCGAGGCTCACCTCGCCCGTGCGCAGCCAGCCCGTGACCTGGACCGGGCCCGACGGCGCCGGGTCGACGGGCGGGCTCGTCTCGGCATCCGCGGCGTTAGGTACCCAGCCCCGGTCGACGAGCAGCGTCAGGCCCTCCGTCTGCATCGGGGTCAGCACCTCGAAGCCCACGGTCGCGTCGATCGTCCGGTTGCGCACGAGCAGGTCGGTCCCCACGGCATACGTCCCCGTGAAGGACACCCGCGTCCACTGCTGCTCGGCGGGGAGCGGTGACTCGACGAGGGAGGGCTTCAGCGGGACCGGGGCCGCGCCGTAGTTCGTGGCGATGGCATCGACCTTGGTGCGCTGCTCGACGTGCCGGTGCCACTGCCACAGGCCGAGGTAGAAGCAGGCGACCCCGAAGAGGACCGCGACGAGGGTCCCGAGCAGCCAGCGCCGCGTCAACCAGAGTCGAACCACGCATCGACGGTACCCGCCTGCGCGGCGCACCCGGGCATCGGCCCGATGTGGACCTGCGGCAGCGAGCGAGCCCACCCTCGCAGCTCACACCTGGTAGATGTCCCCGAGGTGCACGGGCTGGAGTCCCCGGGCGCGGATGATCTCGACGAGCTGTCCGTACACCTTCGTCACGGGCAGGTGGTTGGCGTGCCCGATGACGATGTGGTCCGGCAGGAGCCACTGCTTCGCGTTGGCGACGATGGCCTGGGGCGTCACGACCGTCGAGTCGCCGAGGCTGCCGAGCCACATGGTCACGGCCGGGTAGCCGAGGTCGGCGAGCTGGGCGTCGAGACGCTGGTCGTGGTAGCCGTAGGGAGGCCGGAGGAAGGGCCGGCCCAACGTGCCGTAGGTGTTCTGGAGGAAGACCTCGTTGCGACGCACCTGGTCCGTGACCTCGGCGGACGACAGACGCAGCAGGTTCGGGTGCGACCAGGTGTGGTTGGCGATGAAGATCTGGTTGTCGTCGTGCAGCGGGCGCAGCAGGTCCGAGTGCGTCGTCCAGCCCGAGTTGACCCCGTTGCAGAAGAAGGTCAGGCGCAGGCCGGTGTCGCGAGCGAGCGTCGCGTAGCCCTCGATGACCTTCGAGCTGGTGCCGTCGTCGACCGTCAGCGCCACGGTCTTCGAGTCACCGGGCAGGCGGAAGAGCGTGCCGTGCGGGACGGGGACCCGCGTCAGCCCGCGGGGCGCGGCGAAACGTGGACCGGCGCCGAGGGCTCCTGACGACCCGGCACCGGTGGACGGCTGCGCGGCGGGCGGCGAATCGGTGCTGCAGGCAGCCAGGCCGGCGGCGACAGCCGCAGCGATGGAGGCGAGGAAGACACGGCGTTCCACGCCGGCGACGCTACGACGCGTTCGTGAGGATCCCCTGTGACCGCGCGCCGCGAAGGGCCGCCGCAAGGGTCGCCGGAAGGCTCGTGCGGTCGGCGGTCAGAACCCGGCCCCTGCAGTCACCCGTCCAGCCCCTCCCGCCCACCCGCGCCCCGCCACGGGCTCGACGAGGAGGACGGCGACGGTCGCCAGCGCGATGGTGGCGACCACTGCTGATGACGGGGCGGCGTACGCCCCGGCCACGGCGGCGCCGACCGCAACGAGCGGTCGCACGAGGGTGAACGGACCGAGGACGAGCGCCATCGCCACGTACTTCTGCCTCCAGCCCAGGACGGCATACGCGCCGAGGGCGAGCAGGACGACCACCGCGTACGGGACGAGCACGATGAGCATGACCTCGCCGGCGACGGCGTACGTCTCGACGGGGGTTCCGGCCCCCACCACGTCGACGGCGAAGACCGAGCAGGCAGGCAGGCAGAGGAGCACCGTGCGGACACCCAGGAGCGTGGCTCTCCGGTCGAGTGCCGCGTGGTCGACCAGCCCGGTCCGGCCGAGCGCGGATCGGAACCCGCTGCAGGCTCCGTCCACGAGGGCGAGCGCGGCGAGGGCCGTCAGCACGAGGGCCGTCACGAGAGCGTCCCGACGATGGGGCGCAGCACGTCGAGCGCGCGCGGGTACCAGCGTGGCCCCTCGAGGACCGTCGGGGCGTAGCCGGCCGCGGCGGCGCGGGCGGCAGCCAGGAGGGTCTGAGCCGAGTGGGCCCGTCGTGCCGACAGGACGCCGTCGTGGCGCGAGACGGGCTCGCGCATGCGAGCCTGGTGGAAGAGCCAGGCGCCAACCGTCGACCACATGCAGGGGGCGATGTCCCAGTGCGCGAACCCGGCCACGCCCAGTCGAGCCTGGACCGTGAACAGCTCGGTCAGGTCCGCTTCGCCGAGATGGTGCAGGAGGCCGGTGGAGATGACGATGGTCCGCGCGGGATCGGTGATGGCGATGCCCGGTGCGAACGCGTCGCCGGTCACGAACTCACAGTCGAGGCTCTCGAGCCTGGCGAGGCGGCGGGCCTCGTCGATCAGGACCGGGTTCAGGTCCACCCCGACGAGCTCGACGTCGGGGGAGAAGTGCCGGTGGGCGGCCACCGCGCGGACGACGTGACCGGTGCCGCATCCGACGTCGACGACGCGCACGGGACCTGTGCCGGAGGCCTGGAGGAGACGGAGCGGCCCCTCCAGCAACGCGGCCACGCGGCGGTCCATCTGCAGCTCCTCGCCCAACCTCTGCAGCTCGTGATGGACCCGCACCGCCAGCGCGTCGAGATACGCCTCGTCGACGCAACCGTCCCGGCTGGGCATCCGGGCGAGAATGCGCGCGGCGCCGTGCTGACCGCGGTCCGACAGGAGGGACACCGCCTCCGCCTGGACGACGGGCAGCCGCGCACCCGCTTCATCCAACGGCCACAGCAGATCGGTGATCTCGAGTTCCCCTGACCGCATGAGCACAGTCAACAGAGTCGGGCGGCGCTGCCGGTGCATTTGCTGCCGTGGACACGGAGTCGGTTCCAAACGTTCGGAGCACGACAGGGGCAGGTGCGAGTGTGCGACGGCTCCGTGACCGACTCTGTGCTCGTGACGGAGGGGAAGCAGTTGGACGTCCGCCGGCACGACGATGTGCGTCTGCATGGTGGTGCTGAACCGGTGGCGCTGCCTGCGGGCTGTGGGGAGGTCGCGCGATGACTCGGCCGCTGCCGGCTATCGGCGCTTGCCCTCCTGGAAGAGGCTGATCGCCTTGTCGATGCGTCGCTGCCGCGTGTCGGGGGACTTCGCCGCGTTGATGGTGTCCACGTGGTAGCGCTGAAGGCTGTTGGACAGCGCGTCGAAGAACTGGCGGGTCCCCTCGTGCTCGTCCAGAGCGGCTGCCAGGTCCGCAGGCACCTCGACGGTGCGCGGAGAGTCTGCGACCGTCAGGGTCACCCGGATCGCATCACCGGCCGCCAGTCCGGTTGCCGCGCGTATGGCCGAGCTGACACCGATGAGGTGCTGGCCTCCCATGACGGCCACGGTGCTGCGGTACTCATGGCCGTTCACGTCCACCAGCACCGGAGGACGCCTGCCGGCGCCCAGCTGCTCGATGACGCTGTCCGGCACCACGATGCCGGTGTTGTTGCCGCTAGCGGTCAACGTGGTCTCAAAGGTCGCGCTCTTGGGCCCAGCAGTGGTCATCACTTGCTCCTTCGACGGCAGGAGGACAAGGCCACGGTGGGTCACCGGCCGCCCGGCCACGCGGTTCTGCTCTGGGCCCGCGGCATCGGGCGTCCGGATCGACCTGTCGACCGGAAGACACGCCGTGGTGCGTATGCGGCGCTCGACTCGTCGGGGTGAGGTCCTGCGGTTCGGTCGACTCGTGCGGTTCGGTCGCGTGCTGCAGCTGCCCTGGTGTACCCGTTGCCAGGCGGTCAGCGGGGAGCGCTGGACTCGATGGCGGCCTGCTCGCACATGGTCCCCGTCTGGTTGTCCTTGAACAGCGCGGTCACGTCCGTGCCCTGTTTGCTCGCGACGGCGCCCAGCAGACGGCACATGGCCTGGATCTCCTGCGTGGTGGCCAGTCCGGAGGTGTCGGTCATGGGTTGGTTGTTTGCGGCGTTGTCGGCGGCGTCCCGCGCGCTGCTGGCTGCCGAGCACGAGGCGAACATGGTGATGAGCAGCATGATGATGACCCCGGTCGACAGCCGCGCCGGGTTCGGGTTCCGCGAGGACTCAGGGCTGCTGGCCGGCGGGTTCGATGGTGTGGTCATGGCGTCTCCAAGGGTGGTGGTGGCCGCGGCACGGGGGCGCTCAGGCGTCACAGTAGGCGTCGGCGAGCGCCAGTGGCGGCATGCGCCGGCGATTCCACGTCAGCGTTTTGCGTCCTGACACGGTCGTGATGCGGCGGCATCGTCTGCAGTGCGCCATGATCGGGCCATGCGACTGGGGAGCACGACGGCCCGGCCGCGCGTCGAGTCCGCTGAGCCCACACTGGTCCTCGTGCACGGGCGCCGAACGTCTGCGGCCGACTACGACGGGGTCACGTGGAACCTCACGCTCTTCCCTCCGGGCGCCTCCCTCGCCATCCGGCGCACGTCCGGCCGTCCGGTCAGCGCCCCCAGCGCCCTGGACCTGCGCCAAGACCCGCTGAAGACCCTTGACGAGGAGGTTGCCGAGCTCGGTCAGCTGATCGTCACAGCGCTGAACGGCCCTCCGCCACCTGGCGGCCCACACCCCGCGCCGTGAGCCTGCCGCGGCGGCACGGGCAGGCATCGTCGGACGAGCGGCAGGGAGGGACGTCCCCGTGACTCGATGCCACCTCGACAGCTCGACGGGTCCCGTGGGGAGCCCACTCGAGGGGTCGTCTGCGGCATACGCGCGTGTCGGAATGTTCGGGATGTGATGCCCCGACGCTCGAGTACGGCACCATGAGCGTCGAGCGCCGGTGGGCGCCGGTCGGCCAGGCTACGAAGGAGATCAGCCGGATGGGAAAGCAGCTGGACGGACGACCCCCTCTGCAACGCGCCCTCGACGCGGCGGCGGGTCTTCGAGCGGGTTCGTGGGAGAGCGTCGAGGCGTTGGCGCTGCTGGCGATCGAAGCCGGTGCCAGAGGACTCTCCGAGAGCGCTGCGCTCTAGGAGGCCGCTCACGCTGAGGCAGCGGGGACCAAGGCTGGTTCGTATGAGAGCGTCCGGGCGCTCGCGTGTCTCACTCGCGCCGATCGCGAGCTCGCCTCCGTCAGTAGCTGACCGTCCTCGGGGTGGAGCCCCTTCGCGGCGCAGAATGACGTTCAGTGCGACAGGGTCCGGTGTTGCCACCGTGCCCCTGGTGAGCGCGCCGTCGCCGTGGCCGGGTCCGAGTCGTCACGGGGCCTTCGGGTTCAGCGCGGCGGCAGTGAGCCCTCGACCCGCCCAGGATCGTCAAGGACCGTTCGGGCGTACGCGGCCATCCGGGGCTCGGAGCCGAACCGCTGGGAGCACGCACTGGTGCAGGCGGTGAGCACCGTGCTCGCCGCCGAGAGGGCGTGTCGCAGCTCGACGGCGTCGAGTCCGGCCACCGTGTCCTCGATGCCCGGCGGCAGGTCATCGGGGCTGTCGTCGAGGACCTGTGGCAGCCCGTGCTGTGGATACGACGTGCCCTGCGCGGCAGCCCGCACCTGCCAGATGAAGGCTCGCGCCTCGTGCAACCGGCCATGCGCCTCCCACAGCGACCCTCGCCGCAGGTACTTGTCGGCGTCGAGCAAGGCACGCCATCCGCGGAACACCCACTCGTGGACCTGCTCGGCCGACACCGCGTACGCGGATCGCTGCGCGTGCACCGGCGAAGGCGTGACGCCGGCCCGGTAGACCGGGACGAAGTCCGGCGCGGCATCACCGCGGCGCACGTCCTCCTCGGCGATCACGGCAAGGTCCAGCTGCAGCCGGTCCGCGTACTGGACGAAGACGCGCCGGATCACGAAGTCGTCCGAGGTGGAGCCGTCCCGCAGCACGTCGACGACGTCACCGGCCTCACCGAACGAGGCGACGAGCGCGGTCTCCACGCGCTCGACCACGTCTCGTCCGGGGCGCCCGGTCGGAGACACGACACCGATCGCCGCGTCGACGTCGGACAGCTCGTCGGCGACCCCGCGACCGATCGAACAGCCCACGGACAGCGACGACACGTCCGCTCGGCTGGAGCACCACGCCGCGAGCCACTCGATCGCGCTCCGCTGCCGCGCAGGCACACGTACGTCAGAAAGAACCTCGTCCACAGTGGTCATCGTCCCAACTCCTCGCCGGTCGTGTCCGGCGGGCCGGGCCGGGTCCACGCGCGACCGGCCTAGAGTGGAGCGCATGACCCGCCTTCCCGACCCGAGCGTCCGACCGGCAGGCCTGGCCGACCAGTTCGGCCGGCGGGCCCGCGACCTCCGGGTCTCGGTCACCGACCGCTGCAACCTTCGCTGCACCTACTGCATGCCGGCCGAAGGTCTGCCGTGGATGCCCAAGGCCGAGATGCTGACGGACGAGGAGATGCTACGGATCATCGGCCTCTTCGTCCGCGACGGCATCACCCAGGTGCGCCTCACCGGGGGCGAGCCTCTGCTTCGTCGCTCCCTGGTCGACCTCGTCGCCGGCATCGCCGCCCTGGAGCCGCGACCGCGGATCGCCATGACGACGAACGGCGTCGGCCTCGAGCGCGTCGCCATCGGCCTCAAGGAGGCCGGGCTCGACCGCGTCAACGTCAGCCTCGACACCATCGACTCCGACACCTTCACGCAGCTGACCCGACGTGACCGGCTCGCCGACGTGGAGGCGGGCCTCAAGGCCGCGGCCGACGCCGGCCTGACTCCCGTCAAGGTCAACGCCGTCGCGATGCGCGGCATCAACGACGACTCGGTCGCCGACGTCCTCGCGTGGTGCCTCGAGCGCGGCTACGAGCTGCGGTTCATCGAGCAGATGCCGCTCGACGCGCAGCACGCCTGGGACCGCAGCCAGATGATCTCCGCCGACGAGATCCGCGAGCGCCTCTCGCAGCGTTGGGAGCTGACCCCGCTGCCCGCGGCCGACCGCGGCAGCGCCCCGGCCGAGCGATTCCTCGTCGACGGCGGACCCCAGACGGTCGGCATCATCGCGAGCGTCAGCTCCCCGTTCTGCGCCGCGTGCGACCGCACCCGCCTCACCGCCGACGGGCAGGTGCGCAACTGCCTGTTCTCGACGACCGAGACCGACCTGCGCGGCCCGCTGCGCGAGGGCGCGACCGACGACGAGCTGCTCGGCCTCATGCGGGGCGAGATGTGGCGCAAGCGGCGCGGGCACGGCATCGGCGACCCCGACTTCGTCCAGCCCGACCGCCCGATGTCCGCCATCGGCGGCTGAGAGCGGCGGCCGCGGGCCCACGCCGCCCCGGCGCGGATCGGGTCGCCCGCGACTGGTTTGATGAGGCCATGGACCCCGTGGTGCGTGTCTCTGGTGGCTCTGTCCGTGGCGTGAACCGGGACGGCGTCAACGCCTTCCTCGGGATGCCGTATGCCGCACCGGCAGTGGGAGCGGACCGCTACCGGGCCCCCCAGCCCGTCGTCCCCTGGACGGGGGAGCGCCCTGCGACCGAGCACGGCCCGACGGCGGCGCAGTCGGCCTACCCCGCGCCGATGGACACCGTGCTGCCGAGCTCCGTCTCGCCCGGGGACGACTACCTCAACGTCAGCGTGTGGGCCCCCGAGGGGGCGAGCGGGCTGCCGGTCATGGTCTGGATCCACGGGGGTGCCTTCGTGCGCGGCGCCAACTCCGTCCCCACCTACGACGGCGCGGCCTTCGCGCGCGACGGCGTCGTGGTCGTCGGCATCAACTACCGACTCGGGGTGCCGGGCTTCGCGGTGCTCGACGGCGCCCCGACCAACCTGGGGCTGCGTGACCAGGTCGCCGCCCTGGAGTGGGTCCGGGACAACGCGGCCGCCTTCGGGGGACGTCCCGACGACGTCACGATCTTCGGTGAGTCGGCCGGCGGCATGAGCGTCGCCGCTCTCATGGCCTCGCCTGCCGCCCGCGGGCTGTTCCACCGGGCTGCGATCCAGAGCGGCGGCGGCACGGCCGTCTGCACGCTCGAGGACGCGCGCCGCGTCAGCGCCGAGATCGCCGCGCACCTCGGCGTGCCCGCGACCGCCGAGGCGTTCGCCGCGCTCGACCCCGAGGCCGTGGTGGCCGCGCAGTCCGCGGTGGGCCTGGCCATCCAGTCCGACCCCGACCCGAAGCGCTGGGGTGCGTCGGTGCTGCGCGGCGGTCTCGGGATCATGAGCCTCTTCCCGGTCATCGACGGCGACATCGTTCCGGGGGTGCCCGAGGACCTCGTCCGCGCGGGCTCGGCAGCCGGCATACCCCTGCTCATCGGCACCACGCGGGAGGAGTTCCGGCTCTTCCTCGTGCCCACCGGCGTCGCCGCCGGCGTCACCGCGCAGGTCCTGCCGCTCCTCGCCCAGCGCTACGGCTGGCCCGAGCACGCCGTCGAGACGTATGCCGCGAACCGGCCGGCCGCAGCACCCGGCCACGTGGCGTCTGCGATCCTCACCGACGCCGGCTTCCGGGCGCCCGCGGCCCGTCTCGCGGCCGCCCAGCACGCTGCCGGTGGCCCGGTCCAGGTCTACGAGTTCGGCTGGCAGACGCCCGTCGCCGGTCTGGGCGCCTGTCATGCCCTCGAGCTGGGCTTCGTCTTCGACATGCTCGACGGTGCGAGAGCCATGGTGGGCGACGCCGCTCCGGCCGCTCTCGCGACGCAGATGCATCGGGCCTGGGTCCGCTTCGGCAGCACCGGCGACGCCGGGTGGCCGGCGTGGACGCCCGAGCGGCCCACGGTCATGACCTTCGACGTCGAGTCCTCGGTCGTCGAGGGGCCTCGGGCGGACGAGCTCGCGCTCTGGGGCTGAGGTCAGGCCCAGTGCCGTGGGCGAGCCGCGCCGGCCGCGAAGGCAGGCTCAGCCGTCGGTGTCGGCCAGCTGCCCGACGGGGACGACCTCGATGAGGAAGCCGCGCAGGGCCACGAAGTCGGCGAGGGACTTCTGGTGGTCGTTGCAGGCCAGCCAGACCTTCCGCCGATCGGCGGTGTGGAGCTTGGGGTTGTTCCAGACGACCGCGTGCACGGCGGCTGCCCGGCACCCCTTGGCGCTGCACACGTGGTCGAGGTCGGTGCCGCCCTGCGGTGCGGCCGAGAGCGGCCCGCTCACCGCTCGAGGCGCTGCGTGTCGTCCCGCGGCACGACCGACTGGATGCTGCCGGGCTGACGGGGGCTCACGGCATTCGCGAGGACGACGGCGACGTAGGGGATGAAGACGGCGGCGACGACGGCGGTCCACCGCACCCAGCCCGAGGTGACGAAGACGAGGCCGAAGCACGCGACGCGGATGCCCATCATCGTGAGGTAGCGCCGGACGCGCTGGTCCTGGTCGTCCGTGGATGACGTCGAGGCCGAGGTGACGGTGTGCACCACGGGGTCGTTCTTGGCTCTTGGCACCCATCAACCATAAGCCTGTCCGAGCCGCGTGCCGCCGTGCTGTCTACCCTTCGGTAGTCCGTTAGGTTTCGGGGCAGGGCAGCGACCCGGAAGCGACCCGGCCACGGCCGGACGGATGGAGGAACGCACTGTGTCAACGACCGAGGCGCGCAACGTACTCGTGACCGGAGGCAACCGCGGCATCGGCCTGGCGATCGCCCGGGCCTTCGCCGACGCCGGCGACAACGTGGTCATCACGTACCGCTCGGGAGAGCCGCCGGAGGGCCTGCAGGGCGTCACCTGCGAGGTGACCGACTCGGCCTCCGTCGACGCCGCCTTCACGGCTGCCGAGGAGATCTTCGGCGGTCCCGTCGAGGTGCTCGTGGCCAACGCCGGCATCACCCGCGACACGCTCCTGATGCGCATGAGCGACGACGAGTTCGACTCCGTCATCGACACCAACCTGGCCGGCGCCTTCCGGTGCGCCCGTCGCGCCGCGACCGGCATGATCCGCAAGCGCCGGGGCCGCATCGTGCTCATCAGCAGCGTCGTCGGGCTCTACGGGTCCCCGGGACAGGCCAACTACGCCGCGTCCAAGTCGGGCCTCGTCGGCCTCGCCCGCTCCATCTCGCGCGAGCTCGGCGGCCGCGGCATCACGGCCAACGTCGTGGCCCCCGGCTTCATCGACACCGAGATGACCGCCGTCCTCCCGGACGAGCAGAAGAAGGCCTACCTCGCCAACATCCCGGCGGGCCGTTTCGCCACCCCCGAGGAGGTCGCGTCGGTCGTGCGCTTCGTCGCGAGCGACGACGCCGCCTACATCACGGGCGCAGTGATCCCCGTCGACGGCGGCCTCGGCATGGGGCACTGACCCCACCCACGGCATACCAACGTATGCCGCGTAACCCCTTGTGCAGCAAGCCTCCCCACCCACTCGAGAAAGTCGCAGGCATGGGAATCCTCGAAGGCAAGAAGCTCCTCATCACCGGTGTCCTCATGGACAGCTCGATCGCGTTCCACGTGGCGAAGATCGCCCAGCAGGAGGGCGCGACCGTCGTGCTGACCTCCTTCGGCCGGACGATGAAGATCACCCAGACCATCGCCAAGCGGCTGCCCGAGACGCCTGTCGTGATCGAGCTGGACGTGTCCGACCAGGAGCACCTCGACACCCTCGCCGACCGCCTGCGGGAGCACGTCGACGGGCTCGACGGCGTCCTGCACTCGATCGGTTTCGCGCCGCAGGGGGCCTTCAACTTCCTCGAGGGCACGTGGGAGGACGTCTCGACGGCCCTGCAGATCTCCGCCTACAGCCTCAAGTCCCTGGCCGTGGCGACCCTGCCCCTGATGACCGAGGGCGGCAGCGTCGTCGGGCTGACCTTCGACGCCAAGTTCGCCTGGCCGGTCTACGACTGGATGGGCGTCGCCAAGGCGGCCTTCGAGTCGACCAACCGCTACCTCGCGCGCGACCTCGGGCCGAAGGACGTGCGCTGCAACCTCGTCGCCGCCGGTCCGATCCGCACGACCGCGGCGAAGTCGATCCCCGGCTTCGAGCAGTTCGAGAAGGTCTGGGACGACCGCGCCCCGCTCGGCTGGGACGTCAACGACCCGGTACCCGCGGCCAAGGCCTGCGCGGCCCTGCTGTCGGACTGGTTCCCTGCCACGACAGGGGAGATCGTCCACGTCGACGGCGGCGTACACGCCATGGGGCAGTGACGTCGCAGGGCCTCCGCCGCTCTCGCTAGAGTCCTCCCCATGCCTCACGCCGGGACCGAGTCCAGCCCCCTGACGCCGACCGACCCGGCTGACGCCACGGCCCCCGTGGCCCAGGTACGGGTCGACGAGGTGAGGGTGCTCGACGGGCCCAACCTCTACTTCGCGCGCCCGACGATCAAGGTCATTCTGCACGTCCCCGGCTACCTCGACCTCAAGCGCACCGACGCCGAGGCCCTGGCCCGCAGGCTGGGCATGCGGTCGGCGCGCCCCGGCAAGCGCGGCACGGCGCTGCGCCAGCGTTTCGTCATGCGGGTCATCCGCACGGTCACCCGTCGGGTGGGCACCGAGATCGGGGCCGGACGCCTGGGCGTACGCGTTCGGGCCGGTCAGACCGTCGAGGACGTCGTGCTGGCCTTCCCCTGGGTGCACCGCACCCGCGGCCGGGTGGCGGGGGAGCAGCTCGGCGCCGTCATGGCAGGTCTGCTCGACCCGTCCCGGCGCGCCGACGAGGTCATCGAGGCGGCTGCTGCCGTCATCCTCGCGGCGCCGGACGGTCCGGGCCCCAGCGTCATCACGCCGACGGTGCCCGTCGCGTCCGTCACCGGCACCAACGGCAAGACGACGACGACCCGGCTCATGGCCCACATGTGCATGAGCGCCGGTCTGACGACGGCGTGGAGCTCGACCGACGGCGTCGTCGTCATGGGCGAGACCAAGGAGGAGGGCGACTTCTCCGGGCCTGCCGGAGCTCGCGGGGTCCTCGAGACGCCGGGCCTCGACATCGGCATCCTCGAGACCGCCCGCGGCGGCATGCTGCTCAAGGGCATGGGCGTCACGGCCAACGACGTCAGCGTCGTCACCAACGTCAGCGCCGACCACCTCGGGCTGCAGGGCATCGACACCCTCGACCAGCTCGCCGAGGTCAAGGCCATCGTCACGACGGTCACCAAGCCCCAGGGCTGGGTCGTGCTCAACGGCGACGACCCGCGCGTGTGGGCCATGCGCTTCGGCATCAAGGCCAAGCCGTGGGCCTTCAGCCTCGACCCGGCATCACCCGCGCTGTGGGAGTCGATCAACTCCGGCGGCCGCGGCATCACCGTCCTCGACGGCGAGATCGTCGTGCTCTCGCCCAACGGCGACCCCGACCGGCTCGTCAAGATCGTCGACGTCCCCATGACCCTGAGCGGCCTGTCGCACAACAACATCGCCAACGCCCTGACCGGCGCGGCCGCTGCGCTCGGCCTCGGTGTGCCCCGCTCGGCGGTCGTCGAGGGACTGCGCACCTTCGCGCCCGACCCGGAGCACAACTGGGGACGCCTCAACACCTACTCGCTGCCCCTCGCGAGTGGCGGCAAGGCCACGGTCATCATGGACATGGCCCACAACGAGGCCGGGCTCGAGGCGCTGCTCGAGGTCTCGCGCGGACTGGCCGCCCCCGGCGGCGCCGTCCGGCTCGGCCTCGGCTGCGCCGGTGACCGCGCCGACGAGGCCATCGTCGCGATGGGAGAGATCGCCGGACGGGGCGCCGAGGAGGTCGCCCTCAAGGTCGCCGAGCACTACCTGCGCGGTCGCGAGGCCGACGACCTGCTCGCGCTGTTCCGCGAGGGGCTCGCCAAGGTCGGCGTCCTCGACGTGCCCGGCTACGGCACTGAGCTCGAGGCCCTCGAGGCCCTCGTGCCGCACGCGCTCGAGGGCGACGTCATCGCCCTGATGTGCCACGCGGAGCGGACGCAGGTGGACGCCTGGATCCGCGACCACGGCGGCAAGGTCGACGACGCCCGGGCGATCCGCCGCAAGGTCGTCGCCGCACGCGGAGAGCACGAGCTCGAGGCGGAGATCGCGGCGCTGTGGGAGACCACCGACGAGGCAGCCCGGCTCGGGGCCGCCCAGCAGCTCGTCGACGACCACCCCGGTGATGCCCGGCTCGTCTTCGAGCTGGCCGGCGCCAAGGACGCCATGGGCGACGAGCAGGGCGCCATCGGCCTCTACGAGGAGGCCCTTGCGGGCGGCCTTCGCGAGCCGCACCGGCACCGCGCCCAGCTCCAGCTCGCCTCGAGCCTGCGCGTCGTGGGACGCGCCGCCGAGGCCCAGGCCCTCCTCGCCGACGTGCTGGAGGCCCGGCCGCACAACACCGCCGCGCTGATGCTGCGCGCCCTGGTGCAGGCCGACCTCGGTCAGGAGCGTCAGGCGGTCGCCGACCTCATCAGAGGCACGCTCGAGGCAACGACCGACGTCGACACCCAGGCCTACCGTCGCGCCCTGCGGGCCTACGCCGACGAGCTCGCACCCGCCGCCGACTGACGTCGATCCCCCCCGGGCTGAGCTGGCGCGCTGGCGCATCGGGGTCGGGGCGCGCGAGTCTCGCCGGGGCCGAGTTGGCGCGCTGGCGCACTGGGGTGAACCGCTCCGGGTTTAGTGGAGGCTGGGTTGTGCCGACTCGGCGGTGTCCGTGTCGGTGTTCTGACGGTAGTAATGCTCCTCGTACTCGGCCGGGGGAACGTCGCCGCACCAGGAGTGCAGCCGGTTGTGGTTGTACCAGTCGACAGTTAAGTCCCCGATAGTGGTGTAGCGCGGTCGCCGAGTTCGTCCCGGTCGTGGACGTAGGAGCGGCCACCGCGTGATCCTTCGAGTTCACCTTCCACAGATCTCTCGAACGGAATCATCACGATGA